>NZ_SSOL01000079.1:0-489794 GCF_029871275.1 Pseudomonas sp. BN414
TGGAGTCGGGCACTAGCACGGTTGTTGCGGATAAGGCGCCACCGATTGCCAGCGCCAACAAGCATTGCTTTATAAGCATGGTGAATCTCCGTTTCGGTATCGTCTCGATACGCCCCCAACCTGGGGGGCGGGCTATGCGACAACCAGCACGAGATCTGTGTCCAAATGAGGAGCCGTGACTCGACCTTAGAACGATGTCTCGATCAATGCCTCTCCACCGGGTGGGACGGATAGGACGTAACCAAGACGGCCGTGACAAATCATCCAACTGGTTGCGGTGTGCACTGATGTAATCGACCACACCGCCGGCTGGACGGACGCCTGAAAAAGCACTGGTTTGCAATGTAAGCAGGCCTTTTGGGCGACCTCGGCTCCGCCGGCCGGCTACCGGGAACCAAGCAACTGCCATACCACGGACGCTACCCCAGGACAGAATGGCTATGGAAAAGGCACCGAGGCGTTCGCCTACCCAGTCGGAAAAAGACGCCCCCGTTTCTGTGGGGGATAACCCCCAACATTGGGTGTTTTTCGAGGCGGAATAATTCAAGGAAGGTGGTACCAGCTACGGTTGGGGGCTGGCATCGTGGCGCGCAGCATTGGGCGGACTGAACCGGCCAAAAGTGGGCGTTCAGTGTCGAGAAAATAAGTCTGTACCCATTTACTGCCAGCTCTACGCCATCGGCACAATTTCTACCGGTTTGAGTAGCTTGGAAGAGTCGTTTCGAATGTTGTTCACCTCCGTTGACACGGGATAAGCAAAGAAATCTTCCCGGCTCAGCGCGACAGCGTCTTCAACTTGCTTAATGGGCGTGCTGGGCGATAGCCACAAGTCGAACTGTTCGGCGGGCAGAATCACCGGCATCCGGTGATGGACAAAGGCTACCGACGGCGCTGCGTCCCTGGTCAACATCGCGCAAGAGACCACTTTCTGCCCCTCTGGGCCAAACCAGGTCGACCAAAGGCCAGCAATCGCCAGTACGCCATTGTCGATACCGTGGTGGTAGTAGGGCTGATTTGTCTTGTAGCCGGACCTGCCTCGGACCTGCTGGTGTTTGTTCCATTCGTACCAGCCCAGAGCAAGCATCAGGCAACGATGGGTACGCAGGCTCTGGCGCCACATGGGCATGGTGGCGGCTGCCTCGCTACGGGCGTTGAAGCTGAAATCCGGTGGCTTGGGCTGAGTCCACCAGAAGGGAATCAGGTCCCAGCGGGCAGCCACCAGTTCCAATTCGCCTTGCGGGGTCAGGCACAGCATAGGCACTTGCATGGTGGGGGCGACGTTGAAGCTCTCGATCCAGCGCTCGGATTTACGGGCACCGATGTGCCAGAAGTGTTCGATGGCCCAGTCTCCCGGGGAAACGTATCTGCCACACATAGCGATCCCTCCACTGTCATTGGGGGAAGTCTCAGCATTCGGAAGAAATCGTAGGCTAAGTCTTACTTTGGCAGCACCCACGTTGCTCCTGGATAGGCGGGCAGGGTGCGGAGCCGAACGAACAAAACACGCAGCAGTCTCCCGGCTTGGGCCGCAGCAGTGACTTGCATTGGCTGCACTCGTAGAAGTACTGGCAGGCGTCCGTGGGCATGGTTTCCTGCCGGGCATGGCCGCAATGTGGGCAGGTCAATACTGATTCGAGAATGACGGGCATGTTCAGGAATGTCGTTGGGGGAAAAGAGGCCGCTACGGCTTGCGAGCATTGCGCATGGGGGAGGGGTTGCCGTAACGGCCTTAAGGCAACTGGCTCCGCGCTCTGCGAAGTACGTTAAGTGTAGTGGACTGGGCAGGGTCCACTGGCACGAATGGACCGCTACAAGGGGCAAGGATGGAAAGGGAATTTGTTCTGGCAGGGACAGCCGCCGTCATCTGGTTAATGCACATGGGCCTGATTGCTGCTGTCAGCTACACCGGCGATGCAGACGAAGAAAGAAGCCTGAAACTGGTGAACGCCCTTGTGCTTGCAACGGTTGCCACTACCGCTTGCTTTGCCCTGTATCTGGTGATGACGCTCCCGTAACTTTTCCCGCCCCAAATAGGAAAGCCACCGCGTTCCATGTGCCCGATGGGGAAGGGGGCGTGCGATGGCTTTCTGTCCTTCTGACGGGACACTTTCACGATACACCTGGTGTATGCAGGCAAGCGCGAGGGTGATGGACGGCGGAGGGAAAGAAAACCGCCAAGACGAGCTGCGCTCTGGGCGCCAACGCCACAGCTGATTCATACCCCGATGTTCGGTCGTTGACTCCTCGGGAGACAGAACTAGCCTCATCTCGTGGGAAAAATTCCCACGCTTTAGACGGTGCTGACTGGTTTGGAAGGATGGTGCGGAACCGCAGTTGCGCTATCACGCTGCAGATATTGGCCGTGCTGGTTGGCTGGCCGCTCCCCACGGGCGACTAGGTATGGACCGGTTGGCGTTCCCCTGTGTGCATGAGGATCACATCATGAACCGCCGATTGGAATTACCTGCCTCGGAGACAATTTTCCCCACAAAGAAGCCTGACCTGATGAGGGCTGGATTGCTCGCGTTAGCGGCATTGTCATCAGGACTGCTGGGCCAGCAGGCTTACGCCGCCAAAGATGCGGGCTGCGAGGGGGGCGGATTTACCGTCGAACTTCCGGGTGGGCCTGTTAGCGGACTTACCGAAACGACAATCCCCGCGAGCGGTGTGGGCGCCAGCTTCACGGTTCGGGGCAAGTTCGTGGTGTTTGTGGTGGACGCGGCCACGCTGGGTGTTCGCAACTACACGCTGACTGGGGCGCCCAATCCTCTGGACATGACTGGAGGTGTGCCGACCACAATCTTCGCCAGCAAGACTCCTGATCTCCAAGGGGCGACGCTGAATGGGAATCTTACGCTTGAGCTGGATGGCCCGGATGTCCTGCTGGCAAGAAATGGTCCCGGTGTCGGGATGAAGATCCAGGCCAAGGATTGTGCCCAGGGCGGGATATTCCAGATGGAGCCGGAGCGTGCGGATGGCCTTACGACCGACTTCACCCATGTATTGGCAGACGGAGTTTTTTACTTCGATAACCCCAACTTCACGAACGTGAACCTACCGCTGTGCGTCCCTCCGAACTTCAACCCCAGCTGTGCGCCGGTGCCGGTGACGCCACGGGTCAACTTCGCCAATGACCTGTCACCCAAGTTTGTTGGGCGAGACAGCACCCAAGTTGCCACCCGTGTGAGCCAGTTCGGCGGTGTTTCGGTGTGGCGGGTTGCTAGTGGTGGGCGGATGGGTGGTGTGCTGGGTGAAGACTCCGTGGAAGTGGCTCCGCCGTCCACAAACTGCGTCAAGAACTGCCAAGCCCAGAACCGTGTACGCGGCAAGTTCCCGGTGCTTGGCTTCCCCTTCCCTGTGCCGCAGGAAAATAGACTGACGCCACGTTCGCCGTGAGACGGTAGGCGCTGACGTCGAGTCAATCCGAGTAAGGAAAAGAGGCCGTCACGGCTGCGAGCATTCACTTCGGGGAGGGGTGAAGTTTCCGTGACGGCCTTAGAAGTTTGAAGTGGCCGCCACAGGCGCTGCGCCAAAGTGCCAATGATGGGTTGCCCGTAGTGGCCACATGTCCTCTCTCTAGGACAACTTTAAGGGTAGCTGACAGGTTTACATACGCGGTTGCAGGTGATGGATGGACTGACTGGTATACCCGGCAGCGAGCAATATTTTGGTCGCCTGATATCCTCCCTGTACTTCCACCCCAGTAAGGGCCCCGCCCATGTCTGATTCGGTGTTCGATGGGATAGTTCGCCGCATGGCTCGAAAGTTGGCCCAGCAGCACATCGCTCATGCCTTGGAGGCATTGCACTATGGAGGGCTGTTTAACTTCGAAGAGTGCAAACAGGAAGTCAGTCAGAGCTTCTGGGCGAGGAAGAACAAGTTCGCGGTGTTTGATCAGGCCTACTACGGCGAGTGGTACTGGCTGGGCTCCGATGATGCTCTAAAGGGGTGGCGTCGATTCGAACGTGTAGAGGGATACCACGACGGCTGGCGAGCCCAAGTGCTGTCCTTGGCCTACAACGGCTGGGTGAATGCACGGGTCATCGAGCAGTTTGGCTGGATAGATGAGGTAGTTGGGCAGCAGTACATCAACTGCAAGCGGCACCTCGATAAGCTGGACTGGGTTGACGCGCCACATGACAAGTTGAGCGTTGGCGTCCAGATGGGATGACCGGAGCGAGAGCCCTATCACGGGGGATTTTGTACCAACCCCGCTGATTGCAACGCCACGGCGACATTAATTTTTCGCCGTGGCGGATATCGTGTCACGTGGGATATCAGGCGCCCATTACGAAGTCGCTCTGGTTGATTGACGCGACGTTGACTCCTACCAGCGTGATGCTGTCGCTACCGATGGTCACTACGGTCTGGGCAACGGTGCCGCTGATGGACACCAACGCGGCAAAATTTGCTGCGTTGATGCCGAGCGCGGCGACATCCAGCAGATCCTGGCCTCCCGCCGGATTACCGTCGAAGCCGATGATTTGGTCATGACCGAAACCGGCGGCGAACTGGAAGATGTCGCTTCCGGATCCATCATCGAGGATGTCGTTGCCCGCGCCCCCCACCAGTACGTCATTACCCGTTCCACCCTGCAGCACTTCGGCGCCGTCCCCACCAAGCAGCACATCGTCACCCGAGCCGCCAGCCAGCGCGTCATTGCCTTCCTGACCTTCGAGCAAGTCGTTGCCGACACCTCCGATCAGCGAGTCATTGCCTAGCCCACCTAGCAACACATCGTTGCCGGTGCCTCCGTCCAGTGAGTCGTCACCTTCCAGGCCAATCAGCGAGTCGTCGCCGCCGTTGCCCAACAACACGTCTCCGCCAAAGCCTCCGGTGATGTGGTTACCCACCGTGTTGCCGACTACGTAGTTCGCGTTGCTGCCAACGAAGACCAACCTCTCCAGGTTGGCTGCCATGACGTATCTGAGCAGCTGGGAGTAGGCGAGAGCGCCTGACTCCCACAGACTTCAACTGACGGAAGCCACGGCAGACATTAGTTGCGATGTCTGTGGCCGGAGCACTCGGGTGGAGGGCTGTGGGCTTGAGTAGCGAGCATGCCGGTGACCAATACCAGGGAGAGGTGGCTCAAGCGCGTGAATATCTTGGGGAGATGGCTCCGGGCGATCAACAGGATCACCCGCGCCCACCGCCCATCACGCTGACTAATCGTCGCCAAGCACGTCCGACGATTCAACCCGTTCTTCCTCACTTAAAATAATGTCCTGAGAGCTCATCGCCGCCCCTCTGCGGTGGCTGACACCAGCAGCTATAGCAGTTGCGCCTGGGAACGCCAATTTTGAGGCATCACACTAGCTCTACACAGTGCCCATATCCATCTCAGGGCTCAAGGTGCCCAGCCAAGCAACTAGGCACACAATGATTATTGCTACTGAGAACTCTATGGCCATGCTGCGTCGCAACACATTAACCGCGCCACTGTATTCTCCACTCTGGATCGATCGTGCCAAAAGTGGACTCAAGTGAAAACGGTTCAGCGTGGCTAATGCGAGCATCGCTGCAAATAGCAAAATCTTCAAAAATAGTAGCGCGCCATAAGTGCTAAGTGTTATTCGATCCAGTGTTGGGCCAACGATAAACAGGTAATTTACAACACCAGTAATGGCTAGGCTAACTACAATCAACGCACCTGCTGATTCGAACCCGGTAAGAACTCGGGAAAGAATTCTCACCTCTTGTTCGCCACTGAGTATCTTTGACCGTAGCAATAAAGCGAATGCCGCCAAAGCCCCCAGCCAACCACCTGCTGCCAAAAGGTGGAAGATGTCACTAGCGAAATGAATATAACGGCGATTGCCTTCATCCATCGCACCATGCCCAGTCCAGGCGAGGGTTGACAGGGCGATGGCGCCGCACACAGTAACTAGCCACAGGCTCAGGGTCGGAAGGCGTTTGTTTAGTGTAAAGCCTATACCCGCCAGAACAAGCGCAGCTATACGAACCATCCACGTGAAGCCGACGTCAGTACCGGTAATCACCATTTCGACGATATGGTGATTAAGCTCCATAAATCCTGAAACGCCACTCATTGCCTTGGCAAGCAACAACATGGCAGCGAGTGACAGAAATATGCCAGCAACTACTGCGCCGAAAAGAAGCGACTCAAAGTTCAAGACAGCGCCGGATACCCGCTCTTTTCCCCTGAGACTGTACAAACCAAATATGGCCAATCCAAACAGCAGCATGAGATCCATATAAAGAGCGAAGCGGACAGCGATGTTGATTGAGTCGCTCATGGATCATTTCACGTTGAAAACAAGACTGCCTGTTACGGGGTGAGTGTCGGAAGAGACTGCTCGCCATTCAACCTTGTAGGTACCCGTGGTTAACGGAGAGGCGGGCGTGATGACCATCGTTTTCGGATCATCGCTGCCGGAGACAGATGCCTTAACACCCATTGGGGAATTCGGCATGCCGGGCATATCGGTCATGATCAGCTTCGCACCGGAGAACTGAGCCGTGAGGTTTTCCGAGAAATGCAGCTCAATCTTGGAAGGTGCTGTGGAAGTCGAGCCTTCTGCAGGGGTAGAGGACACCAGTTTTGGATGTGCTTGGGCCATAGCGCTCAACAGCAAACCAGCGCCAAGTGCAACAGCTGCGGTAGTAGTTTTAAAGAATGACATGCAAGACTCCTCACAGCGTAAGCTGTTGGTACGAGGTTTGGTGGGGAATTTCTAGTTTTTACTTCTCGATTCTGGTTAGAACCACTAGCCAATACCAAGCGTATGCCGCGTCCTGATAGGCCCTGAACCGAGGTAATGGATCAAGCTAGCCACTTCGTAGAGCTAGGACACGATGCCACATTACCGCCGACCGTTCGATTACAATTCAGTAAGCTTGGCGGGCACATTTTGGGGTGACGTTGAGGGCAGGAAGTAGCCCCCGGCTCGCAGATCACCAGGCCTTATCCGATGAGCAAGCCGAGAGCGGCGGTGATGCGTTTGGCTTGGTTAGGCGCGATGATTTTTTCCGCGACAGTTGAGCTGTAACGTTCCTGTCGGTGAGGCGTCCGGCTTCATTGGCCGGGCAGGACATGGCCGAGCAGCTTCAGCTGCATGGTGGCTTCGATCAGGCACTCTCGTATGCGCTGGGAAATCAGGCGATCACTGATTCTGGACTACAATCAAACTCGTTCCGTGTAATGCTCCCCCTAAGGCCGCCTGAGAGCGGCCTTTTTATGCCGTTCAATGCCATCACTGCCGCGAAGAAGTGCCCGCACGTCCCATCCATTCGTAATCGATCACCAGTTCGGTGACAGAGCGTTGGGGCCGCTTAGCGGCCCCCTCGTCAAAGCACCTGCCTGAGGAAACTCTGTGCCCGTGGGTCCCGAGGCTGGTCGAAGAACTGCGCGTACTGTCTGCAGCCTTGGATCAATGGCAGGGCCGTTGGCCAGGTTGAGGGTCTGGCGAACCCCATCTCGCATCTGCTGGGTTGAATTGTTCGGCTCTGCCAGCAAGCTACGCAGGAAGGCGATGTCCTCCATGTCGATGTCGACAGGCACGATGTCCGCCCCAGCATGAAGGGCTCCGGCCTCTTCGGACAATGCGTCGAGGTAGATCGACAGGATCTCTACCGCTTCGATCCGATGCATGACGCCGGCGCGGATGCAGACAGCTCGGGCCCTGACAGCGGTATCCGGGGTATGTACGGTCAACTCGGCGGCTAGACCAATAGTGATCTGGTGGGCCATGTGGCAATGACAATCGTGGCTACCCGCCTGCCCAACAAAGACGCCCAGCCCGGGAGATATCCAGGCCTGGCCACGCCACCCAATCCCCTGCATTGGGTTCACGCGGAAGCCCCTCAGGTTTCCGCGTTCCGCTGGTTGGCAATTTTTTGCACCTCCGCTTGGAACGCTTCATCTAGCACGCTGGGTTTCTTGCGCCAGGGCTGGCGATCTGGCTTGCGCTGAGCGGCGTAAAGCACCACCTCACCTCCGTCGCGCTCGACGAAACTGCGCGCTTGCAGCTCCAGTTCCGCCCGAAGTTGCTCTTTGGTCATACGGTCTCCCTTGTCTCGTCTAGCCGAGGAAACTCCATGTGAAAAGCGGTACGGCCGTGTGCCGACGTGCACCAGATCCGACCGCGGTGGGCTTCGACAATTGACCGGGTGATTGCCAACCCCAGGCCGGCATTACTGGGACTACCCTCTCGCCGTGCGGGGTCGGCGCGGTAGAAGCGGTCGAACAGGCGCTTGAGGTGTTCAGCGGGGATAGATTCGCCCGGGTTCTCGACACTCAGCCTGGTCGACGCATCCGTTTGGGCGATTCTCACCGTGATGGTCTTACCAGGCGGGGTATAGCGAAGGGCATTGGAAAGTAAGTTCGAGATAGCGCGATCCAGCATCAGCACGTCACCACGGACACTACCCAGGCCTGAGAGTTTGAGTGCTATACCGCGTTCATCCGCCATCAGTTGGTAGTATTCGAAGAGCTTGCCAACGATATTCTCCAACTCGATCTGTTCGCGTTGCGGCACGATCAAGCCATTGTCCGCCTTGGCCAGGAACAACATGTCGTCGATTATCCGCGACATGCGCTTGAGGTCGTCGAGGTTCGAGTACAGGTTGTCTTCATACGCCTCGATATCCCGTTTCCGGGACAGTACAACCTCCGTATGAGTCATCAGATTGCTCACCGGTGTCCGCAACTCGTGAGCGATATCCGCGGAGAAGTTAGAGAGCCGCACGAAGGCCTCATCCAGCCGAGCCAACATAGCGTTGAATGACGACATCAACTGCTGCAGTTCCAATGGCACCGGCTCCATCGGAATGCGTTCCTTGAGCGATTTGGCCGACATTGATGCGGCCATCTGGGTCACTTGTCGTAGTGGGCGAAGCCCGCTGCGGGCGACGACCCAGCCCAGTCCTGCACTGACCAGGGCGCTGATGATCAGCCCAATGGTGAACCAGCGCTGCAAGGCCTCAAAAAAAGCCATGTGGTGGGTCACGTCCAGCACTAACAACAGGGTCAATGGGGCCGCCAGACCCGGGACGTTGAGCTCAGCCGTCAAGCCGCGGTACATGAACTCCTGATCTCCCCACTCCCACATGGTGGGGGCAGACCGGACACGAAGGCCTTGGGGAACATTCACCATGGCAGGCTCCGCAAATAGCACCTTGCCATCGCTGTCCAGAATAATCGCCGCAAGGTCCCGGTGGGCACCCAGCAACGCGCTGAGCTGCGGCTTCAGCTCGGTGAAGTCGGTCACGCTGGGTAGTCCCTGCAGGATGCTTTGTGCCGACTCCAGTTTTTCCACCAGGACTTGGTAGTCGAGCGACTTGAAGTGGCGCTGACTCAAGTGGTTGAAGCTCAGCCCAGCCACGGTCAGCACCGCTGTCACCGCGAGCATGAACATCAGGCTCATGCGCGCCGTCAGGGAGAGATGCCTCATTCTGGGTCGGGCCCATCAAGCATATAACCCATGCCGCGGGCGGTATGGATCAGCTTCACGGCGTAGTCATCATCCATCTTCGCGCGCAGACGGCGGACAGCCACCTCGATCACATTGGTATCGCTGTCGAAGTTCATATCCCAGACCTGCGAGGCGATCAGCGATTTCGGCAGCACTTCACCGCGCCGGCGCATCAGTAGTTCGAGCAAGGAGAATTCCTTGGCTGTTAGCTCGATGCGTTTGCCACCGCGAATGGCGCGGCGCTTCAGCAGGTCCATTTCCAGGTCCGCAATTCGCAGGATCGCCTGGGTCGGTACGCTGTTACCCCGGCGCAGGAGTGTCCTGACCCGTGCCAAGAGCTCGGAAAATGCAAAGGGTTTGATTAGGTAGTCATCGGCGCCCAACTCAAGCCCTTTCACCCGGTCATCGACCCCGTCCCGGGCGGTTAGGAACAGTACGGGGACGTCTTTCCCGGCGGCGCGAACCATCCGCAGCACTTCCCACCCGTCTAACCCCGGCATCATCACGTCCAGGATCAACAGGTCATAGGACTCGCTGAGGGCATGCTGAAGCGCATCAGTCCCCGTCATGACCCGATCGACATTGAACCCAGCCTCTCTGAGCCCCTGTTGCAGGTAAGTGCCGGTTTTAGGTTCGTCTTCGGCAACCAGTAATTTCATTGGGCAGTATCCGTGTGGCGAATGGACGCAGTTTGCAGTGAATACCTCCCCCCAAGCACAAGCTTACAAAAATGTAATTCTGGCTTCAGGCCACTGTCAGGGAGCGCTGTCTAGGGTGCAAGCATGAGCGATTGTGCGCTCGCCCGGCTCCCGAACGACCAATCCAGAAGGGCCGGCTCCACTACCTGTAGGGAGACTGCCCAATGAGATCACTGAAACCACTGCTTCTGGTTGGTTCGCTCCTGCTGTCTTCTGCCGTGTGGGCCGAAGGCGGGAGTGATCGCACCTTCCAACGCATCGAGCAGATGCGGGACAAGGCCGAGGCCGTGCTGATTCAGGCGGAGAAGGCGCCGGCCAGTGAGCGCCATGTGCATATGAAAGAGCACATGAAAATGCTCGACGACATCATGACGCAGCTCCACAACGAGCATCCCAAGCCGGGAATGACGGGCGAGGAGCATCTGGCGTGGATGGAGCAGCACGACAAGCTGGTCGATGACGTGCTCGGGCAAATGATGCGCGAGCACAAGCTGATGATGGCCGACAAAGAATGCCATCCCTAAAGAATTCCCCCATCTTCAAGGCCTTTCGTGATTGCTCCTTTGGCCTGGCGGCGCCTTCTTGGCGCCGCACTTTTTATCGCTGACGCATTTGCAGTTTGGGGATGCGCTGAGTCGACGACCCATGCCTCCGGAACCACTCACTAGGGGGCATGAGGTCCGTCGAACCTTACAGATATGTAGTTTTCGCGTAAGTCTGCCGGCAACTCCGCCTGGCTAGCATCAGAGGCGTTTCAAACCACACCATCTTGCGAGGTTCAAAATGAATAATACCAAGCTCGCTTCTTCCCTGATTGCCACTGTTTCCCTGGTCACCGGTGCTATCGCCCAAGCCGATGCGGGCCACGCGAAGGACGAAATTGGGCGACCCGGCACCTTGGCAGAGGTTGACCGCACCATCGAGGTGAAGATGGGCGATGTCTATTTCGCCCCGGAAAGCATCGATGTCAAAGACGGCGAAACCATCCGGTTCGTGCTGAAGAATGACGGCGCGGTGCTACACGAGTTCAACCTGGGTAAAGCGGCCGCCCATGCCGCGCACCAGAAAGAAATGGCGGCCATGTTTCAGAACGGCACGCTCAGCCCGACGGGGCGCAATCACGACATGCAGGCAATGGACCATACGATGGGCGGTATGAAGATGGTCGGCATGGAACACAACGACCCCAACAGCATGCTGGTCGAGCCTGGAGCCACTAAGGAGCTGATCTGGACCTTTGGCAAAACCACCGGCCTGCAGTTTGCCTGCAACGTGCCCGGTCACTATCAGCTCGGCATGGTCGGTCCGGTCAACGTGCAGTGAGCGAATTGACTGGCGTCAACTGGTGAACACGGGGTGTCGTCTAGGCTGAGGAACGCGGCAGCGGACGACACCTCCACCTTAGCTCAGGAGTTGAATCATGACGGAAACCCATCGCCATGGCCCCGAACCAGCCACACCCTTCTGGCGGAGCAAAGGGGGCATCGCGCTGATCATGCTGGTTGTGATCGGCTTGTTCTATGTAGCGCGAGAGCACTACGGCCACCTCTCCCTGGCTTTGCCCTACTTGATCCTGCTGCTTTGCCCGCTGATGCACCTCTTCGGGCATAACCACGGTGGGCATTCTCACCAGGACCGCGAAGACTCCACCAAGCCGGATAACAGAGGGAACTAGTCCATGCCCACCGCATCGTGCCAGCACGACCATGACCACTCACACCAGCATGAGCAACCGGATGGAAGTCAGCGCGATCCGGTGTGCGGCATGGCGGTGCCGCCGGACAGCCGCTTTCGCGAGCAGTATCAGGGGCAAACCTATCGCTTCTGCAGCGAGAAGTGCCTGACCAAGTTCCAGGCGGAACCGGCGCGATACACCGGCCCTACTGGCGACCATGCACATGCGGGCCACGGGCACGCCAACCATGGTCAGCCGGCCGTCGCGCAGGCGCCTGGTGCAGGCGTTGCCGAATACACCTGTCCGATGCACCCGCAGATCCGCCAACCCGGCCCCGGCAGCTGTCCGATCTGCGGCATGGCCCTGGAGCCGGTTATCCCGGAGCTGGAAGAGGAGGAAAATCCGGAGCTTAAGGACTTCACCCGACGTTTCTGGTGGACCCTGCCCTTGACCATCATCGTGACTTTGCTGGCCATGACTGCCCACCAGATGCAGTTGCTCCATGGCGCGATCCAGAACTGGGTCGAACTCGTGTTGGCGACGCCGGTAACCCTGTGGGCCGGCTGGCCCTTCTTCGTGCGCGGGATCGCTTCGATCCGTCACCGCAGCCCCAACATGTGGACGCTCATTGGCCTCGGGACGGCAGCCGCCTACCTCTACAGCGTGGCCGCGACCCTGATCCCTCAAGCCTTTCCGGCGACCTTCATGGAGGACGGCCGTATCGGCGTTTACTTCGAAGCAGCCGCGGTGATCATCTCGCTGACCCTACTGGGGCAGATGCTTGAGCTGAAAGCGCGCTCGCAGACTTCCGCCGCCATCAAGGCACTCCTCGGGCTCGCCCCCAAGACCGCGCGGCGTATCAACGCCGATGGCGGCGAGGAAGACATTCCCCTGACCCACGTGCACACGGGTGACCATCTGCGGGTCCGTCCAGGAGAGAAGGTCCCGGTCGATGGGGTCGTGCTGGAGGGCGAGAGCGCCGTCGATGAGTCCATGCTGACCGGTGAGCCGGTACCAGTGATGAAGAAAGCCGGTGAGACCCTCATTGGGGCCACGCTCAACACCCATGGCAGCCTGGTGATGGAAGCGCAGAAAGTCGGCGCGGACACCGTGCTGTCGCAGATCGTCCAGATGGTCGCCCGTGCCCAGCGTTCGAAGGCGCCCATGCAGCGAATGGCGGATATCGTCGCCGGCTACTTTGTCGTGGGGGTGGTGCTGATCGCGGTCCTGACCTTCTTCGGCTGGGGGCTGTTCGGGCCAGAACCTGGTTGGGTCTATGGCCTGATCAATGCGGTCGCGGTGCTGATCATCGCCTGTCCGTGTGCACTGGGCCTCGCCACGCCGATGTCGATCATGGTGGCGACCGGCAAGGCGGCCGGCAGTGGCGTGCTGTTCCGGGACGCCAGCGCCATCGAAAACCTGTGCAAGATCGACACCTTGATCGTGGACAAGACCGGCACCCTGACCGAAGGGCGCCCCATGTTTCACAGCGTTGTGGGCACCAATCGGTTCGCGCCGGCAGAGGTCCTGCGCCTGGCAGCCAGCCTGGACCAGGGCAGCGAACACCCCTTAGCTCATGCGATCGTCGACCATGCACGGGCAGCCGGGGTGGTCCTGAGCAAGCCGGAGGCGTTCGAGTCCGGCTCCGGCATTGGCGTTCGTGGCCAGGTGGAAGGCAAACAGCTGCAGCTCGGCAATACCGCCTTGATGGAGGACGCTGGGCTGGATATCGCCCTGCTCAGAGATCAAGCTGAGCTGCTCCGCGTGGAAGGCATGAGCATCATGTACCTGGCCGTTGATGGTGTGCTGGCCGGTCTGCTGGCGGTGTCCGACCCGATCAAACCGAGCGCCAAGGAGGCGGTGAAGCGTCTCCAGGACGAAGAGGTGAAGGTCATCATGGCCACCGGGGATGGCGTGACCACGGCCCGCGCGGTGGCGAAGCAGCTGGGGATCGAGGAAGTCCACGGCGAAGTAAAACCCCAGGACAAGGAGAAACTGGCGGCCGACCTGCAGGCTTACGGCCGCCGTGTTGCAATGGCCGGCGACGGTATCAACGACGCCCCCGCACTGGCGCGTGCCGATGTCGGCATTGCCATGGGGACTGGCACCGATGTGGCGATGAACAGTGCTCAAGTGACCCTGGTGAAGGGCGACCTGATGGGCATCCTGCGCGCTCGGCAGCTTTCCGTGGCCACCGTGAAGAACATGCGCCAGAACCTGGGCTTTGCCTTCCTCTACAACGCGATGGGCATACCGTTGGCGGCCGGTTTGCTCTATCCGCTGACTGGTCATCTGCTGTCGCCAATGATTGCCGCGCTGGCCATGAGCGTCAGCTCAGCCTCGGTGGTCTTTAACGCGCTGCGCCTGCGGCGTACGGACATCGGCTAAATCGGTCAGCTACCAAGGTACGGCAAGCGGCGCGAAGATAGGTGGTGTACCAGTCGCCAGGTCGTACCTGATCGGTGAGATACCCCCGTGATACTCGCGGGGGGCCCTAGCGATTACGCGAGAGAGGCCTCAGCCATGATGCGCCACAAGTACCTCCCCCTGTTGCTCACCTTTGCCAGCCTTCTGCTCGCCGCAGTCACCCAGGCCGCGGAGCTGCCAGCGCCCATCAAGGCGATTGAGGCACGCGGCGTCACCATCGTGGGCGAGTTCACGGCACCTGGCGGTCTGCGAGGCTATGCCGCGCGCTACAACGGCCAAGGGCTGGCTCTGTACCTCACGGCCGATGGCCAGCACGTCCTGGTGGGTACCCTGTTCGATGCCCAGGGCGAGGATCTGACGAGTGCAACGCTCGACCGTCTGGTTTTTGAACCAATGGCCAAAGAGGTGTGGGCACGCCTGGAAAAAAGCACCTGGATTGCCGATGGGCGCAAGGATGCTCCCCGCATCGTCTACATGTTCGATGATCCGAACTGCCCCTACTGCAATAAGTTCTGGCACCAGGCGCGCCCCTGGGTTGAGTCCGGCAAGGTCCAGTTGCGCCACATCATGGTGGGCCTGCTTAGTCCCGACAGCGCCGGCAAGTCCGCGGCACTGTTGACGGCCAAGCAACCAGAAGCCGCGCTGAAACAGCATGAGATGGCCGGTAACGTGAGCGCACTCAAGGCTCTGGAAACGGTGCCCAACGCTGTCCAGGAGCAGCTCGACGCCAATTTGGCGCTGATGACGGAACTGGGCAGCGAGGCCACGCCCACGCTCGTTTATCGCGATGCAAAGGGCCGCCTGCAAATGCAGAAAGGCTTACCGCCAGCTCAGGCTATGCCAGAGCTGCTGGGGCCGAAATAAGCCCAAGTCGGGCTTGACCTTCCCATCATGTCAAGGTCGAAGCTGTATTTGCGGCAAGAGATGCCGCTCCAGCATGAGAGGCCCGCTATGTTCGTCTTGGAAGTTTCCGGTATGGGGTGTGGCAGTTGTGTCAGCAAGATCACCAAGGCCATCCAGGCAGCAGATTCGGAGGCCCAGGTCACAGTCGATCGCGCAACCGGGAAGGTGAGTGTTGAAAGTGCCGTCGCAGCCGAGCGCGTAAGTGAGTTGGTACAGGCATTGGGCTATCCCACCAGGGTCAGTGCCTAGTCGCCCTGATTTCAGGCCGGCCCCTAATGGGGCCGGTACTGACAATGGCTCTCACGCTTGCTGCCGAGAGAGTCGCCCTGGGCCCACAGGGGAATGGTGACTTGCTGGTGGGCGTGGTTGCCCCATGATCGACTGTACTGGACTCAGGCCAGTCGCTACTTGCTGACTTCGGGGTGGTCCGGATGACTGCGGTGATGCAACTGCCAATTGCCTCAAGTCGTAATGGCAGCCTGGATCTCATCAAGTGGGTCGCCATGGCGACCATGCTGATAGATCACCTCCGCTATCTGTGGCCAGACGCGCACTGGCTGTTCGTCGTTGGCCGGATAGCGTTTCCGCTGTTCTGCCTGGGAATCGCGACCAACGTTGCCCGCTCCCGTCCCGGTGATTTGTTCACCGACAGCAACGTTCATTATTTGGGCTGGCTGATCGCCTTCTCCGTCATCTCTGAGCTGCCCTACCGATTGCTTTCGCCGTTGAGCAGCACGCTCAATGTGATGCCCACTCTGATGCTGGGGTTGCTCCTGGCGTGGGGCATCCACAACCGCGACCGCACGAGCTCGTGGCTGGCCATAGCGACGCTGCTGATCGCTACCGCATTGCACTCACGCTTGATGTACGGCGCCTTCGGAGTGCTCTTGCCAGCCGCCTTGCTTCTCAGTCTGCAGCGATCCTGGGGGTGGTGGTTGCTCCCGGCGGCAATAGCCGCGTTGGCCAATAGCCGTACACGATGGCTCGCTGATACCGGACTCGCGGTAGAGACGCTGGCCCCCCTCATCGTTGCGTTTGCTACGCCGATGGCAGGACTTTGGCTGCTACGTCAGGCATTTGCCCCCGCCATTTGGCCGGTCCGGCGCTGGGGGTACCTGTTTTATCCCGGACACTTGGCTGCTCTGCAGCTCATCCGGATTGCGCTGTAGCACTAGTTGGCAGTCCGGCCAGCGAATGCGAAGGGAAGTCTCTATCCGACATGCCATGGACACGACAGAGCGAGCGGGCGACTTCACGAGTAGGAAAAGCCAACCTTACACAACTGTAATGTTCAGCTCAGGTTGCTGACAGCACGGGGTGGTTAAGGTGGCTTCGAGTCTGACACTCAGCCCGGACATACCCGGCTAACCCGCACATATTCGAGGATACCCACATGAAATCCATGAAAGCTCTGTTTGTTGTTGCCGCCCTGACTGCTTCGTCCTTCGCCATGGCTGCTGGTGGCGGTGATCGGACCATGGCGCGGGCCGACAAGCTCGCCCAGGCGTCGATGGAAGCCTACCGCCTGGAGCAGCAGAAGGCCGAGTCGTCGGTCGCTGAAAAGGCCAAATCGGCTGAACATGCCAACTGCTGAGTCGGGGCGCGTTGGCCAACCTTACAGAAATGTAATCTTCTGAAAGGTAGGGATGTGGCAGCTTGTATGCTCGCGGGCGCGCGCCTCAAGGATGGCCGACCGCGGGCAAGCCCTCTAGGGAACAGGAATCACCTGGTGCGGCAGCCTAATCGCGTTGGTTGTTCAGCGCTGGCTCCATTGACTGATTGGACATACACGGCATGCATTGCAAAACCTCAAGGCGAACCTTCGTCAAGGGCCTGGCCGCCGGTGGCATTCTGGGCGGACTGGGCCTTTGGCGCACTCCTGTCTGGGCGGTGACCAGCCCTGGTCAGCCCACTGTGCTGAGCGGTACCGAATTCGATTTGTACATTGGTGAAACCCCAGTGAACATCACGGGCTCCGCGCGTACGGCCATGACGATCAATGGCACCATTCCTGGTCCGATTCTGCGTTGGCGCGAAGGCGATACCGTCACCTTGCGCGTGCGCAACCGCCTGAGCGAAGACACCTCCATTCACTGGCACGGCATCATCCTGCCGGCCAATATGGACGGCGTGCCGGGCTTGAGCTTCCACGGCATCGCCCCGGATGGCATGTACGAGTACAAGTTCAAGGTCCACCAGAACGGCACCTACTGGTACCACAGTCACTCCGGGCTGCAGGAACAGATCGGCGTCTACGGCCCCATCGTGATCGAACCGAAGGAACCCGAGTCCTTCCAGTACGACCGCGACTACGTGGTGATGCTGAGCGACTGGACAGACGAAAATCCAGCCCGCGTCATGGCCAAACTGAAGAAGCAGTCGGACTACTACAACTTCCACAAGCGCACCGTTGGCGACTTCATCAACGATGTGAGCGAGAAAGGCTGGGCCGCCACCGTGGCGGACCGAAAGATGTGGGCTGAAATGAAGATGAGCCCCACCGACCTCGCCGACGTCAGTGGCTACACCTACACCTACCTGATGAACGGCCAGGCGCCTGACGGCAACTGGACCGGCCTGTTCAAGCCGGGCGAAAAGATTCGTCTGCGCTTCATCAACGGCTCAGCCATGAGCTACTTCGACGTTCGCATTCCGGGGCTGAAAATGACCGTGGTGGCGGCTGACGGCCAGCACGTCAAGCCGGTGAGCGTCGACGAGTTCCGTATCGCCGTAGCGGAAACCTACGACGTCATCGTTGAACCGACCAGTGAACAGGCCTACACCATCTTTGCCCAGTCCATGGATCGCACCGGCTATGCCCGCGGCACCCTGGCCGTGCGTGAGGGTCTGAGCGCTGCGGTGCCTGAGATCGATCCCCGTCCCTTGATTGGCATGGGTGACATGGGCATGGACCATGGCAGCATGGGCGGCATGGATCACGGCAGCATGGCGGGGATGGACCACAGCGCCATGCAGGGCGATATGGCCGGCATGGATCACAGCAAGATGGCGGGAATGGACCACAGCGCCATGCAAGGCGATATGGCCGGCATGGATCACAGCAAGATGGCTGGGATGGACCACAGCACCATGCAAGGCGATATGGCCGGCATGGATCACAGCAAGATGGCTGGGATGGACCACGGCGCCATGCAGGGCGATATGTCCGGCATGGATCACAGCAAGATGGCTGGGATGGACCACAGCACCATGCAAGGCGATATGTCCGGCATGGATCACAGCAAGATGGCTGGCATGGACCATGGCAGCATGGGTGGCCAGATGCAGGCCCACCCGGCATCCGAGACCAACAACCCGCTGGTCGACATGCAGACCATGACCCCAACCCACAAGCTGGACGATCCGGGCATGGGGCTGCGCAACAACGGCCGCCGCGTGCTGACCTATTCCGACCTGCGAAGCACTTTCATCGATCCGGATGGCCGCGAGCCCAGCCGCACCATTGAACTGCACCTGACCGGTCACATGGAGAAATTCTCCTGGTCGTTCGACGGCATCAAGTTCTCCGATGCCGAGCCGCTGCGCCTCAAGTATGGCGAGCGTGTCCGCATCACCTTGGTCAATGACACCATGATGACCCACCCCATTCACCTCCACGGCATGTGGAGTGACCTGGAAGATGAGAACGGCAACTTCATGGTGCGCAAGCACACCATCGACATGCCGCCGGGCTCCAAACGCAGCTACCGCGTCACGGCGGACGCTCTGGGTCGCTGGGCTTACCACTGCCACCTGCTGTTCCACATGGAAATGGGCATGTTCCGCGAAGTCCGTGTGGACGAATGAGGAATCTTTCAATGAGCGAAATTATGAAGCGCAAGACTTTGATGGGCAGTGCGTTGGCCGTGGCTGTGGCCGGGGGCCTCACCGCTGCATTGATGGTTCCGGTAGCCCTCGCCGGTGAAGGTAATACTGACCTGCAGAAAGGTCAGGCAGCCCAGGCGCAGCAAATGGACCATAGCCAGATGAACCACGGGCAGATGGACCACAGCCAGATGAATCATGACCAGATGCAAGGCATGGATCACAGCCAGATGAAGGATCACGGCTCGATGAAGCACGAGCACAACGCGGACGAGGCTAAAGCGGGCCAGGCTCATGATCAGTAGGATTTCAGCTCCATCCGCCCTAGCGCTGCTGGTCTCGTTCAGCGCCCTACATGCAGGCCTGGCGAGTGCGGCCGAGGAAATGGACCACAGCAAGATGGACCATAGCCAAATGCAGGGCATGGACCACAGCCAGATGGACCAGGGCAAGATGCAGGGCATGGATCACAGCAAGATGGACCATAGCCAGATGCAGGGCATGGACCACAGCCAGATGAACCAGGGCCAGATGCAGGGTATGGATCACAGCCAAATGCAGGGCATGGACCATAGCCAGATGCAAGGCATGGATCACAGCAAGATGGACCAGGGTTCGGCTGATGCAGCCTCCACCACGACCAGTCGGACGCCTATTCCAGTCCTGACCGATGCCGATCGCGAAGCGGCCTTCCCGCCGCTACCTGGGCACGGCATTCATGACAGCAAGGTCAACACCTTCTTCCTGATCGACCAACTGGAGTATCAGGACGCCGACGAAGGAAGTGTGCTCAGTTGGGATGCTTCCGGCTGGATTGGCGGAGACGTCGACCGCCTATGGCTGCGTTCGGAAGGTGAGCGCACTAACGGGGTGACCGAAGAGGCCGAAGTTCAGGCGCTCTGGGGGCACTCCATCGGCCCTTGGTGGGATGTCGTCACCGGTGTTCGCCAGGACTTCAAACCCGGGTCGCCACAGACCTGGGGTGCCTTCGGTCTCCAGGGCATGGCGCTCTATGCGTTCGAGGCTGAAGCTACCGCTTTCGTTGGCGAGAATGGCCAGACCGCTGCGCGGTTGGAAGGCGACTACGACATTCTGCTCACCAATCGACTCATCCTGCAGCCGACCGCAGAAGCGAATTTCTACGGCAAGAACGATCACGAGCGTGGCGTTGGCTCGGGCCTGGCCAACACCGAAGTCGGTCTGCGCCTGCGCTACGAAATCCTTCGTGAATTCGCCCCATACATCGGTGTCACGTGGAACCGTTCCTATGGCAATACCGCCGACATGCTGCACGACGAAGGTGAGGACGTAGACGAGGCACGCTTCGTTGCCGGTATCCGGATGTGGTTTTGAGAGGCCGACATGAAAAGAACAATAAAGACCTTAGCCATTGCGAGCACGGTGGGTTTTGTTGGTGTCATGGGCGTGGCGTATTTCGGCCTGGTCAATGTGGGCGCCGATGATCCGCACCTGGCCCCCATCCACGCTTTTCTGACTATGGCCCGGGAGCGTTCGATCGAAGTACGAGCGCGGGATCTCCAGGCGCCGAATCTGGAGGATGAAGCGCTGATTCGCGCCGGCGCCGGCAACTACAACTCCATGTGCATCGGTTGCCACCTGGCCCCCGGCGTCGCTCAAACCGAACTCAGTCAGAGTCTTTACCCGGCGCCGCCAAACCTGACCAAGGTCGGCGTCGACGGCAGCCCGGAAAGTGCCTTCTGGATCATCAAGCATGGTATCAAGGCCACAGGCATGCCGGCCTGGGGCAGGAGCATGGGTGACCAATACATCTGGGGCATAGTGGCGTTCCTGCAGAAGCTTCCCACCCTAGAGGCCGAGCAGTACCGCGCGCTGGTGGCCAGCAGCGGTGGCCATCAGCACGGTGGTGGTGAAACCAAGATGCACAACCACGAAGGCCTGCACGGCGACAACGTGTCCGCGGGCGGCAGCCACCAGGATGGCGCGGGCGATGATCACCATGGCGCTGGGCAGGCGGCTGAAGATCACCACGCGGGTGAGTCAGCCAGCCAGCAAGAGGATCATCATGCCGCTGAACCGGCCGCCCAGGGCGGTACCGATCACCAAGGCGGCGAAGAAGGTGAAGTCCATCACCATGAGGCGGAGCAAGCTCAGGACGACACAGCGCCGGCGCCGAAATCCCACACCCATGCCGATGGCAAAGAGCACGTCCATGAAAGCTAAATCTCATCGAGTACTGAGGTTTCTCGCGCTCGCCTCTCTGTTCACCGTTTCCGCCGCCCAAGCAGCGGAAGCTTTGACGGTTGATGTCCACCGCAGCGCCAGTTGCGGCTGCTGCAAGAAGTGGGTGGAACACCTTGAAGCCAACGGCTTCAAGGTTATCGATCATGTCGAGTCGGATATGACCTCGGTCAAGCAGCGCCTCGGCGTTGCGCCACGGTTGGCGTCCTGCCATACCGCGGTGATCGATGGCAAATTCATCGAGGGTCATGTCCCGGCTGCGCAAATCGTCGAGCTCAGCAAGCGCTCTGATCTGCGGGGCATTGCCGTACCGGGGATGCCGGCAGGCTCTCCCGGCATGGAAGTGGGCGGGAAACAAGACGCCTATCAAGTCATTGGCCTGACTCAGGCGGGTACCGACCAGGTAATCGCCGACTACCCGGCCAAGTAACCTCAAGCCCGACCGGCACGCCCGGCCAGCCAAAAGGTTGGCCGGGTTTTCCTTTTTTCTCCCCTCGCTTGTAGCCGGTTCTGAACCATTGAAGCCTCGTTATGCTCCTTCAAGGTCTTGGATACTGGATACTTGTCTCCTTTACTGTGTTCCACCTCTGGCGCATCAGGGGACAGACAGTCGTCGCTCTGGCTGAGCTTTCGGACGGGAGAAAAAGAGGCGCCCGCAGGCGCCGAGGATTACCTCCAAGGGAGCACAATGGAGGTAATGGTGATGGATCGGGGTGAACACCTTGCGGGGAGTCCACCCAGAGTCACTTACAACACTTCAAGCGGGTATTCGACGATCAGTCGGAACTCATCCAGGTCCGACTCAAAGTCGGTCGCCCGCGTGGTGGCCTGGCGGATACGGAAGGACAGGTCCTTGAGCGAGCCACTCTGGATCACGTATTTGGCCTCGATATCTCGCTCCCAGCGCTTCTGATTAGTCAGCGGATCGCCATTGGCATCCCGCCGCATGTAGACGGCGTTCGCGTTGGTGTAATCCGCGTCCCAACCCTGCGCATAGCGGGTCATGAAACTCAGGCCGGGGACGCCAAAGGACTCCATGTCCAGGTCATAGCGGACCTGCCAGGATTGCTCTTTCGGTGAGTTGAAGTCGCTGTACTGGATGGAGTTGTCCAGGTAGATCGAATCGGACTGTCGCAGGTAATCGAAGTCATCGTCACCGTTGTTGCGCTGATAAGCCACGATGACGCTGTGGGCGCCGAACTTCACCCCGGCCTTGCCGCTCCAGATGTTGTTGTCGAAGCTGCCGAGGAGCTGTTTTCCCTCATCAACAGCCTTGTAGTAGTTGAACCCACCGATCAGCGCTACGTCATCCGCCAGCGGATAGCTCAGCGTGGTGCCGAAGTAGTACTGGTTCCAGGCTTCCTTGAGGCGACTGGTGTAGAGGCTGACGGCAACGTTGTCATTTACTGAGTAATCGCCGCCAAAGTAGGCGATCCATGGCGAGTCCACCGCGCCGGCGTAGAAGGTTGCAAAACCATCCCGCATGCTGCTGGAGTTGGGCTGGCTCATCGCATGCAGGCGCCCACCCTGCAGGGTCAGCCCATCGATGCTGGTGTTGGCCAGGGTGATTCCCCGGAAGCTTTCCGGGAGCAGGCGCGAATCGCCGTATTGCACCACCGGCGTCACCGGGAATACATCACCGGCTTTGATGACGGTATCCATGAAGCGGGCTTTGACCGCCCCCCCGACCTTGGAATAATCATCCTCGGGCTGACCAGTGCTGTTGTAGGGCATGACGTCAACCGAACCGCCGGCACCGGATCGGCCGTCACCCGAGTCGAGCTTGATCCCCAACATGGCGAAGGCATCAATCCCGACTCCCACGGTGCCCTCGGTGAAGCCGGACTCGAACCGGCCCATGATTCCATGGGCCCACTCCTCGGAAAACCCGTTACCGGTGCGACTCGATTGGCCTTTGCGGAAATCGCGATTGAAGTACAGATTGCGGTTGAGGATGGTAAGGCTGCTGCCCTCGATGAAGCCTTCTGGTTTTGGCTCATCGGCCATTGCGCCGTGCCCAACGCCGATGCCCAACGCAATGAGCGATAGGCCAAACAGGCTCTTGTTGTTCATTTTCTACTCCTGGCGTGATTGGCAGTTCTTCTGTTAATGGTTTCTTATTAAGAACAGGTGGTGCGCTCAGCCCGCTGATGCGCACCACGGCCATAGTTCCACGCGCAAACTAACGCCAGGGTGACTTCAAAATTACTTTTCTGTCAGCAGAAAGTAAGCAAGTAGTGTTTAAACTACCCAGTTCTTCTGTTCGTTAATTAACCGCCATGGGGACAGCCAAAGCCTTGGACGCGGTATTCAATGGTGTGCAACTCGCCTCGGGAGTCCTCATAAGTCATACGTGCCGGCACTACGCCGCAAGCACTGCTGCTGGGTGTAACGCTCACCACCTTGGAGATGTCCAACGTCATCCCATACTTGTAGTGCTTTACTGCAGGCGCCGCTTTACCTTGCGCTTCAGCGTACTGCGCCATGGCTTTCTCATTGGACTGGAGCATTCGCCCAAATACCCGATCAGCCCCGCCTTCAGCCAATGCAACGGGGGAAACTACCAAGAACGATATTGCCATGACTGTTTGGATTGTTTTCATTCCATTCACCTTAATTTCGGTTTTCCCACTGGAATGCTAGAAAATCCACCTGTCATCAAGCTGAGGCGAAAATTACATTTTGGTAAGCGACATGCCAGAAACTGGCAGATATAGGAGGGAAGCGGCAATTCGCCGGGCGCTTAGTGTTTCTGAATATTAAAACCTACAATTCGAACAGCATTGGAAGTAAATCCAGTCGCAATTACAACTCCAACTGCAGGAAGAACTTTTCCTTCCTGCAGTTGGTTATTCCTTACTTAAGGTCCCGCAGAAACGGCGCGTTGATTGTTCACGTGAGGGGGTAGGTGCCGACGCCGCATCAAGCAGTAGGCGGCCGGCAGGACAAACAACGACAGCAAGGGTGCAGTCACCATGCCGCCGACCATCGGTGCGGCGATGCGGCTCATGATCTCGCTGCCGGTGCCGCTGCCCCAGAGGATCGGCAGCAGGCCGGCGATGATCACCGCCACCGTCATGGCCTTCGGTCGCACACGCTGCACGGCGCCTTCGCGAATCGCCGCGAGCAGATCCTCCTCAGTAGCGTCGCCGGCATCTTCGCGTTCGGCCCAGGCATTCTTCAGGTAGAGCAGCATGATCACACCGAACTCGGCGGCGACGCCGGCCAAGGCAATGAAGCCGACGCCGGTGGCCACTGACAGGTTGTAGCCGAGCACATAGAGGAACCACATCCCTCCGGTCAGGGCGAACGGCAGGGTGGCCATTATCAGCAAGGCCTCGTCAAAACGGGCAAAAGTCAGGTAAAGCAGGACGAAGATGATCAGCAGCGTGGCCGGCACCACCAGCTTGAGCCGGGCATTGGCCCGTTCGAGAAACTCGAACTGCCCTGAGTAGGTGAGGCTCATCCTCGGTTTCAGCTCGACCTGTTCGCTGACGACCTTGCGAAGGTCGGCCACCACCGAGGCGATATCCCGACCACGCACGTCGATATATACCCAGCCGGAGGGCCGGGCATTTTCGCTTTTCAACATGGGTGGACCGTCGGTGGTCTTGATCCTGGCCACCATGCCCAGGGTGATTTGCAGGCCTTGAGGAGTGTAGATCGGCAACTGCTCCAGAGCCTCTGGCGAATCCCGCCACTCCCGTGGGTAGCGCACGCTGATCGGGAAGCGCGCCAGACCCTCGATGGTTTCGCCGATGTTCTCGCCGCCGATGGCACTGGCCACGATGGACTGGACGTCAGCGATGTTTAGTCCATATCGCGCGGCGGCCTGGCGGTCGATGTCGACATCAACGTAGCGTCCGCCGGTGAGGCGCTCGGCCAGCGCCGAGCTGACACCAGGTACCGTCTTGGCGACCTGTTCCACCGCCTGGGTAACGGCATCGATGTGCGCCAGGTTGGGGCCGGCGACCTTAACCCCAATCGGGCTCTTGATCCCGGTGGCAAGCATGTCGATACGGTTGCGGATCGGTGGAATCCAGATGTTGGTCAGCCCAGGCACCTTCACCACCCGGTCCAGTTCTTCCACCAGCTTTTCCGGGGTCATGCCCGCGCGCCATTCTTCGCGCGGCTTGAACTGGATCGTGGTCTCGAACATCTCCAACGGCGCCGGGTCGGTGGCCGTCTCGGCACGGCCTGCCTTGCCAAAGACGTGTCTGACTTCCGGTACCGTCTTGATCAGGCGATCGGTCACCTGCAGCAGCTGGCTGGCTTTCTGTGCGGACAGGCCTGGCAGTGCCGAGGGCATGTAGAGCAAGTCGCCCTCGTCCAGGGGTGGGAGGAACTCACCGCCCAACCGCGAGATTGGCCACAGGGCGCTGACAAAGACCACCACAGCCACCACCAAAGTCAGTTTGGGATTGCGTAGCACCCACTCCAGTGCGGGCTCGTAAATTCGGATCAGCCCGCGATTCAGCGGGTTCTGCTCTTCCTTGGGAATGCGCCCGCGAATCCAGTAGCCCATCAGCACCGGTACCAGGGTCACCGACAGCGCGGCAGCGGTCGCCATGGCGTAGGTCTTGGTGAAGGCCAGCGGCCCGAACAAGCGGCCCTCCTGCGCCTCCAGGGTGAACACCGGGATAAAGGACAGGGTGATGATCAGCAAGCAGAAAAACAGCGCAGGCCCGACCTCGGCGGCAGCATCGCTCATCACCTGCCAGTGATGCTTGCCCTTCAACTCCTCGCCTGGATGGGCGGCATGCCACGCCTCGATCTTCTTGTGGGCGTTCTCAATCATCACCACCGCAGCGTCCACCATCGCGCCGATGGCAATGGCGATCCCGCCCAGGGACATGATGTCGGCGTTGATCCCTTGCTTCTGCATGATGATGAAGGCGATGAGCACGCCGATCGGTAGAGAGATGATCGCCACCAGCGAGGAGCGCAGGTGCCAGAGGAACACTGCACAGACCAAAGCGACCACGATGAACTCCAGCAGCAGCTTGTGGCTGAGGTTTGTCACCGCGCGATCGATCAACAGGCTACGGTCGTAGGTGGTCACGATTTCCACGCCGGCCGGTAGGCTTTTCTGAAGCTCGTCCAACTTGGCTTTCACTGCGGCGATGGTCTCGCGAGCGTTCTTACCACTGCGCAAGATAACCACGCCGCCGACCGTCTCGCCCTGTCCATCCAACTCGGTAATTCCGCGACGCATCTCCGGTCCTTGCTGAATGGTCGCCACGTCGCCGAGGGTGACCGGTACACTGCCGCTGGCGAGTTTGAGCGGCACGGCGCGGAAATCGTCCAGCGATTTTAGGTAGCCAGTGGCGCGCACCATGAACTCGGCTTCCGCCAGGGTCAGCACGGCGCCCCCGGTTTCCTGGTTGGCCTTGCCGATGGCCTCGATCACTGCATCCTGGGTGATGCCCTGACTGGCCAGACGCACAGGGTCGAGCACCACCTGGTACTGCTTGACCATGCCACCCACGGTGGCCACCTCGGCGACGTTAGGCAGGGTCTTCAGTTCGAACTTGAGGAACCAGTCCTGCAAGGCGCGCAATTGCGCCAGGTCGTGCCCACCGCTGCGATCCACTAGGGCGTACTGGAAGATCCAGCCCACTCCAGTGGCATCCGGACCCAGCGCCGGTTTCGCGGTGGCCGGCAAGCGGCTCTGGATCTGGCTGAGGTATTCCAGCACGCGGGAACGGGCCCAGTACAAATCGGTGCCATCCTCGAAAATCACATAGACGAAGCTGTCCCCGAAGAAGGAATAGCCCCGCACCGTTTTCGCCCCCGGGACCGAGAGCATGGTGGTCGCCAACGGATAGGTGACCTGGTTCTCGACAATTTGTGGCGCCTGGCCCGGGTAAGGGGTGCGGATGATCACTTGGACGTCGGAGAGGTCGGGCAGCGCATCCATCGGCATGTTCTGCACCGACCAGACGCCCCAGGCCGTCGCGAACAGGGTGGCCAGTATGACCAGGAAGCGGTTGGCCAACGACCAGCGAATCAGTGCGGCAATCATGGCTGGCCTCCGAGCTTTTCCAAACGCTCGACTACCAGACCACTGTCGGTCTGGCGTACCGTGACACGGACCTTGTCGCCAGCCTTGATGCCAACCATCACGGTGGGATCGGCGAGCGGGTAGGCCATGGTCATGCCCGGCATGCCCACTGTCTCGAATGGCCCATGGGCCAGGGTAACGCTGGCAGCGTCGATCGCCGTGACCTGCGCGTCGGCTTCGTCCCGCACGGGAGCGGAGGTTGAAGTGGGTTTGCTCTCGGCGGGCGCGGTCAGGCCTTTGAGACTAGCCTCGGAGTCCAGCAGGAACTGCCCGGAAGCGACCACCTGCTGGCCTTCCGTGAGCCCTTGGGTCACTACGGTGCGGCCGGCGCTTTCCGGCCCAAGCCGGACCTCCACCGGACGATAACGACCGCCGTCCTCGGCAAGCATGACCAAAGCGCGGCGGCCCGTGCGCATGACAGCTTCGCTGGACACCCACAGGACGCTCTGCGCGGAGGAACGATTCAAACGGACCTGGGCGGTCAGGCCGGGGCGCAGACGGCCATCGGGATTGGGCAATTCGACCCGTACCCGCAGTGTGCGACTGTCGGGGTTGGTTTCCGGCAGAATCGCATCGACTGTCCCTGCGAGCACTTCGCCAGGAAAGGCCGGCAGGCGTGCTTCAACCGCCTGGCCTTGCGCAATCGAGCCAGCTTCTGATTCCGGGACAGCAAGGCTCAGCCAGACGCTGCTCAGACCATTGATCCGGGCCAGATTGGTGCCGGCCGCCACCGTCATGCCGGCGCGCACGTCCAGTTCCTGGATGACACCACCAATCGGACTGCTCAACGTCAGAACCGGTCGGGACTTGCCTCCGCGTTCGACCTGGCTGATCAGTGTCGGCGGCATGCCCAGGAGTTGCAGCCGCTGACGTGCCGCTGCCAACAGGCTGGCATCGCCGTTGTGTTTCAGCGCGAGGAACTCTTCCTGAGCGGCGGCCCAGTCCGGGATCAACAGGTCCACCAGCGGCGCTCCCGCCTTGAGCACATCCCCTGGCGCCCGGGCGTAAACCCGCTCGACGAAGCCGCCAGCGCGCGCTTGGACCACCGCGACCTCTCGTTCGTTGAGGGCCAGCACGCCAACCACATCCAGGGTATTGGTGAGGGGGCCGCGAGTGACGGTGGCCAGTCTCAGGCCCAGGTTCTGCGTCAGACTGGGGTCGATGCTGATGGAGGTGCTGTCAGCGCCTTCGTCGGCATACTTGGGCAGCAACTCCATGTCCATGAAGGGCGACTTACCCGGCTTGTCGAACTTCTGCTGCGGGCTCATGGGGTCGTACCAGTACAGCACCTTGCGTCCGTCCTGAGTGGCAGTGGCGTGCTCGGCTGTCGCGTTGGAAGCGTCGCCCATGCCGGAGGAGGCGTACCAGTACCCGCCTGCTAACCCCAGGGCGATCGAAAGGCCGCTCAGCAGCACACCTTTCCAGAGTTGTGCGCTCATTAGTGACGCTCCCCGTAGGTGAAGTGGAGCCTGGCGCCGGTCAGGGAACGCTGTCCCTCGACGTCAATGTGATTCAGGCGTGCCTCAATCAGTTCGCGGCGTGCTGCAATGACGGAGGACAGGTCACCCGTGCCGGCGCGGTAGCTGGCCGTGGTCAGGTCGACCTTCTCTTTCGCCAGCGGCAGCAGGCTGTCCTGGCTGCGACGGACCGAGCGGTTCAGGCGCTCGTACTCAGCAAGGTCCGCTTCCAGTTGCTGGGCGCTTTCCCGCGTGCGAGCTTCGCGCTCAGCCTCCAGTTGGTTGAGCTCGGCACGGCGGGCGGCGATCGTGGGGTTCTGTCGGGACCCTGGAAACATCGGTAGGTCGAAGGTGAACTCCACGCTCACCATGTCGCCAAACTCACGGGCCCGGCGTTGGTAGTCGACCTCCCAGCTCCAGTCGGGCTTCTTCTCCGCCTCTGCCTCTCGAACTTTGGCTTCGGCCTCACCGGTGATGTGCGCATAAGCTGCCAGCTCAGGATTCCGCTCCAGCTTGCCGGCATACTCCGCAGCCGCAATCGGCCAGACTGGCAGTTCGCCGACCAAGGGCTCGTCCGCGGCAGGGCCGATCCAGCGGCGCAGCGCAGCACGTGCCTCGGTCTGCTGGCGAACCAGTTCGTCCTCCTGCTCGGCGAGTTGGGCCGCCTCCTGTTTCGCGGTCACCGCATCCGCGGCCTGGGCACGCCCCCCGGCAATTTGCGCGTTCACTGTAGTGGCCAGGAGCCGATTCTCCCGGAACAACTCGCCAAAGAGCGCTTGCTTGCGCTCCACCGAATAACGGGTGATCCAGGCTTCAGCTGTGCCCTGGCGAACCTTCAGGCGCTCGATGCGGCCATCGGCGGCCGCGCGATCGACGGCCGCATTGGCGACCTCACTGCGCGCCCGACGCTTGTCGCCGTTGGGCATTTCTTGCATGACCCCAACCATCTGCATGGTCATGAAGTCTTCCTTGAGGGTCCAGCGGTCGGGGCCGCCAACGGGGTAGTTCTGCACGCCGAGGATCAATTTTGGGTCTGGCAGTTCACCGGCGGGGATGGCTGCACTGCTGGCGGCTTGCAGTTTGTACGTCTGGGCGGCGAGAGATGGAGCGTTGTCCTCAGCCAGCCGCAAGGCTTCGTCGAGGGTCAAGTCGGCGGCGTGGCTAGGTGCGCCAATTACAGATGCCACCACGGCGGCGATTGGCCAGCCGGTGCAATAGCGTGTTGGGTTCATCGTCACGATTCCTGTGAAGCTCCGCTGCGTGGCATACGGCACGAACGGAGATTAGCTGCGCCGCGTGAGTCGCGCGGCAGTCAGTAGGGAACAGAAATCAAACGCGGGGGGGATGCCAGATGCTGGATGGCATTCGCTCAGGCAGGAAATCGCTGAAGGAGGTCGTTGCTACGGGGAAAGCCAGGTCTACAACTGGCTTCAGGAATCTCACCTGCAGGATGCTGACGGTCTTGCATTCCAGGCCAGGCTTGCAGAGCTTGCCATGATCGGAATTGCCGTGACAGCAGTCCGCGCCCGTGTCCATCACTTTGCTCATGCTCGCGGACTTCATCGGGCAAGGCTCCGACGGCGACTGTTCGCCCGCCATCCCGTTGAAAGGAAGCGCGAAGCTAAACAGCAGGAGCAGACACAGGCGCAGGTAGCGTTGCATGTGGGGCAGTTTAGACCGGGCTCTGGGGGCTAACAATTACGATTCTGTAAGGCTTGGAGAGCGTTCGCCGAGGTTGATCGAGGGCTCCAAGTTGCCCATTTTTGACGCTCGCGTTCGCCCCTTGTGCCCGACAGACCCCTCGTCTGCTCGCATGGAACTCTCACACACCGGACGTGGCTCTTGTGTGACTCAGATCGAAGCTTTGCTGCTCCATACTTCAGCCTCCCTGACCCGCTTGGAACCCAGCTCGAAAGCGCGGAATGAACCTGGGTGTGGCACGGGCATAAGCGTCGTAAGCAGCGCCAAACTCCTTGCGCATATCCCGCTCTTCGGTAACCGCCAAGCGTCCGTACATCACCAGCAGCACTGGGAACATCGCCAGAGTCAGAAGGGTTGGCCACTGAAGCAAAAAGCCTAGGAGAATCAGGACAAAAGCTACGTACTGCGGATGTCGAATCCAGGCATAGGGCCCAGCTGTGGCGAGAGAGTGTCGGCGTTGCGCGTGGTAGAGCACGTTCCACGCGGCCGAAAGCAGATAGAAGCCAAAGCCCAGGAATATGTAGCTGGCAATGTGCAGCGCACTGAAATGCGGATTGCCCTTATCGCCCAGCAACGTCGACCACAGATGCCCGGCGTCGTGGGACAGCAGATCGAGGTTTGGGAACTTGGACTGCAACCAGCCTGAAAGCAGGTAAATCGTCAGCGGAAAGCCATACATTTCCACGAACAGGGCGACGATGAACGCAGAAAATGCGCCGAAGCTCCTCCAGTCTCTGGCGGTCGCAGGTTTGAAGAAGCTGAAAGCAAACATGATGAAGATCGCTGAGTTGAGGAAAACCAGCGACCAGAGACCATATGCGGTTTCACCATGGTTCATGATGGGTCTCCTGGATTACGGGGATCGGACTTTCCAGAGGGGGCCGATTTGCTCTGGCCTGAGTGATGGTGCCCCCCGTGCCCGCGGTGCATGAAGACATGCATCAGTGGGCAGGCGAGTAACAGCAGATACGGCAGGGCGCCGACCACATGGGCCAGGTGCTCGGTCAGCAGGAAATAGCCGGCGACTCCACCGATCACCACAAGGCCGATTGCGTAGCGGGAACGCCAGAAGCTGGTTGGCGAGCTGTGTTCATCGGAATGATGGTTCATAGCGCCTCCTCGGAAAGGTGAGAGCTACTTCGACGGCGTGGAGGGCATACGGTCCATCATCATCTGCATCATGGATTCCATCATGTCCATGCGCTTTTCCATCATCTGCTGACGTGCGGCCATATCACCGTCCATACCCTTGCCGCCTTGCATTACCGCCATACCCGACATTCCATCCCCCATGGACTTCATCATGGCCATGCCGTTCTTCATCAGCGTCATATGCTCGGCCATCAGCGCCTGACGCTCTTCCGGAGTTTTCGCTGCAGCCATCTTTTCGTGCATGGCTTGCATGGCCTTCATGTGCTGGTCCATCGCCGCCATTTGCCCTTTGTCCATTTGCTGGGCAGGGGGGATCTTCTCGGTGGCCGCTGAACCAGCAGTATCGGCCGGGTGATGTGCCGAGTGTTCATCGGTGTTTTGCGCCATGACCCCCAGAGACGCAGCAGCCATGCAGAGTCCGATCAGCACATTGCGAATGTTAGACATCATCATCTCCTTAACCATGCTCGAAAATTTGTGTGGCGGCCTCAGCAACACGGCTATCGGTTGAGTCGTCGTCAGGTCGCTCGAACGTCGTTCAAATGACCCCATCCGTGCCGCAAGACTTGGTTTTGGTGCCATTCCCTGCGGCATATCGAAGGGCTAGTTGGCCTTCGGCGGCTTGTAGCTGATCCCGTTCGGACCAGCGCCGACCTTGTGCGTGCCAACGACCTTGCGGCTGTTCGTATCAATTACGGAGACGGTGCCCGCTTCGATATTGCTGACAAACACATAGGCGCCGTCTGTGCTAATGGCCACACCATGGGCGCCCTTGCCGGTGGTCACGGTGCCAATGCTGCTGCGTGTTTGGGGATCGACGATGGAGACTCGATCGTCCGGATTCTGGCCACTGCCTTGGTTCGCGACATAGACCTGGCGGCCGTCAACGGTGGCCATCATCTGGATCGGCGTACGGCCCACATCAACCTTGCCGATCACCTTGCGTCCGGCGGTGTCGATGATGCCAAGCTGGTTCGCGGCACTGAGCGACACAAACGCCAGGCTTCCGTCGGGGGCAAAGCCCACCTGGACAGGACCTTTACCCACTGGAATTTGCGCGGTCTCCTTAAGCGTGGTGACGTCGATAAGCGAGACGCTGTCGCTCCGCATATTGGCGACGTAGAGCGTTTGGCCATCCGGACTTAAGCGCAGCCCGTGGGGATAGCGCCCAGTCGGAATGCCAGGTAGTTCAACCTGCTGTTTGAGGTCGAAGACTCGCACCTGGTTGGCGGCAGAGTCGGTAACAAAGGCGCGCTGCCCAGTAGAGTCGGTGACCACATGAGCCGGGTGATCGCCGGCTGGCAGGCTGAACTGCGGTCTATCCAGCGCGGTGGTACTGAATACCAGCAACTGACCACTGGCCTTTTCACCACTCGAATGCCCGGCATGTCCGGAAATCCCAACCACCAAAAGCAAGCTGCCGTCAGGGGAAACCTGCACGTTGTGCGGGGAGATGGGCAAGGCAACCGTGCTGATCACGCCTGTATCGAGGTCGACCTGGCTTATGGAGGCCGCCCGCTCGTTCGCGGTGTAGACGCTGCCAGTCGGGTTTGCCATGGTCAGACCCAGGTGGGTCACCAGGAATAGACCTAAGGCCAGAGAAGTAAACCGCTTAGCGTTCATCGTGGTGTCTCCAACGAAGGACATGGTCTTGAGCCAGACAGGCCTAAACCGATGCTCAAGCTAAGCGCCAATCGCGAAGTAGTTTGTTGATCGCGGTCAACGATCTCTAACAGGCTCGATACTGAGTGATCGAACGCGCCAAATTCTCTAGGGGAGTACCGCTAGCTAGCCGATCCTGCCGAGGATGGGAAACACCTCCAGCAGCCACCAGGCAAAGTCGGTCAGCTGACCCGTGACCATGGCCGCTCCCATGAAAATCAGGATGACGCCAGCCCCTATGTGAATGATCCGGCTCCAACGGCGCAGGCGCTTCATGTGGGCAAGGAAGTGGTTGGTGAACCAGGCGGTCAGCAGAAACGGGAGACCCAGGCCGAGCGAGTAAATCGACAGCAGAGCGACACCACTGGCGCCGGTACGGCCCGTGGCGGCACTCAGCGTCAGGATGCTGCCCAGGATCGGGCCGATACAGGGTGTCCAGCCAAAGGCGAACGCCACGCCCAACACATAGGCGGCCAGTGGTCCTCCGCTGGACTTAAGCTGGTGGACGAAGCGCACGTCCATGTTCAGCCAACGCGGGTTGATCAGACCGGTGATGAACAGGCCGAAGGCAATCACGATGATGCCGCCAACCAGGTTGGTTTCCTGCCTATAGGCGATCAGCAGCTGGCTGATGGCAGTGGCGCTGGCCCCCAGCGCAATGAAGATGGTGGAAAAGCCCAGCACGAAGCTCAGGCTCATGCCGATCACCGCAAGCCGCTCCCGGCGGCTTTCCAGGACCTGCAGTTCGTCCACCGAGCGGCCGGCGATGAAGGACATATAGCCGGGTACCAAGGGCAGCACACAGGGCGACAGGAACGAGATCATTCCCGCGGCAAACGCGCTGAGGATGCCGATGTCGCTAAGGCTCATCGCAGACTATTTCCTCGCTGTGCTGGCCATCACTTCCTGCACAAACTCAATGACCTCCGGGCTGTCCCACTCGGCCGCACCGGCTTTACGGCCGATTTCTCGTCCCTCGCGGTCCAGCAGCAGGGTGACTGGCAAGCCGAAGGCGCCGAGGCTTTGGATGGCTTGCATGTGCTCATCGAGGTAGACCGGGAGGTGCTGGATACCAATCTCTCGGTAAAAGTCCCGCACTACCGGCAACCCGCCTTGATCGAGCGAGAGCGCCACCACCTGGAAGTCGCTGCCGCCCAGCTTTGCTTGAAGGCGATCCAAGGTCGGCATTTCCTGACGGCAGGGGACGCACCAGGTGGCCCACAGGTTGAGCAGAACCACCTTGCCGCGGAAGTCAGCCAGGCTGAGTGGCTTCCCCCCGCCATCAATGAAGCGGAAATCCTCCACCCGTCTGGCTTCGGGCCAGATGAGCATGCCGGCGCGTGTGCTTGGTTCCGATGACTGTTGGGCCAAGGTAAAGGGCTGTCCGGCTGACATCAGAAGCAGGCATTGCAGCAACCAGAAGGACCAACGACACCCCATCCGGTCAAAATACCCTCTGGCCCAAGGCTTGGTGCTTTGAATGGGGCTTGCCATCTCACACCTCTAGCGGGAATCAGCTATGAACCAGCTGACCGGCGCTAGCTGAAAGCAGTGCAAGTTCTCGGAAGCGGGCCAGCTATTGAAAGGACTATAGGCCACCACTGGCTGTCCGATGGATTCGATCTCACCCCGCGCTACCAGGTGACGTCCCTATCACCATGCCTTTAATCCGACATCATTTGCTGGGCATGGGGCCGTCCGCTTTTGGCCGAAAGTAGCCCGTGATGATGGCCTGCAATCCAAGCCGGCTGGAAGAGCATTGTCCAGTTCAAGGAACCCGCCAATGCCAGCGCAAATTAGCTATCTCACGGTTTATGACGGGGCCTGGCAATGGGCAGAGACTTATGTTTACACCATGGCGGCCTAAATTGCAGGTGATCGCTTTATATCGATCTCTCTACGGTTCAGGTCAGATGGATGATGTTCCAGCCTAGCCCGATCAGCGCTGCCTTGCACTCTTCGGTTACTCGTTCTGCATTCACGGCTAAGCAGAGGAAACTAGTCGGACGTGACATGCCGACGTACAGATTCCAGAACTGAGATAACTGGCTTTCAGGCATCCTCGCTGCTCGTGCGCTGAGCCCTGCACTCACCGGCAAAGCTACTTCCATATCGAAACGCCGGTTCGGATGGCCCAGAGACTCAAGTACGAGGGTGGCCACGTGAGTTTCGCCTTTCATCGAGGCGAGACTGCCAACTTGGATGTCGAGTCGGCGACCATGCCGCTCAACCCTGCAGAAAGTATGCTGCTCCTCCGAAGCAGGAGGGGCGTCCGGCTCCAAGAGAACCGGCAATGCCGTGAACGCATCCACAGTCATGTTCTCCGGCAGCAGGGGCCGTAGCCGGTCAAAAAGCATGGCCGCGGTAGCGCGTCGCCCTTCCTCGGTAGTCACAGACTCCCTGTCCATGGACAAATCGCGCAGCAACCAGCGGAAGCCCGCAACGTCTCCACCTAAATCTCCCAACTTACGAAGCAACTGGTAATCGGCCTTCAGGTCACGAACCACCTCCGCACTGGCAGCGCGCAGCACGATGAACAACGCTCGACGAACCTCATCTACACGTCCAGAAAGGGACGGATCTCCCGTCCTTCTCGATCCCGCCAGTAACGACCAGAAGCGCTCTAGTCTCAAGCCAGGAGCATGAGAGGCAGCACTGACGGGCCAGCAATCCAGGTGAGTTCTGCCGGCGATGTGTACCTCACCGCATCGCCTTGCTTCCGGGCACATAAGGGCGATCTTGTTGCCTGGGGCGACTAGGAGTAGCCCCATCTCACCCATCCCATCAGCAATCTCGTCGGAGCGAATACTTCCCAGGCTATTCGGACCAATGTCATAGTGCGATCATCTACATTGCCCCACAAAACAGACAGGGATCGTTATGGCAGCTCCAGATTTTCGACTAGTCGCCTCGGCCAATAGTGACGACAGCGGACATTTCGACGATGTTGGAGCCATTCGCAAAACGATCACGCCAGAAGTCGTGATTGCGTTGTGTGGACCGATGGGAACGCCACTCCACGAAGTGGCAGAGACGTTCCAGTCGCTGCTTACCGGGACCGATTACGGCTACCAAGAAGTCAACATCATCAAGCTCAGCGATGAAATTAGGGCCCATACCAAACCTCCTGTGGAGCGATCGATCCTTAAGTTGATCGAAGCGGGAAATCAGCTGCGGCAGCAGTATGGGAATGAAATTCTTGCTCGATTTGCTATCAGGAAGATCACCCTAGCGCGGGAAGCTGCCCAAAAGGAGGCGGAGGACCGTAGAGAGCCGGACCTTTTTGATGACCAAGAAGGTGCAATTGTTCCGAAGGTAACTCCGCGGTATTGCCACATCATCGATTCGGTAAAGCATATTGATGAGCTTCGCCTGCTGCGCTCCGTCTACGGCGATATGCTGCACGTGGTCGGCGTCTACTCACCCATAGAGCTTCGTATCACTAGGCTTGAGCGCATTAAAGGGCCGGAAGATCAGATTCATGCCTTGATTGATCGGGACTCCGGAGAGGAGGTCGATTACGGTCAACGGGTCGAAGACACATTCCCCCAAGCCGACTTTTTCTTGCGAGTCGATAAGACTACAGATACACACCGAAGAGGGCGGGTTAAGCGATTCCTTGACCTCATGCTTGGAACGGTCATAGCGACTCCCACGCTGAATGAGCGAGCCATGTACGCCGCGTTCTCTGCCGCACGCAATTCAGCGTGCCTTTCAAGGCAGGTTGGGGCTGCAATCACCAGTTCCGAAGGAGAAATTCTCGCAACCGGATGGAACGACGTACCGAAAGCTTTCGGTGGTCTTTACCAGACTGAGGCGTATGGCAGCTCGCCCGACGAGGATCGTCGATGCTGGAATCTCAACGGCGGTCTCTGCTCAAACGATCAGGAGAAGAAGGTCATTTCGGATGTCATCGTTGACTTGCTGATCAAGGAGGGGCTCATTGCTGAATCCCAGAAGGAAGCAGCCTTCACCGTAATTCGGAAAAAATCCCAGCTAAAGAGCCTCATTGAATTCTCACGCGCCGTTCACGCCGAGATGCACGCCTTGCTCAACGCAGGGGCGACTGATGGTGGAAAGATTCGAGACGGGAAACTGTACGTCACCACTTACCCTTGCCACTCATGCGCACGGCATTTGGTCGCGGCTGGTGTACGGGAGGTCTATTTCCTAGAACCGTATCGCAAGAGTCTAGCTACCAAGCTCCATGAGGATGCTATAACTGAAAACGAAAGCGATACAGACAAGGTGAGAGTGATGCCGTTTGACGGTGTGGCACCATCCCGTTTCCTGCGGTTTTTCTCGGCACACCCCAGTGGTCGAAAAGACAGCAGTGGGAAGATGTACACGCGCGATGCGCATCCTGTCGCCTCGATCACAATGGAAGCTCTACCGACCCTTGAAGCGCTCGTTGTCCAAGCACTAAACTCCCGCGGCATTTGAGCGGCGACGAGTTACAGAGGAGGCGTCCACGTGAAAGATCTGGAAGAAGCTCGTGTCGCCGAGGTCGAAATGCAACTGGCGTTTTGCTTTGAGCAGGTCGAGTTTCGAGAGCAGCCCTGCTTGCCCAGGCCGAGCTTGATCGAGCCTTTGGCTGTTATGTCCCTTGGCCCCAATAAAGTGGTCTCGTTCCCTACGCCGAAGAGGTCGTCGATCGAAGCAACCCTTCTGGCGCGCATTCTGCAGCGATCACGACACTTTAAGTGAGCAGGCCTCGAGGTGCGTCAGCACCGGGTCTTCTACATTCCGGCTCGTGGGATCAATGTGCTTGGCACCATTAGGTTTTCCCGGCTCGAATCCAAAAATAGGAATGGCAGCCTGTCGTTTTCCGCGCGTAAAGGTGCAGCGTAGGCCGACCATTGTGATCAATGGTGAGATCCCTCGCGGCCTCCCGCCTCTTAGCGATGCGACTGCTCAGGCATCACTAAGCCCAAAGTGTCTCTATAAGCTCCGTTCGTGACCAGAGCGGTCAGCCGCCAGCGTTTGCATTTCACGACGTCTGTTACTGAACGGAACGGCGAAAAAGGCTTTTGGATGCTGCAGTTTTACGTACGGTGCTTCTGCCACTTTTAGGCTCGTCAAAGGTTCAACCAAGCCTTGAATTTCCCCCATGCCTCGGCGACTGAAGCGGGCGCTTTCCCTGATGCTGGGAGTTGCTGGTCCACCGGCCTCTGTTCAGCTTGATCATCTGCTTTCTTCGCGGCGGCATGCAGAGCCTTTGCGTGAACGTCCCTTTCCCGTCCCCGCTCAATCGAAACCTGAGACATCGCGGCGGCCCACTCAATGCGGTTCGAGCGAATCCAGTAATGGGATCGACAAGGAAAGCTCCAATTGCCAATAGATGGCCTCAACGACACGGTCTCCCCGTCAAACACCATCTGCCAGTCCGTTGGTGAGAACGGTGTGATCACCTTGCGACCACAGCCACAGGCGCAGGAGTGCGCCGCACTGACGAACTCCATAGCCAGGTAAAGAACACCCGGCTGGAGCTGCTCGGGGAACCGCTCGACAAAGTGAGGGGTGAGCTGTCGAACAGTCATTCCTCCTCCCCCTCGCTGTTGGCCATCTCATTGCTGTTGGTCGTGAAGGTGAAGTGGTTCGCCCGGGAATTATCCGCGTAGAAGCCACAAAGCCGTTTCCACATCCCAACCGCCATAGCTGCATTGAGGGAGTTGAGGTCTGCGATTTGGATGTTGGAGCGGTAGAGCCCATCGCCCTCAGCCTCACCCAGGGGTAACGTCCGCGCAGCGTGATCGTGGTAGTCCGCAGTGAGCGTGGTCACTCGGCAGACGCCCCAGATCTGTTGGGTACCCCTTACCAGATGAACACCCATACCAACGTCGAGCAAAGACGTGGACGTGCCCCGCAGCTCTTTCACCACTGTTTCACGCACATCGGTCCGATCGACACTCAAGAAGACGTAGTCGAAAGAACGAAGCTCGCTGACGTTGTCTGTAGTGATCATGCAGGGGTGAGCAACGATGCCGGTGTGCAGGTGGCTATACACCTCGCGAAGGTATTCGACCTTCAGTGGTGCATGCTCGAGCTTCGCGAAAGGGACAGCCCCCGGATAACGAAACGCGTTGTGCTGATGGAGCACGTCACCATCGAAAAGATGGATTTCCGCCACCGGCGTTTTCGACACGAGATCCAGGATGTAAGCCCCGGTTCCACCCAGACCAACCAGAGCGATCCTCAGGCCCTTGAATTTCTCCATCGGCATGACGATTTCAGCTCGCGCGGACGCCGTATCGAGATAGGTGAAGACCGATTCCTCGAATTGCGCCCTGATCGGTGCGAAGGTCTGCGCCGTCACGCCAGGCTGAAGCACAGTCGCTGGCCCGCTGATCAGAGTGACGTACAGCGTTACCTTCTCGTAGTAGTCCGCGTACGCGCCAGAGCGCGGCTTGGCCGAGAAGAAGTGATTCGACGTCAGGCCAGGTGCCAGTTGCTCAGTTTGGCTCCTGTTGAGAATCTGCTCGATCTGCTGCCCTTGCGTATCGCAAGGGCAGTCTCCGAGGAAATAGGCCGTGTGATCACCCGGCCGCTCAGCGACATCCGCGGTGAGATCGAGCTTCATGACCAGGATGCCACGCTGGACCTGACGCTGAGCATCGACGTAAGGGACGTCGCGAACGAGGAGGAAACCCGAGTTGACTTCCAGATCGTACCCTTCGTTACGCAGACGCTGCAGGTGCGGACTACGACTTATCAGTGAGAGTGACATTGAAGATCATCCCTTTTTTGACTTGAACGTTTTGGCCTTCGAGCAGGTTGCCCGACGGGTTTGCGTGCGGTCCCTTGGAGTAGGTCACCGTGTAGTACGCCGAGGGCCCCGGCACAGCATCGGGGTACTCCAGATGAACGACATCCCAGTAACTCAGCGACCGCGTGTGGACGATCTTGGGCTGGGTGTTCACGTACACCTGGATGCTGATCCCGAGGGTCGCAAAGTGTTCAGCACCCGGACGGGCCAGGTCGAACAAGTCGCGGTCTCCGATCAGATCGTCTTCGCCGCCAACGACCACCAGGAATACGTCGTGGGTCAGCGGATCAACGCCTGCGAGTTTTTTCAGCGTGCGACCGGAGATGTACTGGCCACCCCAATCCTGAGCACGATCGTTGATGAACAAGCGGAAGGAACGGTCGCTCTGGAAAGCCAGGAACTTCTCAATCCCGGCCTTGCGCAGATCCGTCGTCTCGGTGGGGCTGATGCTCTCCAGCAAGCCATTGCTCAAGACCTGGTAGAGCAAGTAGTCACCCATCGGGGAGAGGCCGGCTGCCTCCAGAACTTGATTGCCAGTCGGCACGGGGTCCGAGATAACGACCGGGCGGTAGTGGAGGTTGTGGTCCCCCACCTGTACCCGATACGGCCCGTGCTCGCGTACTTCACGACCCGCCGCAACGGCCGAGCCGACATCCTCTACGTCTACATCATGCATCTCTGTCATAGCGCCATCCTCGATGGTGTCGAACTGCGCAGGCCCAAGGGGCCGACATCGGGACCGTGTTGTCTGGTCAGACAACGGTGGTGCCCTAAAAAAACGGCCGACGGCCGTTGCCTGGCCAGACAACGATGGACTTCAAAAAAAAGCCGCTTATCATGAACCCATGAATCGCTGGCTGTTGTCTGGCTAGACAACAGACTACGCCCCATGGTTTGGGCATTGCAATAGGCTGAGGAAAAAATGGATCTAGCAGGGTTCATCGCAACGATGCGTGAACGAAAAGAGTTGAGCTTCAGGGACCTGGAGCGACGTGCAGGCGACTTGGATCACGCGTACATCTGGCGCCTTGAGAAGGGGGACCGAGCGGCCCCATCCGAGGAGACCGTGACTCGCCTTGCCTCCGCATTGGAGCTTGGGGATAGAGAGATCGACGTGTTCCGTTTGCTGGCCAAGTCAGTGAGCATCGAGGACTCTCTCTACGAGCTCATGCTCACGCGCATGGACATCCCATGGGAAGATTTCGAGGATGTGGCCACCATGAGCTTCAGGGGTGAGCGACCCAACACCCAAGAGGCTTGGCTCAAACGTATCGCACTCATTCAACAGATGTAGAGCAGCCACTTCATGGATGAAAACACCGCAATCTCACGTGCAAGGCAGCTCCTGAAAAAGGCGGGTATCACGGAAGCTCCAGTAGACGTGGAGGCTCTCGCCCTGTCGCTGGGCTATCAAGTATCGCGCCAAGACTTACCTCCCGGTGAAGCTGGAAGCACGTTCGAGCGGCGCGGAAAGAAATACATCCTGGTGAACCAGAATGATGGGCCGAGTAGACAGCGCTTCACCATTCTCCATGAGATCGCGCACGACGTGCTGAAGTTGCCGTCGAAGCACGGTGAGACACTCCCCTCAAATGAACTGGAGCGCTACAAGGGCAGACCATCCGAGGAAGTCCTGTGCGACATCTTCGCAGCGGAATGCCTTGTACCCTGGCAACTGATTCAGCCCATGGCCGAGGAGTATGAATTCACCCTGGAAAGCATTGCGAAGCTTGCCAGGATCTTCCAAGCCTCCTGGGCATGCGTCGCATCTCGGCTCGCACAGGCCTCAAGCGAACACCTCGCGTTTGTGGTCGCAGAGGAAGGCGTCGTTCAGTACTCGATCACCTCGAGGGCGCTGAGAGACGCCAGACTGTGGATCCAGAAGGACATCGCCTTGCCACGGAGGTCTGCTGCCGCCCAAGCGATAAAGGCGGACTCCAACGAAACGTTTACCGCCGAACTGGAAGGTTCGGACTGGAGCAGTTCCGAGAGCGCGCAGAATTTCGCGTGCTACGAGCAAGCGACCTACTACTCCCCGGCCAAGCAGACGATCTCGGTTCTGACGTTTGAGGCGTTTGTCGTACGTCCGGCTTCGAATGAGCGTCGCCAAGCTCATGAGGATGATGGTTTGCTCGAAGAGCTCTCCGGCCACCTCCCATGGCCGAAGCGTTGATAAGCGCTTTTCTTCGATTCTTTGTCGAAGCTCTTCGGACTCGCTTCGCGCTATTGGCAGGAAGATTGATTGTCCCCAGTCATTTCTCACATTTCCCAATCTCCTGAAGCGGCTCTGGCATGGGCATTTCGGGAGGCCAAGCTAGCGGTTGCCTTCACTTTTATTTGATTCATCGCGCTTTCCCGGGGAAGGCGGCCTTGATTTTCAGGAAGAAGTAGGCCGAGTCCCGGAAGCCATAGGCCATCCGCTTGATCACCTTGATGCGGTTGTTCACCCCCTCCAGCACACTGGTGTGCAGGGAAAACGAGCACTGGCGAGGATGCCCCGAGCGTATTTGCACAGGTTGCGGGCAAAGCGCTGTAGCGGTGCAAGGCCGCTGTCCTGGGCATGTCGCAGCCAGGCCCGCCAGCGCCGCCAGCCTTCCCGCACGCTGGGGGCGTACCAGACTTCCTTCAGAGCATCCTTGAGCACATAGACCGTGGCCAGCGGCTGGTTGGCCGCGAGCAGTTCCTGTAACTGCACGGCTTGCCCGTCCTTGAGGTTTTCGCGATTGCGCAGCAACAACCAGCGACTTTGCTTGACCACCTTGCGCGCCGGTTTGTCTTCGCGCAGGAGGTTGGCCTGGTCGACCCGGATACGGTCGATCACGTCACGACCGTAGCGCGCCACCACATGAAACAGGTCGTATACCACTTCGGCCTGCGGGCAGTGCTGCCGCACTTCCAGGTCGAAAGCGGTGTTCATGTCCATGGCCACCGCCTCAATCTGCTGGCAGTGCTCGCCGAGTAATTCGAAGAACGGGCGGATCGCCTCACGGCTGTTGCCGTGCCCCACCCACAGCACCCGCGTGCGCTCGGCATCCATGATCACCGTGGCGTAGCGATGGCCTTTGTGCAGGGCGAACTCGTCCATCACCAGCCGACGCACCTCGCCTGGCTCAAACGCGCCAACCGAGGCTTCCAGGCGGCGCTGGTCGAGGGTCTTGAGGGTGTGCCAGTGCAGGCCGGTGAGGCGGCTGACGTGGCTGATCGGCAACAGTTGCAGCAAGCCCTCGAGCCAGACGCGCAAGCGCTGGGTCAGGTGGGAGGCTGGCGCCAACCAGTCAATCCGTTCGGTCACCCGCCCACAATCCAGGCAGTCGACGCGGCGCACCGGCAGTTGGAGCAGCACACGCTGATCCAACAGGTCACGGTCACGCACCTGACGAATTCGCCGCTTGTGGATCAACGGAATTGGTGCGGTAACTGGGGGGACGAGCGCCCGATATCACTGAGAGTAGTCAGAGTAGGTCGCTTGATCGGGGGTAAGGATTGAGCCGAGTAACACCCTGCTGAGGATCGTGCCACCGACAGTCAAGAGTAAGTTGGCTTCGCTAAGCATCTCGGTCGACTCGTCTCAAAATATATTCCCCAAATTTTGGTCTTTCAATGCGCGTAGAAAGCAGGATTCTCAAAATATATTTCCTGATGCTGACAGTTGCGCTTCTTTGAACCCCAATAAAATCAGGGGGTCAATTCTCAACATTTATTCTTAGCGAACACCCCCTTGTAGGGGCGAATTCATTCGCCAAGGACCGCGTAGCGGTCCCCAGGGATACCCATGGCACGCCTTCGGCCTGCTTGGCGAATGAATTCGCCCCTACACCAGTCTCCTGGGGCTCCCAGAGGGGCCGCTGTGCTAACCTGCGACAAGTTTTTTCCGGGCCGGGGCGGCCCGTTTCAGAGGTCATCCATGCATATCCACATCCTCGGCATCTGCGGCACCTTCATGGGTTCGCTGGCGGTGCTGGCCAAGGAACTTGGCCACCGTGTCACCGGCTCCGACGCCAACGTCTACCCGCCCATGAGCACCCAGCTGGAAGCCCAGGGAATCGAGCTGATGCAGGGGTACGAGCCGGCCCATCTGGAGCCCGCTCCAGACCTGGTGGTCGTCGGTAATGCCTTGTCCCGTGGCAATCCCGCCGTCGAGTACGTGCTGAACAAGGGCCTGCCCTATGTCTCCGGCCCGCAGTGGCTGGCCGACCATGTGCTGCAGGGGCGGTGGGTACTCGCGGTCGCCGGTACCCACGGCAAGACCACCACCACCAGCATGCTGGCCTGGGTGCTGGAGCATGCCGGCATGAGCCCGGGCTTCCTGATCGGCGGCGTTCCGCAGAATTTCGGTGTCTCCGCACGCCTGGGCGGCACGCCTTTCTTCGTGGTGGAAGCTGACGAGTACGACAGCGCCTTCTTCGATAAGCGCTCCAAGTTCGTCCACTACCGCCCACGCACCGCCATCCTCAATAACCTCGAGTTCGATCACGCGGATATCTTCCCCGACCTCGCCGCCATCGAGCGCCAATTCCATCATCTGGTACGGACCATTCCCGGCGAGGGCCTGGTCATCCATCCGACGTCCGAAACCGCGCTCAAGCGTGTGCTGGACATGGGTTGCTGGACCCCGGTGCAGACCACCGGTGAAGGCGGTCAATGGCAGGCTCGCCTGCTGGCCGAAGACGGCTCGCGTTTCGACGTGCTGTTCGAAGGCCAGGTCGCCGGCACCGTGGACTGGGAGCTGACTGGCCAGCACAACGTTGCCAATGCCCTCGCCACCCTGGCTGCGGCCCGCCATGTTGGCGTGGTTCCGGAGCTGGGTGTCGCTGCGCTGTCGGTCTTCAAGAGCGTCAAGCGGCGCATGGAGAAGGTGGCCGAAGTGAATGGCGTGACCATCTACGACGATTTCGCCCACCACCCGACTGCCATCGCCACCACCCTCGACGGCCTGCGCAAGCGCGTGGGCGACGCCCCGGTGATCGCAGTGATCGAGCCGCGCTCCAACTCCATGAAGCTCGGCGCCCACCGCGATGGCTTGCCGGACTCGGTGAAGCTGGCCGATCAGGTGTTCTGGTACGCGCCGCCGAATCTTGGCTGGGATCTGGCGGCCACCGTTGCCGGCTCCACTGTGCCTACCCAGGTGTGCGAGTCCCTGGAGTCCATCATCGAGGGGGTGAAGGCCATCGCCGCGCCCGGCACCCAGGTGGTGATCATGAGCAACGGCGGTTTCGGCGGCCTGCACGGCAAGCTGGCTTCGGCCCTGGCGGAGTGAGGCAATGAACGGACCGTCCCGCATCACCCTGGCAATGACGGGCGCCTCCGGCGCCCAGTACGGTCTGCGCCTGCTGGATTGCCTGATTCAGGAAGACCGCGAGGTGCACTTCCTCATCTCGAAGGCGGCGCAGTTGGTGATGGCCACTGAAACCGACGTCACCCTGCCGGCCAAGCCCCAGTCCATGCAGGCCTTCCTCAGCGAGTACACCGGTGCCGCACCGGGCCAGATTCGCTGCTATGGCAAGGAAGACTGGATGTCTCCAGTGGCTTCCGGCTCCGGCGCGCCAGCGGCGATGGTGGTGGTGCCCTGTTCCACCGGGACGCTCTCGGCCATTGCCACCGGTGCCTGCAACAACCTGATCGAGCGCGCCGCCGACGTGACCCTGAAGGAGCGCCGCCAGCTGATCCTGGTGCCGCGCGAGGCGCCGTACTCCAGCATTCACCTGGAGAACATGCTCAAGCTGTCCAACCTCGGCGCGGTGATCGTGCCGGCCTCGCCGGGCTTCTATCACCAGCCGCAGACCATCGATGACCTGGTCGACTTCGTGGTGGCGCGCATCCTCAACCTTCTGGATATCCCCCAGGACATGCTGCCGCGTTGGGGCGAACACCATCAGGGCGTCGATGACTAAACCCTTCGCCGTTATCGCGCTGGCGCTGAGCCTCCTGCAAGGCTGCGCCAGTGTCGGGACCCTGAACGCCGCCAAGCCGGGCGCGCCGATCATCTATTCCGGCACCCGTCTGGACTGGTATTCGCTCCATGGCGGCTGCTGCCCCACGGACCGCTTCGGCGTCGAGCCGCCGGCCTATCCGGCACTGGACCTGCCCGCCAGTGCATTGCTGGACACGCTGTTGCTGCCCTTCGCAGTGGCGGCGGAGTTGGGTGTGAGCCTGGGGGTAACGGGCGGGTATTGAACCTGTAGGGGCGAATTCATTCGCCAAGGGCGGCGAAGCTGCCCCTATGGATTTCGATTGGCAGACCTGCGGTCTGCTTGGCGAATGAATTCGCCCCTACAACAGAGCGGGCTGTCGCTCTGATTCAAGCCGGCTCCTGGCAGACGTCCACCCATTTCGCTTCCACCAGTTCGGCCATGTAGGCCGGGGTGATGCGCACTGCGCTGTGCACGGCACCTGCCGCTGGCACCACTTCATCGAAGGCTTGCAGGGAGCGGTCGCAATAGACCGCCAGCGGGGTGGCCAGCCCGAACGGGCAAACCCCGCCCACTGGATGGCTGGTCAGGGCTTCCACCGTTTCGGCATCCAGCATCTTGGCCTTGGCGCCGAAGGTTTCCTTGAACTTGCGGTTGTCGATGCGGGCGTCGCCACGCGCCACCACCAGCACGGCATCCTCGCCGACGCGAAAGGCCAGGGTCTTGGCGATGCGGCCCGGCTCAACGCCATGGGCTTCAGCTGCCAAGGCCACAGTGGCTGTGCTGGTCTGCAATTCGATGATGTCGATTTCCGGCGCCTTCCCGGCGAAAAAGGCTCGGACCGATTCGAGGCTCATGGGGCAATCCCTGTGGGTAAAGGTCGAATCCTTGTTCAGCCGCAAGCCGGCGTCAATCCGCCCAGCCGCGGTAGACGAACGTCATCGGTTTCGGGCCGGGCAGGTAGCTGCTGTGAAGCTCGCCAATGGTGAAGCCGCCGGTTTCGATCAGGCGCGGGATGTCGCGGTCGAGGTGACAGCCGCCGGCCAGCGGTTTCCACAACGGGGTGAGCCGGTGCTGCCAGCGCACCACGGACAGGTCTGGCGCCAGGCCGTGTTCGGCGAAATGCAGGCGTCCGCCGGGCTTGAGTACACGACGCATTTCACGCAGGGCGGCGATTGCGTCCGGAATGGTGCAGAGGGTGAAGGTGCAGACGATGCTGTCGAAGCTGGCGTCGGCAGCCTGGATCTCGCCGAGCTCCAGGGCGATGGTGTCCACGGGGATCGCAATGGCCTCGGCGCGTCGGCGTGCCAGAGCCTGCATTTGCGCAGCGGGGTCGACGCCGGTGACGCGGCTGACACGGGCGGAATCGTAGAAAGCAAGGTTGAGCCCGGTACCAATGCCGATTTCCAGCACCTGGCCTTCAGCCTGGGGCACGACCAGGGAACGGGTCTTCATCACATGCCCCATGCCGCAGGCGAAGTCGATCAGGTGGGGCAGGATGTGGCGATCATAGAAGCCCATGCTGGCTGTCTCCGGCGAAGGACGCCGTCCACCTTAGCAGGGGGCGAATCGCAAGGGCGCGGGGATTTCGGCCATTGGCGGGTGTGCTCCCGCCGTGGTCAGCGCCCGAGGCGGCGCAGGTCTTCCGACTCGATAATGCGGATGCCGTCTTCCTCCTCCAGCGCCAGGCGCCAGAGTGCGCGGGCCAGGGTGCAGACGTCGATGCCGCGGAGCCTGCCCGGCAGCCAACGCATGAACGCTGCGGCGAGGCGTTCGCCGAAGCGGAACTCACTGCGTGGCCCGATCAGCAGCGACGGGCGGGCAATGGTCAGTTGCGGCCAATCCATCGCCTTGAGGGCTTCTTCCATCTCGCCCTTGACCTTGTTGTAGAAGATCGAGGATGCGCGGTTGGCGCCCAGCGCGCTGATCACGATGAAGTGCCGGGCGCCCAGTTCGCGGGCGCGTTGGGCGAACGCCAGGACCAGGTCCAGGTCCACTGCGCGGAAGGCTTCCTGGGAGCCGGCCTGGCGGATGGTGCTACCCAGGCAGCAGAAGGCGACGTCGACCTTTCCCTCCAATTGCGGCAGCAGTTCGGCCAGCGGACCGACGGGGTTCAGCAGGTGCGGGTGTTCAGCCAGCGGGCGCCGGGTCGGGGCCAGGACACGGGCTACCGTGGGTTCGTTGAGCAGGCGGTCGAGCAGGTGCTCGCCGGTCAATCCAGTGGCGCCGGCGAGCAGTATGGGCTGGGGCGTCAAATGCATGCTGTTTCTCCGCTGATACACACTGAGCTTAGTGACTAAGAGCGGTTTTGTCGGGGTCCTCGGCGCTCTGTGCGGTCAGGGCCTGTTCCGCCTGGTATTCGCGAAGTGCACGCCAGCGCGCGGTGACACCCTTGGGCGCCCAGATCTGCGGTTCCGAGGCCTCGAAGTCGTCGGCCTTCTCGCGTTCGGCGACTTTCTCCCGGGCGATGCCGAATGCGCGCTCCAGATCGTCGGTTTCGCTGAAGGCGTCAGCGAACAGCGCTCGGCCGAAATAGGTGAAGTCATTCTCTTCGGAGCAGCCGAAGGAGACGCGATCGGTACGCGCCGCAGTCATGATCAAGGTTCTGTCGTCCTTGAGAGGTGGAATGAATCCGCCGGAGTAGCAGGCGGAGATCACCAGCACCTTGTACCTGTCCTTGAGAGGGGTGAGCAGGTCCGCAAGTTCCTGTGCCGGCAGGTGGCCCAACTGAAGGCCAGGTTGCTCCAGGGCCAGTTCGTGGGTCGGTGAGCCGTGGCTGGTGAGGTAGATGAACACCAGGTCTTCCGGGCCGCTGCGCCTGGCGACGGCCTTGATGGCACGGGACAGGCTTTCGCGGGTGGCCAGCGGGCGGTCGGCCATGTGTTCGCGGTGATTGACCAGGGTGAGCTGACCGTGGGCGCCGAAGCGTTCGGCCAGGAGTCTGGAGACGTAATCCGCTTCACGCAGGAATACGCTCTGGCGACCGTCGCCGGCGAGGGTGATGGAGTAAAGCTCCACCTCCGGCGTGGAGACCGGCAGGGCATCGATGGCCTGCTCGAGCAGGTGACCCTGGGCCAGCAGGCCTATTTCCAGTGGGTCGGGCAGGGCCTTGCCCTTTTCGTCGCGGATGCGGACCCCGTCCTGCCAGGTGCCGGTTTCCTGCTTGCCATCCGATCGCGTCAGGCTGCCAGTGCCGCTGTAGAGCCCGTCGCTGAAGTTCCCCTGGTAACGGCTGCCGTCGGCCAGCGAAAGGATGCCTTCGCCCTGGTAGCGCCAGTGCCGGAAGTGCCCCACGTAGTGGCTGCCGTCGGCGCCGGTGAATTCGCCCTGGCCAACCAGGTTGCCTTCCTTGAAGGTGCCACTCCAGACATCGTCGTCACCACTGGTGAAGCGTCCCTTGCCGTCGAACAGGCTGTTGCGGAACTCACCGATATAACTGGAGCCGTCCTGCCCCTGATAGGCTCCTTGGCCCACCAGCTGGCCGCGTTTGAAACGTCCGCTGAAACGGTTGCCGGCTTCATCGGTGCGGACGCCTTCGCCCTCTGGCTGGCCGGCCTTGAAGAGCCCCTGGTAATTGCTGCCGTCGGTCCATTCGAGGATGCCGAAGCCCTGGTATTTGTCGTTGTGGAACTGGCCGCGATAGGTGACCTCGCCCTGGCGCAGGGTGCCTTCGCCGTGGAACTGGTTCTGGGCGAAGCCGCCTTCGTAGGTAGTGCCGTTTCCGTATGCGAGGCGGCCCTGGCCATGGAACAGGCCCGCCTTGAATTCGCCGATGTAGACCAGGCCGCTGGGGCCATGCCATTCGCCCTGGCCCTCTGGCTGGCCATCCTTGAACTGACCTTCGAACCAGGTGCCGTTGTTGTAGTCGAGACGGCCCGGTCCCTGCAGCAGGCCATCGACCAGTTCACCGCGATAGCGGGAACCATCCGGCAGGCGCGCGTCCGGCGGCGTCAGGGGTTCGCCCTCGCCGCAGGCTGTGAGCAGGATGGCGAGGGTGAGGGGCAGAAACGGCTTCATCGGGGTCCTTGTCCTAATCGGCATCTGCCTTTCAGTGTGGCGCAAAAAAGCCCGCTATTGCGGGCTTTTTTGGCGGCGAGGAGCGGCTCAGACGAAGCAGAGGCTGAGGGACTCGGCGATGTACGCGGGCTTCTGCTGGCCTTCGATCTCCAGGGTGCAAAGGGCCTTGATCAGCCACTGGCCGGGGTTCTTCTCGTTGACGTCGATGACCTTCACGGCCAGGCGCACACGGGAGTCGACCTTGACCGGCTGGATGAAACGCACGCTGTCGAGGCCGTAGTTGACCACCATCTTCGCGCCTTCGGGCAGGACCAGCAGGCCGTCGATCAGCTTCGGAATCAGCGACAGACTGAGGAAGCCGTGGGCGATGGTGGAGCCGAAGGGCGTCTGCTTGGCGCGCTCCGGGTCGACATGGATGAACTGGTGGTCTTCGGTGCATTCGGCGAACTGGTTGATGCGGTTCTGGTCGATGCTTATCCAGTCCGAGTGGCCGAGTTCCTTGCCAACGTAGTTCTTCAGTTCCGCTACTGGTACGAACGCCATTACGTCATCCTCCTTGGATGCAGTGTTGTAATTCTTATTGATTCGGGGGTGAGCCCGGTCTTGCATGCAGCGCTTAGATCATCATGCCGGACCCGTCGGGTCAAGACGCCATGCCCCCTGCGAATGGCGGGTTATAGCGAGGCGTCGGGCGAGCCTATAATGCCCCCGTCCCGGCCGAGGCCCTGCCTGGCCGGACCTGACCCGTGGAGAATTTCATGCTGTTGCGCGGACTGACCTGGCTGGTGCTGTTCCAGCTGATCGGTAGCGGGCTCAATGCCCTGTTCCTGTCCATGCTGCCCGGGCCCATCATCGGCCTGGTGCTGCTCTTTCTCTATCTGCTGGTGCGCGGCGAAGTAAGCGAGCCGCTGAGCCTGGCCGCCAGCAGCCTGCTGCGCTACCTGCCGCTGCTGCTGGTGCCTCCGGCAGTGGGCGTGATGGTGTATGCGCAGGCCATCTGGGCGGACTTCTGGGCCATCGTCGGCGCGCTGGTGCTGTCCCTGTTGGCGACCTTCCTCTTCTCTGGCTGGCTGATGCAGAAGCTCATCGATCGACAGGCAAATCGCCGGGAGGACACATGAGCCTCGACTGGCAAGCCGCGATACAAGCGATCGTGCATCACCCGCTGTTCGGCTTCGGCATGACCCTGGCGGCCTATCAACTTGCCCTGGCGGCGTACGAGAAGACCCGCTGGGTATTCCTGCAGCCGGTGCTGCTGTCCATGCTGCTGCTGATCGGTGTGCTGCTGGCCTTCGGTATCACCTACCAGGAGTACCGCCAGAGCACGCAGTTGCTGACGGTCTTCCTCGGTCCGGCCACTGTCGCGCTGGCCGTACCGCTCTTCCTCAACCTGCGGCGAATTCGCCAGCTGTTCTGGCCGACCCTGCTGACACTGGTGTTCGGTGGGCTCTTCGCTACGCTGTCGGTAGCTGTACTGGGCTGGTGGTTCGGCACCGAGCGCATGGTCCTGATGACGCTGTTGCCGAAGTCGGTGACCTCGCCCATCGCCATGCTGGTGGCCGAGCAGCTTGGCGGCGTGGCGGCCCTGGCGGCGGTGTTCGTGCTGATCACCGGCGTGCTCGGCGCCATTCTCGGTCCGGAGCTGCTGCGCCGCTGCGGTGTACGTCACCCGGCGGCACAGGGCATGGCCCTGGGACTCACCGCTCACGCCGTGGGCACCGCGCGGGCTTTGCAGGAAGGCGAGGAGTGCGGTGCGTTCGCCGCCCTGGCGATGAGCCTCATGGGTGTCGCCACAGCGGTGCTGCTGCCGCTCGCCGTTGCCATGATTGCTTGAGGTCGATGCATGAAGTTGCCGTTGTTTCCGCTCAACACCGTGCTGTTTCCGGGTTGCACGCTGGACTTGCAGATATTCGAGGCGCGCTACCTGGACATGCTGGGGCGCTGCATGAAGCAGGGCGAGGGCTTCGGCGTGGTCTGCATCCTCGAAGGCCAGGAAGTGGGCGAGGCGGCCAGCCGCTTCGCCGCCATCGGCTGCGAGGCACTGATCCGCGACTGGCAGCAGCGTCCCAACGGTTTGCTGGGTATCCGTGTGGAAGGTGGGCGGCGCTTTCATGTGAGCAAGGCGGAAGTGCTGCGCGACCAACTGACCCTCGCCGAAGTCGAATGGCTGGCCGATGAGCCTGAGCGCCCCCTGCGTGGGGAGCATGCTGACCTGGCCGCATTGCTCAACGCCCTGGCCGAGCACCCCATGGTCCAGGGCCTGGGTATGGGCGGCGTGGTGGACGGGCAGCAGGCGCTGGCCAATCAGCTGTCCTACCTGCTGCCGTTCCACATCAAGGAAAAGATCCACCTGCTGACCTTGAGCGATCCTGACGAACGTCTGGATTTCCTCCAGGGCCTGCTGGATCAGCTGCAGGGCGAGGGCGAATCCATCGCCTGATATTTCCTGTCGGGCCTGATGCAGCAGCTAGTAGCCGTAACGCGCCAGCGCTTCCGGCAGGGCCCAGGTGGCGACTCCGCCGAGCAGGGCCAGGCAGGCCGGCAGGATCAGCGCCCACACCCTCGCACTCATTGCAGTCAGTGGCGCCGCACGCTGCATCAGTGCGAGACCGGCCGCCGAGATGCCGCCAGCCAGCAAGGCGCCGGCGAGGATGTCGGTGGGCCAGTGCACGCCGAGGTAGACCCGCGACAGGGCAATGGCCAGCGCCGGCAAGCAGGCCAGCAGCAGCCATGTCAGGCGCAGGCGCCCCGGCTGGCCGCGCCCGGCCAGAATCCCCAGTACCAGGAAGAACGCGAAGGCCGCCGAGCTGTGGCCACTGGGGAAACTGAACGTGGTGAGCGGCTCGACCAGAACCTCGGGGCGTGCGCGTGCGTAGAGGTGCTTGAGGCCGGTATTGGCCAGCCCCGTGATCAGCAGGGTGCCGATGGCAAAGCAGGCTGGGCGCCACTGGCGCAGTAGCAGCAACAGGGCGCCGAGCAGCGCGCCGGCGAGCAACTGGGTCTTGAAGTCGCCGACACGAGTGACCAGCACCATCCAATGATCGAAGCCGTCCCGGCGCTGCTCCTGAACCAGCGCCATCAATCCCTGGTCCAGGGCCTGCAGGTGTGGCCAGCCGATCAACAGGGCGCCCAGGGCCGCCAGGCACAGTCCGGCCGCCAATGGGTTGGCCGAGCGCTTCTCACGAAGCGTGCTGTGGATGATCAGGCCGAGCATGGCGACGACCACGACTATCACGACCCCGGCTTCGCTCCAGAAGCCTTCCGGCAGCGGCAGGCGCAGTGCCGCGCCGGTGGCCCAGCCGGGAACCAGGTAGGCCACGGCCCAGCCTGCGGCTGCCAGCATGCTGACGGCGACGAAGCGCGGGAAGGGCATGTCGAGCATGCCCGCCACCATCGGCAGCATGGGACGCAGCGGGCCGATGTAGCGGCCCACCAGCAGGCTGGCGATGCCATAGCGCTGGAAGTAATTCTCAGCGCCGGTGATCCATTCGGGGTGGTCGCGCAGCAAGGGCAGACGGCGGATGTTCTGGTGGAAGCGTCGCCCCAGGCCGTAGGAGATCATGTCGCCCACCAGGCCGCCGCAGTAGGCCAGGAGCAGGGTCTGCCAAAGTTCCAGTGCGCCGCTGCCGGCCATCACGCCGACGGCGAACAGCAGCGCCACGCCCGGTACGACGATGCCGGCGATGGCCAGGCATTCGATGCAGGCGATCAGGAAAATGGCCAGGCCCAACCATTCCGGGTTGGCGCCAAGCCAGGCGGTGACCTGGTCGAACCATTGACTCATGCGGGTGTGTCCTCGATCAGCGTGTAGTCGAATCCTTCGACCTGCCCGCGGCGCAGCGGGTTGCGTGTGCAATGGCGAGCATAGGCGGCATCGACGAAGCGGTAAGGCAGGTGTTCATCGCGGCCGTGGGGGATGCCCAGGCGCGCGGTCTGGATGATGCAGGCGGGACGTTCGTCGACGTCTTCGACGAACAGGCGCTGCCAGTCGAAGCGCTGGCCGTCCCAGTCGGGCACTTTCAGGCCAAGGGATTTGCACAGCAGCGTCTGGCCGGCGCAGAGGCGCTCGGCGGGGCGGGGCTGTCCCTGGGCGTCGGGGTTGTTGCGTTGCATGGCGGCCAGGGCGTCGGCGGGGGAGATGGCGTCCACCCAGGGATGCCCGGACTTGATCAGCACCGCGTTGCCGGCGCCGTGGGCGCTGAAGTTCAGCGAGTCACCGCCACGGGAGTAGTACATATAGATGTGCCCGCCATCGAGGAACAGCGCGCGGCGCTTGTGCGTGTAGCCGAGGGACGCGTGGCTGCCCTTGTCCACCAGGTAATAGGCCTCGGTCTCGATGATGCGGGCCGAGAGCCAGCGGTCGCCTGCCCGGTGGCGAATCACTTTGCCCAGCAGCTCGCGGGCCACTTGCTGGGCGTCGCGGTCGAAAAAGGCATCGGTCAGCGGGCGGGCACCCGGCCAGGGCAAACTAAGGATGGGATCGCAGGACATGGGGCTGTCGCAGGGTTACGGGTCGGAATAGGCTCGCGATTATACGGAAGCATGCTGAGCCGAAGCTGAACGCCGGCGTCGGAATCGTCACGCAAAATAACAAGAGCCCGCTGCCATGTCCCGAGCTGCCCGTCTCGACAGTGCCCACATCACCCCCAGTGCGCACTACACCGGTTACGTCTGGTATCGCCACCAGCTTGCCGAAGCCCCCTTCGTTACGCCTTTCGGACGCTTCGCCCATGGCGTGCTGGCGCCCGTGAGCTGGGGCGCGCGGGTGGCGTTCGGGTTGGATGTCGAGCGCTTCCTGCTGCAGCGCCATCTGTTGATCGATGCGCTGCTGAGCGAGGCCATCGAGCGGCGCGGGGTACGCCAGGTCGTGGAGATTGCCTGCGGTCTGTCACCCCGGGGACGGCGCTTCTGTTCCCGCTATCCGGAGCTGCGTTACCTGGAGGCCGACCTGCCACCCATGGCTGCACGCAAGCGCCTGTTGCTCCACGAAGAAGGCTGGCTGGGCGCGCGGCATCAGGTGCGCCCTGTGGATATCCTCGCCGAACAGGGCGTGAACGACCTGCAGGCGCTGTTTTCCGGGCTCGATCATGACGCGCCGGTGCTGGTAATCACCGAAGGGTTGGTGAACTACTTCGAACTCCCGGTGATAGAAGCCTTCTGGAGCCGGTTGGCGGACCAGCTGAAGCAGTTCCCGGCTGCCACCTACCTCACTGATCTCTATCCCGACCTGCGCGAGCATCCACGCTATCGCCAGTTGCGCTGGGGCATCGATCTGGTTGGGCGGCTGACCCGAGGTCGCTATTACCTGCATTACCGGGGAGATGCTGCCATCGTTTCGGGCTTTCAAGGCTGCGGCTTCGGAGAAGTCCGGGTGCATGACCCGAAGGAGCTGGAGTCGGCGCTGGCGGATACCGGGCCGGCGCTGGTGAGGGTGGTGGAGGGACGAGTGTGATGGCCGGAGGGCGGATTCATTTGAGCTCGGGAAACCACGTCCTGAGGGTGTGGTCATGAGTTATCGGGTTTGCCTGTGACGATCGAAATGCTCCGATGGGCAGGTTGAAGTCGGATTTTCTGTAGGAGCGAGCTTGCTCGCGAACAGCCCGGGCGAGATCTTTTCGCGAGCAAGCTCGCTCCTACACGTTACCCGAGCCGGAGGATCGGCGTGCAGGCAGGCTGGGGTCGCTCCGCGTCCCATAGCGAATGAATTCGCCCCCACAAGAAAAAGCCAAAGGCGACTTCCCTGTCGTCACGCGTTAACCACCGCGCGCGGCTCCGCCTGCACCACCTGTGCGGCCAGCGCGTCGCTGGCCTGCGCATCGGTGTGGGGGAAGACCAGGGCGAGGCAATCGCCCTCGTGGCGCAAGGGCAGGACATCCAGTTCCGGCAGATCGCCAGCCTGCAGGCGCCATCCACGCGAGGGCAGTGCGCTTGGCAGGTTGCCGGCCAGCAGGCCGCCGAAGAAACCCAGTTCGTTGACTTCCACCGGCCACTCACCTGCTTCGTCGTGAAGCAGCCGGCCGCGCCGGTTCAATGGGGCCAGGCGCGGCTCCTGCCGTCGTTCCAGGCGGTCCAGACGGTTGCGGGCCAGGCGCGTAGCGCCAGGGGCGGCAAGGGGCAGGGCGCTGCCGAGGAGGAACGGACGGTAGAAGCTGGCGCAGGCCTCGCGCTGTTCGAACTGGGCGAGGTGATCGCCATTGTGGATAAGTGCGCAATCGGCATCGCTGCAGGCTGCGGCAAAGCTCGCGTGCTCCCAGGGCTGGGTGAAGTGATCGAACTCGCCGGCCAGCACCAGGGTGGGGCAAGCCGGGTGGTGCGCGAAGCCTTGAAAATCCAGCAGGCGTTGGCTGTTTTGCCGGTATCGTTCGAGTTCCTGCGGGGAAAGACGCTGCATCTGTCGCAAAAGTGCCTTGCGAAAGACCAGCGAGATGCCGGTTTCCTCCAGGCGCAGGGGATTGATCAGACCGGTCAGGGCGCCTTGGGCGAAGCGCTGGACCTGGCCTTCGGCCAGCAGGTCCAGGCTTTCTTCCAGCATCCGGCGGGCGCCGGGGCGGCCGAACGCGGTGATTCCAGCGAGCAGCAGGCGCGCGCAATGCCGTGGATGGCGAACCGCGAACAGGGCTGCCAGGGCGGAGCCGTAGGACAGGCCGATGGGCATCAGCGGCGGTAACCGGAGTTCTTCGGCGAAGGCGGCGATCAGGTCAGCCAGCTGTTCGAGCGAAAGCTCGGGCGCCAGTTGCAGGTTGCCGCCCTGGCTCGGGAGATCGAGCAGTATCACCGGATGGCGGGGCAACAGTTCCTGCACTTCGGAGACGAAGGAGCGGAAACTCTGGAAGGCGCCGCCAAGCATCAGGATCGGTTCGCGAGTGTCTTCTGCGTGCTGGGAGAAGGCTTGGTAGTGCAGGGTCCAGGGGCCGACCTGGACGACACGGGGCGCATCATTCAGATGCTGGGGGGCGAAGTCGGTCTGGTAACGCATGGCGGATTCTCCGGCGCCGGGGCGCTTCTTGTTCTTCTGCGACGACTGCAATTGGAAGGTAAACAGCGGAGACACTTTTGTTTACCCAACCTTCGGGCGGGCGCGGCGGCCGGGTGTAACCGTCCCGGTCGCGGCCCGCCTGGGCCGAGGCTTGCGTCGTTACCGAAAAGGCCCGTGGAATGGCCTGTCTACCATCCGCCCGGCGCCGCTGGGCGCGGGCGAGCGCGGCCGCTATAATCAGCCGCTTTCCTTTCGCCAGAACCCGAGACCATGACCGAGTCCGTTCTCGATTACATGACCCGCCTTGGCCGCGCCGCACGCGCCGCCTCGCGCGTGGCCGCCCGTGCCAGCACCGCGCAGAAGAACCGCGCCCTGCTGGCTGCCGCCGATGCCCTGGATGCAGCTCGTGCCGAGCTGTCCACCGCCAATGAGCAGGACCTGGCCAATGGCCGGGCCAATGGCCTCGAGCCAGCCATGCTCGATCGCCTGGCACTCACCCCGGCGCGCATCGACGACATGATCGAGGGCCTGCGTCAGGTCGCCACCCTGCCGGACCCCATCGGCGAGATCCGCGACATGCGCTACCTGCCGTCCGGTATCCAGGTGGGCAAGATGCGCGTGCCGCTGGGTGTGATCGGGATCATCTACGAATCGCGGCCGAACGTGACCATCGATGCCGCCAGCCTTTGCCTGAAGTCCGGCAACGCCACCATCCTGCGCGGCGGTTCCGAGGCCATTCATTCCAACCAGGCAATCGCCCGCTGCATCCAGAAAGGCCTGGCCGAAGCCGGCCTGCCGAGCGAGCTGGTGCAGGTGGTGGAAACCACCGACCGTGCTGCCGTGGGCGCGCTGATCAGCATGCCGGAGTTCGTCGACGTGATCGTCCCGCGCGGCGGCAAAGGCCTGATCGAGCGCATCAGTCGCGAGGCCAAGGTGCCGGTGATCAAGCACCTCGACGGCATCTGCCACGTCTACATCGACGTCGCCGCCGACCTGGACAAGGCGATCCGCGTGGCCGACAACGCCAAGACCCAGCGCTATGCGCCGTGCAACACCATGGAAACCCTGTTGGTGCACGAGGGCATTGCCGCCCGCGTCTTGCCGCCCCTGGCCGCCATCTACCGCGACAAGGGTGTGGAGTTGCGCGGCGACGCCGCCACCCGCGCGCTGCTGGGCAAAGACGTCCTGGAGGCGACCGAAGAGGACTGGCGCACCGAGTACAACGCGCCGATCCTCTCGATCCGCATCGTCGACGGCCTCGATCAGGCCATCGAGCACATCAATGCCTACGGCTCGCAGCACACCGACGCGATCATCACCGAGAACTTCAGTGATGCCCGGCGTTTCCTCACTGAAGTGGATTCCGCTTCGGTGATGGTCAACGCCTCGACCCGCTTCGCCGATGGTTTCGAGTACGGCCTGGGCGCGGAGATCGGCATCTCCACTGACAAGCTGCACGCCCGTGGGCCGGTCGGTCTGGAAGGCCTGACCAGCGAGAAGTACGTGGTCTTCGGCGACGGTCACGTACGCACCTGATGGGCAAGCGCATCGGTCTCTTCGGCGGCACGTTCGATCCTGTGCACATCGGTCATCTGCGCAGCGCCGTCGAGGTGGCCGAGCAGTTCGGTTTCGACGAGCTGCGCCTGATTCCCAGTGCGCGGCCGCCGCACCGCGACAGCCCGCGAGTGTCTGCTGCGCAGCGCCTGGAAATGGTGCGATTGGCCGTAGCCGGCGTAGCGCCGCTGGTGGTGGACGACCGTGAGCTCAAGCGCGAGCGGCCGTCCTGGACCATCGAGACGCTGGAGTCCCTGCGTGCCGAGCTGGACGCCGATGACCAGTTGTTCCTGCTGGTCGGCTGGGATGCCTTCTGTGGACTGCCGAGCTGGCATCGCTGGAGCGAGCTGCTCGACCACTGTCACATCCTGGTCCTGCAACGTCCGGATGCCGACAGCGAGGCTCCGGAAGACCTGCGTGACCTGTTGGCGGCGCGTAGCGCCGTCGACCCGCAATCCCTACAGGGGCCGGCCGGGCAGATAGCCTTCGTCTGGCAGACCCCCTTGGCAATTTCCGCCACCCAGATTCGCCAATTGCTGGGGGAGGGGCGCTCGGCGCGCTTTCTAGTGCCCGACGCCGTATTGGCCTATATCCATGCGCACGACCTTTACCGTGCGCCGAACTGATTCACTGAGGTAGTTGAACTCGATGCAAAACGAAGAACTCGTCAAGGTCGCCATCGCGGCCCTGGAAGACCTGAAAGGTCAGGAAATCACCACCATCGACGTACGTGGCAAGACCAGCATCACCGACTTCATGGTGATTGCCAGCGGTACCTCCGGCCGTCACGTCAAATCCATGGCCGAGAACGTGCTGGAGAAGGTCAAGGAACAAGGCGTGCGTCCCCTGGGCAGCGAAGGCCTGGACGGCGGCGAGTGGGCCCTGCTGGACCTGGGCGATGTCGTGGTGCATGTGATGCAGGTCGCCACCCGCCAGTTCTATGACCTGGAGCGCCTGTGGCAGGGCGCCGAGCAGAGCCGCGCGCACCACAGCCACGAATAAGCGGGGCGTCCCTTGCGTCTACGTCTGATCGCTGTCGGCACGCGGATGCCGCGCTGGGTGGAAGAGGGTTGGCACGAGTACGTCAAGCGCCTGCCTTCCGAGCTTAGCCTGGAACTGGTGGAGATTCCCCTGACCACGCGTGGCAAGAATGCCGACGTGGCGCGGATGATCCGCCAGGAGGGCGAGGCCATGCTGGCCAAGGTCCAGCCGGGGGAACGCATCGTGACCCTGGAAGTCCAAGGTCGGCCCTGGAGCACTGAGCAGCTGGCCGCCGAGCTGGACCGCTGGCGTCTCGATTCGCGCACCGTCAACCTCATGGTCGGCGGCCCGGAAGGGCTGGCGCCGGAGGTTTGCGCGCGCAGCGAGCAGCGTTGGTCGCTGTCGCCGCTGACCTTGCCGCACCCGCTGGTTCGCATCCTCATCGGCGAGCAGATCTACCGCGCCTGGACCGTGTTGTCCGGCCACCCTTATCACAAGTAAGCCCTGTCCATGCCGCAGCCGATTCGCCTGAAAGACCATGAGAAAGACGCCCGCCTGGTGCGTCGGCGCGTGGTCGTGGGCGCGGTGGCGGTGCTGCTGCTGACTTGCGTGCTGATCGCCCGGCTCTATTACCTGCAGGTGATCCAGTACGAGTATCACTCGACGCTGTCCGAGAACAATCGAGTCCATGTGCAGCCGATTCCGCCCACTCGCGGGCTGATCTTCGACCGCAATGGCGTGATCATCGCGGACAACCGGCCCAGCTTCAGCCTCAGCGTCACGCGCGAACGGGCTGCCGACTGGGAGAAAACCCTCGACGTGATAGTCGAGGTGCTGCAACTGACGCCGGATGATCGCGCGCTGTTCGAGAAGCGCATGCGGCAGGGGCGCCGGCCCTTCGAGCCGGTCCCCATCTTGTTCGAGCTGACCGAAGAGCAGATCGCCCGCGTGGCGGTGAACCAATTCCGCCTGCCTGGCGTGGACGTCGTGGCGCAGTTGGTGCGCCACTATCCGCAGGGCGCGCATTTCGCCCATTCCGTGGGTTATGTCGGCCGGATCAACGAGAAAGAGCTCAAGCAGCTCGATCCGGTGAACTACAGCGGCACCCACCACATCGGCAAGACCGGCATCGAGCGCTTCTACGAAGACCAGTTGCACGGCGAAGTGGGTTACGAGGAAGTCGAGACCAACGCCCGTGGCCGCGTGCTGCGTGTGCTCAAGCGGACGGACCCGAAACCCGGCAAGGACCTCGTGCTGACCCTCGATGTCCGTCTGCAGGAAGCAGCCGAGCAAGCCCTGGCAGGTCGGCGTGGCGCCATCGTCGCCATCGAACCGTCCTCTGGCGACGTGCTAGCGATGGTCAGCCAGCCCAGCTTCGACCCCAACCCCTTCGTCACCGGCATCAGCTTCAAGGCCTACGCTGAGTTGCGCGACTCCATCGATCGGCCGCTCTACAACCGCGTGTTGCGCGGTCTGTACCCGCCAGGCTCGACGATCAAACCGATGGTGGCGGTGTCCGGCCTGGACGCAGGCGTGGTGACGCCCGCCTCCCGCGTATTCGACCCGGGCTTCTACCAACTGCCGAACTACGACCACAAGTACCGTAACTGGAACCGCAGTGGCGACGGCTGGGTGAACATGGAAACCGCGATCATGCGGTCAAATGACACCTATTTCTACGATCTTGCGCATAAAATGGGCATCGATCGCCTGCATGACTACATGAGCCGCTTCGGCTTCGGGCAACGTGTGGCCCTCGATATGTTCGAAGAGTCCCCCGGTCTGATGCCGTCGCGTGACTGGAAGCGTGCCCGTTATCGCCAGGCGTGGTATCCGGGCGAAACCCTCATTCTCGGCATCGGCCAGGGCTACATGCAGTCCACGCCGCTGCAACTCGCCCAGGCTGTCGCGCTGATGGCCAATCGCGGCAAATGGATCCGTCCGCACTTGGCCAAGACCATCGAGGGGCAGCCGCCGATCGACCCGAACCCGATGCCGGACATTATCCTCCGCGACCCGAAATACTGGGATGCCGGCCGCAATGGCATGGAGCAGGTGGTCCATGGCGCGCGTGGTACGGCGCACAAGGTCGGCGCGTCCTCCGTCTACCGTATCGCCGGCAAATCCGGGACCGCCCAGGTGGTGGCCATCAAGCAGGGCGAGAAGTACGACCGCTCCAAGGTGCAGGAGCGCCACCGTGACCATGCCCTGTTCGTTGCCTTCGCCCCGGCTGAAGATCCGAAGATCGCCGTGGCGGTGATGGTGGAGAACGGCGAATCCGGTTCGGGCGTTGCCGCGCCGGTGGTCAAGCAGGTGATGGATGCCTGGCTCCTCGGCGACGACGGCCAGTTGAAACCCGAGTTCCGGCCACCGCAACCGCTGGCCGAGCAGCAGAGCGCCAATCGATGAACAGCAACTTCGACCGCACCATCTCCCAGGAGGACGTGCTCAAGCGCCGCGCCACACTCCTGCAGCGCCTGCACATCGATGGCTGGCTGCTGCTGATCATCCTGATGCTCGCGGCCGGTAGCCTGTTCGTTCTCTACTCGGCAAGCGGCAAGCATTGGGACCTGCTGATGAAGCAGGCCAGCTCCTTCGGTCTGGGTATTGGCGCGATGATCGTCATCGCCCAGTTCGAGCCCCGCTTCATGGCCCGTTGGGTGCCCCTGGCCTACGTGGTCGGAGTCGCATTACTGGGGGTTGTGGAAATCATGGGGCACACGGCGATGGGCGCCACCCGCTGGATCAACATCCCCGGCGTGATCCGCTTCCAGCCCTCGGAATTCATGAAGATCATCATGCCGGCGACCATCGCCTGGTACCTGTCGCGGCACAACCTTCCACCCAAGCTCAAGCACATCGCCATCAGCCTGGTGCTGATCCTGATGCCCTTCGTGTTGATCCTGAAGCAGCCCGACCTCGGCACCGCCTTGCTTATCCTGGCGTCCGGCGCCTTCGTGCTGTTCATGGCAGGCCTGCAGTGGCGCTGGATCGCCGGCGCGGTGGCGGCGGTGGTGCCAGTGGCGGTGGCCATGTGGTACTTCGTGCTGCACGACTACCAGAAGCAGCGTGTACTGACCTTCCTCGATCCGGAGAGCGATCCGCTGGGCACCGGCTGGAACATCATCCAGTCCAAGGCGGCGATCGGTTCGGGCGGGGTGTTCGGCAAGGGCTGGCTACTGGGCACTCAGTCGCACCTGGATTTTTTGCCCGAAAGCCACACGGACTTTATCATTGCCGTCCTCGGCGAAGAGTTCGGCCTGGTGGGCGCCTGCCTGCTGCTTCTGGTCTACCTGCTCCTGATCGGCCGTGGCCTGGTGATCACTGCCCAGGCGCAGACCCTGTTCGGCAAGTTGCTGGCAGGCAGTCTGACCATGACCTTCTTCGTATACGTGTTCGTCAACATCGGCATGGTCAGTGGACTGCTGCCGGTCGTGGGGGTGCCCCTGCCCTTCATTAGCTACGGCGGAACCCATCTGGTGACGCTGCTGTCAGGGTTTGGGGTGTTGATGGCGATCCATACCCATCGCAAATGGATCGCCCAGGTTTGAAACGAGTGAATGATTTGAAAGCACTGCGCAAATGGATGCAGTTGGCAGCCTCCGGGGCTGCCCTGGTGGGACTGCTGGGGGCAGCCGCACCTGCATTTTCCGGAGACTACGAGGGATCGCCGCAGGTGGCCGAGTTCGTCGCCGAGATGACCCGTGACTACGGTTTCGCTGGCGAGCAACTGGTGGACCTGTTCCGTGAAGTGGAACGCAAGCAGTCCATCCTCGACGCCATTTCCCGGCCTGCAGAGCGGGTCAAGCCCTGGAAGGACTACCGCCCGATCTTCATCACCCCGGCACGCATCCAGAAGGGTGTCACCTTCTGGAATCAGCACGCCGAGGCCCTGGCCCGTGCCGAGAAGGAATACGGCGTGCCGGCCCAGGTCATTGTCGCGATCATCGGCGTCGAGACCTTCTATGGCGGCAACACCGGCAACTTCCGCGTGATCGATGCGCTGTCCACTCTTGGCTTCGATTACCCGCCGCGCGCCGACTTCTTCCGCAAACAGCTCAAGGAGTTCCTCCTGCTGGCCCGCGAAGAGCAGGTCGATCCGCTGATGCTCAAAGGCTCCTACGCCGGCGCCATGGGCTTGCCGCAGTTCATGCCGAGCAGCTTCCGCGCCTATGCCGTGGACTTCGACGGCGACGGTCACATCGACATCTGGAACAACCCGGTGGATGCCATCGGCAGCGTCGCCAGCTACTTCAAGCGCCATGGCTGGGTCGCCGGTGCTCCGGTCGTCACCCGCGCTCAGGTTCGGGGCGATCGAATCGACGAAGGGTTGACCCAGGGACTGGACCCGGTGAAGAACGTCGGCGATCTTAGGACGCTGGGCTGGGCAAGCAGCGACGCACTGCGCGATGATGTGCCGGTTACGGCTTTCAAGCTGGAGGGTGACGAAGGGGCGGAGTACTGGATGGGACTGCCGAACTTCTACGTCATTACCCGCTACAATCGCAGCGCGATGTATGCCATGGCAGTGCATCAGCTATCCGAACTGCTGGTCAACGCAAGGGGCGGGCGTTAACCGATGCCACAAACGATAAGAGTCGCTGTCTACGGCGCCGTAGCATTGTTGCTGGCCAGCTGCTCGAGCAGCCGAGCGCCGGAACCGGTCCAACCGGGCGGGCAGATTTCCGGTCCTGGAGACTATGCGCGTCCCCACAGGGACGGCGCGCCATGGTGGGACGTCGATGTCTCGCGTATTCCCGATGCCGTGCCGATGCCGCATTACGGCTCGATCAAGGCCAATCCCTACACCGTGCTGGGCAAGACCTACTACCCGATGAATGACGCGCGTCGTTATCAGGCGGTAGGCACGGCGTCCTGGTACGGCACCAAGTTCCACGGCCAGGCCACCGCCAATGGCGAGGCCTATGACCTCTACGGCATGACCGCTGCGCACAAGACCTTGCCGCTGCCGAGCTATGTCCGGGTGACCAACCTCGACAACGGCCGCACCGTGATCCTGCGGGTCAACGACCGGGGTCCGTTCTATTCCGATCGCATCATCGACCTGTCCTTCGCGGCGGCGAAGAAGCTTGGCTACGCCGAGACCGGTACCGCCCGCGTCAAGGTCGAGGGCATCGATCCCCATGAGTGGTGGGCTGCCCAGGGGCGTCCGGTGCCCATGGTCCTCGCCCAGCCGAAGATGGCTGCACAGGCGAAACCTCAAGCTCAACCCCAGCCTGCCGTGCAGGTCGCCGCCGCGCCGATCGAGCAATACACCCCGCCGCCGCAGCAACATGCCGCCGCCGTGCTGCCCGTGCAGATCGACGCAAAAAAAAACGATTCACTCGCAGCGTCTGGCCTGTATCTCCAGGTGGGCGCCTTCGCCAATCCGGACGCTGCGGAACTCCTCAAGGCCAAGCTGAGCGAGACGGTGAGTGCGCCAGTCTTCATCAGCTCGGTCGTGCGCAACCAGCAGATACTGCACCGGGTACGCCTGGGGCCGATCGGAACTCAGGGTGAAGCACAAGAGGTGCAAAACTCCGTGCGCCTGGCCAAGCTCGGCCAGCCCACCCTGGTGAAGCCGGACTGACGGCTTCTTCTTTGCCCGCAAGGGCCTGATAGACCATTAGCTATTTCTCAGAGAGACGGATGAACATCTTCAGCTTTGCCAAACGCGTACTTCTGCCCGCAGCCCTGCTCATCGTCGCGCCGGTCTCCATGGCGGCCCAGCAGATCATTCCGTCGCCGCCGCAACTGGCCGCCAAATCCTATGTTCTGATGGACGCCCAGAGTGGCCAGGTCCTGGTCGAGAACAACGGTGACCAGCGCCTGCCCCCGGCAAGCCTGACCAAGCTGATGACCGCCTACATCGCCACCCTGGAGATCCGCAAGGGCCAGATCGGCGAGAGCGACCCGGTGACCATCAGTGAACACGCCTGGCGCACCGGCGGTTCGCGCATGTTCGTCCAGGTGAACACCCAGGTGACCCTGAGCGACCTGCTGCACGGCATCATCATCCAGTCGGGGAACGACGCCAGCGTGGCCGTGGCCGAGCACATCGCCGGCAGCGAAGACGCTTTCGCCGACATGATGAACACCACTGCCGAGAAGCTCGGCATGACCAACAGCCACTTCATGAACGCGACCGGCCTGCCCAATCCTGAGCACTACTCCACCGCTCACGATATGGCGACCCTGGCCCGCGGGATCATCTACGAAGACCCGGCTCACTACGCTATCTACTCCCAGAAGGAATTCTTCTGGAACAACATCAAGCAGCCCAACCGCAACCTGCTGCTGTGGCGCGACAAGACCGTCGACGGCCTGAAGACCGGCCACACCGACGAAGCCGGCTATTGCCTGGTGGCGTCCGCCGTACGTGACAACATGCGTCTGATTGCCGTGGTGTTCGGCACCAACAGCGAGCAGGCCCGTGCCGCCGAAACCCAGAAGCTGCTGACCTACGGCTTCCGCTTCTTCGAAACCCAGACCTTCTATCAGAAGGGCGCCGAGCTGGCGAAAGCCCAAGTGTGGAAGGGTGCCGTCCGCGAAGCCAAGGCGGGCCTGGCCCAGGACCTGACGCTGACCCTGCCGAAAGGCCAGGCCAAGAAGCTGCAGGCCAGCATGACCTTGAATCCGCAACTGATCGCCCCCATCAAGCAGGGTGACGTGATCGGCAAGGTGGAGGTCAAGATGGAAGACCAGGTTGTCCACAGCGCCGATCTGATCGCCCTCGAGACCGTTGAGGAAGGTGGTTTCTTCCGCCGCCTGTGGGATAGCATCCGCCTGTTCTTCTACGGCCTGTTCAACTGACCTTCTGAGCCGACGCCTCGCACCCAGTACGGGAACGAGGCGTCCGCATCGCGGATCAAGAGTCCGCCGCTGCCATGACCGATACCCCTGACGTACAACCCCCGAAAATCGAGTTTCCCTGCGAGCGCTATCCCATCAAGGTGATCGGCGATTCCTTCGATGGTTTCTCCGACCTGGTGATCGAAATCATCCGGCGCCACGCGCCCGACCTCGATGCCGGCACCCTCGTGGTGCGCGATAGCCGCAATGGTCGTTTCCTCTCGGTGCAGGTACTGATCACCGCTACCGGCGTCGACCAACTGCAAGCGATCCATGTCGACCTGCGCGCCACCGGCCGCGTGCACATGGTCCTCTAGTGGCGTCCGCCGAACTCATCGTGCGTCATCTGGGGTTGGTGGACTACCTGCCGACCCTGGAAGCGATGCGCCGACTGACCACCGAACGCGATGCGCAGTCGCCCGACGAAATCTGGCTGCTGCAGCATCCTCGCGTGTTCACCCAGGGCCAGGCCGGCAAGGCCGAACACCTGCTGGAGACGGGAGACATCCCGGTCATCCAGGTCGAGCGCGGTGGCCAGGTTACCTACCACGGCCCTGGCCAGTTGGTGGCCTATGTGATGTTGGATCTGCGTCGCCTGGGACTGGGTGTGCGTGAGCTGGTGACCGCCCTGGAGCAGAGCCTGGTCGATGTGCTGGCTGCCTACGGCGTCGAGGCGGCGCCCAAGGCAGACGCTCCTGGCGTCTACGTGAACGGCGACAAGATCGCCTCACTGGGACTGAGGGTCAGCCGCGGCTGCTCCTTCCACGGCCTGGCGCTCAACGTCGACATGGACCTGTCGCCGTTCTGGCGGATCAATCCCTGTGGTTACGCCGGATTGAAGATGGTGCAGCTCAAGGACCTGATCGACACGCCGCCGCAGCTCGACGAGGTTGCCCAGCGCCTGGAGCAGGCACTGCGCCGCCGATTGGGCTACCCGCAGTAGTCGCAGACTCCCCGGAAAAAACGACGGCCCCCTCTTCCATCGGAAGAGGGGGCCGTTTTGTTTCCAGCCTTGCTGCACTCGCGGGCTGGCTTAGCCCAGATTGAGTGCGGGAATGATGCTCGGATCGAGGGCCTGGCCAGGTACCGGCACCGGCGCCGCCAAACCCAGGTTGTTCTTCTCGAACACCCGGTCAGCCCGGTAGCTGGAACGCACCAGCGGACCGGCTGCGACTTCCATGAAACCCTTTTCCAGGCCGATATCGCGGAAGCGGTTGAACTCTTCCGGGCTGACCCAGCGCTTCACCGGCAGGTGGTTGCGAGTGGGTTGCAGGTACTGGCCGAGGGTCAGGATGTCCACGCCGATTGCGCGCAGGTCATCCATGGTTTCGATGATTTCCTCGTCCGTCTCGCCCAGACCCAGCATCAGGCTGGTCTTGGTCAGCACGTCCGGACGGTGGCGCTTGGCGTGCTCCAGCACGCGCAGGGTCTTCTCGTAGCCCGCGCGCGGGTCGCGCACGACATGGGTCAGGCGTTTGACCGTCTCGACGTTCTGCGCGAACACCTCCAGGCCGGAATCCACGACGCGTTCGATGGCCAGGTGGTCGCCATCGAAGTCGGGGGTCAGGGCTTCCACGACCACCTGAGGAGTGTTTGCCTTGATGGCGCGTACGCAAGCGGCGTAGTGGCTGGCGCCGCCATCGTCCAGATCGTCGCGATCCACCGAGGTCAGCACGATATAGCGCAGCGCCATCAGCTCGACCGACTTGGCGGTGTTCTGCGGCTCTTCCAGATCCAGCCAGCCATTGGGGTTGCCGGTGTCCACGGCGCAGAAGCGGCAGGCGCGGGTACAGACCGAGCCCATCAGCATGATGGTGGCGGTGCCGTTGGACCAGCACTCACCCATGTTCGGGCAGTGCGATTCCTGGCACACGGTGCTCAGGCGATGCTCGCCGACGTTGCGCTTGACCGCTTCGAAACGGCTGCCGCCCGGTGCCTTTACCCGCAACCACTTGGGCTTGGGCTCGAACACCTGGGGTTCGGCCGAGGCACGGCGCTTCTGGCCATCCTTGATTGCGGTGATGCCCTGAGCAGTACGGAACTTTTCGCCGCTCGCGACGTGTTTGGACGAGTCTGTATCGGACATCGGAAATCGGGCTCCGCTGGTGGCTCCGTGGCTGCCGCAGGGGCAAAAAGGGGTGGCGCAGTTTATCACAAAGGCGTTTGCACGAACTCGCAGCCGTCTGGTGGCGGGCGCGTGCGGCAGCCGCAAAAAGGGCAGGGCGCTTCAGCGCCCCTCACGCAATTGCTTGAGCAGATCCAGGTTGGGATAGCCATCCGCCGGCCACCCCAGGCGTTGCTGGTAAACACGGATCGCCTTGCGGGTATTGGCGCCGATGATGCCGTCCGCCGCGCCGGGGTTGTAGCCGGCACCCGCCAGGGACTCCTGCAACTCCACCCGCTCGCTGCGGCTCAGCGGACGCTCGTCGCGAGGCCAGCTGCCGGTGAGTTGGCCACCGCCATCGAAGCGCTCGCCCAGCAGGCTGACCGCCAGGGCGTAGGACGAGGAGTTGTTGTATTTGAGGATGGCGCGGAAGTTGTCCAGCACGAGGAAAGCCGGACCGCGATGGCCGGCCGGGAGTAGCAGGGAGGCGCTGTTGTTGCCGAGGCTCGCGCCTTGCGGACCGACTTGTACGCCCATCGCTTGCCATTGCGCCACCGACTTACGGATGTCGCCGTCCGCGTGGGCGTAGTCGAAGCCTTGTGGCAACTGCACCTGCAGTGCAGCGGGTTGGCCTTTGCGCCAGCCCGACGCCTGCAGATAGTGGGCGGCGGAGGCCAGGGCATCGGCCGAGGAGTTCCAGATGTCGCGGCGACCATCGCCATCGAAGTCCACGGCATGGCTGTTGTAGGTGGTCGGGATGAACTGGGTCTGTCCCATGGCGCCCGCCCAGGACCCCAGCATGCTGTCGGGCTGGATGTCGCCGTGCTGGAGGATCTGCAAGGCGGCCAGGAGCTGCGCGTGGGCGAACTCGGGGCGACGGCCTTCGTAGGCCAGGGTCGCCAGGGAACGGATCACCGACTTGTCGCCCATGAACTGGCCGAAGCTGCTCTCCATGCCCCAGATGGCCACCAGTGGCTCGCGGTCCACGCCGAAGCGTTGCTCGATGGCGTCCAGCGTCGCGGCGTTCTCCGTTATCAGCGCCTGACCCTTGCGCACGCGATAGGGCGAGATGGCGCCTTCCAGGTACTCCCACACCGGCCGGGTGAACTCGGGTTGGCTGCGGTCTGCGGTGATCACGCTCGGATCGGGAGTGATGCCGGCGAAGGCTCGGTCGAAGAGGCTGGCGTCGATGCCTTGGGCCAGGGCTTCGCGGCGGAAACCATCGCGCCACGCGCTGAAGCTGATGGTGGGCATCTGCACAGGAATCTGCGCGGGCGTTGCAGCGGGTTTACTGGCGGGCTGGGTCGCCTGAGGCAGGGGAGCAGTAGCGGATTTCTGGGCCGGGGCATCGGCGCAGGAGCTGAGCAGGGTGAGGGCAGAGGCCACGGCCAGGCTGCGGAACATCAGGCCGGGGGCGGGGGCATCGAACATACGCGAGTCTCGAGGCAGACGAATCAAGTCGCGACCTTAACATGTCCGAGCCATTTCAGACCGCTATAAGCGACGAAGCCTCCCAATCGTGGGAGGCTTCGCGGCGGTAACTTCCTTTGCCCTTCATGGGTTTTTCCTGGCGGCAGCGGAAGAGGGGTTGGGCTACCAGGGTTTTGGCGCGGTTGGGTGCGCCTGGCTTGCGTTTCTTGGCCATGGTCGATCCTCGATGGAGCCCGCCTCAGTGCGGGCGGCGCATCATCGGACGCTGATCAGAAAATGTCCAGTCATTCCGCCGACAGCGGCAGGCGCTGGCCGGCCAGCAGCAGGGCAAGACGAGCGAGTCCGTTCCAGGGGTCGCCGGGGGCCTGGCCCTTGATCTGCGCGTCGATCCGCTGGGCATCCTGCAGCAACAGGTTCCAGCGTGACGCCGGGTGACGTTGCAGGGCGCGGGTGACCAACGGGCGGCGCTTGTCCCAGACGGGTGGACGGGCTGCCGCAAAGGCTTTCTCCAGCGGCACACCCTGGCTGTATTGCTGGGCCAGTCCACCCAGCAGGCGCAGCTCGCGGGCCAGCGCCCAGAGGATCACGGGAGGCTCCACGCCTTCGCCGCGCAGGCCTTCCAGCGTCCGCAGGGTGTGGGCGGGCTCGCCATTGAGGGCCGCGTCGATCAGGCCGAAGACATCGAAACGGGCGCTGTCAGCGACGGCGGCCTGTACGGTGGCGGCATCCACCTGGCCGCCCTCCGCAAGCAATTTGAGCTTCTCGATTTCCTGGGCGGCGGCCAGCAGGTTGCCTTCGACCCGGGCAGCGATCAGATCAACCGCTTCCTGGTTGGCGGCGAGGCCAGCCTGGGAAAGGCGTTGGCGTATCCACTGCGGCAGGTTGTGGGCCTCGATGGGCCAGATCTGAATGAACTGGGCGTCGGCGCCGTCGATCAGGGCCTTGGCCCATTTGGTCTTTTGGGTGCTGCCGTCGAGCTTGGGCAAGCTGAGCAGCAGCACTGTGTCTTCCGGCGGGCGGGAAAGGTATTCCAGCAACGCGGCGGCGCCCTTGTCCCCTGGCTTGCCCGAGGGCAGGCGCACTTCCAGCAGACGTTTCTCGGCGAACAACGACAGGCTGGCGCCGGCTTCCAGCAGCAAGCCCCAATCGAAGTTGGCCTCGGCGTTGAATACCTGGCGCTCGCTGAAATCCCGCGCACGAACGCTGGCGCGGATTGCGTCGCAGGCCTCCTGGCAGAGCAGCGGCTCATCGCCGCTGACGACGTACACAGGCGCCAGTTGGCCCTGTAGGTGTTTGCCCAGTTGTGCGGGATTGAGTTTCATAGGCGCAAATGACAGGGGCCGCTTTGGCGGCCCCTTTTACTCACTGGATGGGCAATTGCAGCGGAGACTGCTGCGGCTGCTGGGCCTTCTCGGCCTGGCGTGCGGCTTCCAGGGCTTCGGCTTCGGCCTTGGCCTTGGCTTCTGCAGTCTGCTGCAGCTGGTCGAGTTGGGCCGGGGTGATGAGCTGCAGGCGCATGAGCATCTGCTGAACCATTTCCTGACGCATTTCCTGACGCAGCTGGGCCGCTTCCTGATCGGAGCCGATCAGGTTGTTGCTGTCGAATACGTAGTACTTCTGTACGGTCAGCTTGTCGTTCATCAGCAGCAGGTCGTTGTTGCCGCGGATCTCGTACTGCAGGGTCTTGGTCAGCTCGTATTCCGCGCTGCGTGCACCGGAGGTGTAGGAAGCGGTCCGCTGGCTCTCGTCCTCGCGGGCCAGCACCAGGGTGTAAGGAGCGCCGGCATGGACGTTCACCCCGTTGCTTTCCAGCGCCTCGCGCATTTCCTTGATGGTCTGGCCGTACTGGTTGCGAGCGGTTACGTCCAATTCATCCAGGGCGAACTGGGCGTCACCGGTGCCGCGCAGTTGAAAGCCACACGCACTCAGCAGCACGGTAAGGCCCAGGACCAGCAGATTCCGTTTCTTCATTTCTTGCTTTCCCCTTGCGAGCAGTCCGGCGCCACTCCCGGAGGAGGGCGCCGGCTTCGATCAGTTGGCGACGATATTGACCAGTTTGCCGGGCACCACGATGACCTTGCGGATGGTCAGGCCGTCGGTGAAGCGCAGCACGTTCTCGTTGGCGCGCGCAGCGGCTTCCACCGCTTCGCGGCTGGCGTCTGCCGGCACTTCGATATGGCCACGCAGCTTGCCGTTGACCTGCACGACCAGTTGCAGGCTGTCCTGCACCAGGGCGGCTTCGTCCACGGTGGGCCAGGCAGCGTCGATGGCAGCATCGGTGTGGCCCAGTTCGCGCCAGAGCTCATGGCTGATGTGCGGAGTGATGGGCGCCAGCAGCAGGGCGATGGCTTCCAGGCCTTCCTGCAGCAGGGCGCGGTCTTCGGCGTTGGCTTGCGGGGCCTTTTCCAGGACGTTCATCAGGGTCATCACGGCGGCGATGGCGGTGTTGAACTTGTGGTTCTGGCCAATATCCTGGCTGGCCTGCTTGATGGCCAGGTGGATGGAGCGATGCACGGCCTTCTGCTCGTCGTTCAGGGCGCTGCGATCCAGGGTGGACGGCTGGCCGGCAGCGACGTGGGCCTGGGCCAGACGCCAGACGCGACGCAGGAAGCGGCTGGCGCCTTCTACGCCGGAGTCGGACCATTCCAGGCTCATGTCCGGCGGCGAGGCGAACATCATGAACAGGCGGCAGGTGTCGGCGCCGTACTGGTCGATCATCGCCTGCGGGTCCACGCCGTTGTTCTTCGACTTGGACATCTTCTCGGTGCCGCCGATTTCCACCGGCAGGCCGTCGGTCTTCAGGCGGGCGCCGATGACCTTGGCCTTGGCGTCGCGCTCGACTTCGACATCGGCCGGGTTGAACCAGTCCTTGCCGCCATTGGCTGCAACGCGATAGTAGGTATCCGCGACGACCATGCCCTGGGTGAGCAGGTTCTTGAACGGCTCGTCGGAGCTGACCAGGCCTTCGTCACGCATCAGCTTGTGGAAGAAGCGTGCGTAGAGCAGGTGCAGGATGGCGTGTTCGATGCCACCGATGTACTGGTCCACGGGCAGCCAGTGGTTGGCTGCGGCCGGGTCGACCATGCCCTGGTCGTAGTTCGGCGAGGCATAGCGGGCGAAGTACCAGGAGCTTTCCACGAAGGTGTCCATGGTGTCGGTTTCGCGCTTGGCTGCGGTGCCGCATTTCGGGCAGGTGCAAGCGTAGAACTCGGGCATCTTCGCCAGCGGGCTGCCGGCGCCGTCCGGTACCACGTCTTCGGGAAGGACGACCGGCAGCTGGTCTTCCGGCACCGGTACGTCGCCGCAGTTCGGGCAGTGGATGATCGGGATCGGGCAGCCCCAGTAGCGCTGGCGGCTGATGCCCCAGTCGCGCAGGCGGAACTGGGTGCGGGCCTGGCCCAGGCCTTTCTTCTGCAGGGCGACTTCGATGGCGTCGAAGGCACCCTGGTAGTCCAGGCCGTCGAATTCGCCGGAATTGATCAGTTGGCCATGCTCGCCGTAGGCGTCCTGCCACGGGGACGGGGTTTCGTCGCCGGCGGAGGTGCGCACCACCGCTTTCATCGGCAGGTCGTACTTGTGCGCGAAGGCGAAGTCGCGCTCGTCGTGGGCCGGCACGGCCATCACAGCGCCTTCGCCGTAGTTCATCAGGACATAGTTGGCGACCCAGACCGGGAGCTTGTCGCCGGTCAGCGGGTGCTCGACGAACAGCGGCGTGGGCAGGCCTTTCTTCTCCTGAGTGGCGATGTCGGCTTCGGCAACGCCGCCGCGCTTGCACTCATCGATGAAGGCTTGCAGTTCAGCGGCCTTGTCAGCCGGCAGCTTCTGCACGGCGAGGGTCGCCAGCGGGTGCTCGGCTGCGACAGCCACGTAGGTGGCGCCCATCAGGGTATCCGGACGGGTGGTGAAGACCTTCATCGCGCCGGCCTGGCCGATGCTGGCCTGGTCGTAGGGGAAGCTGACTTCCATGCCGCGCGACTTGCCGATCCAGTTGCGCTGCATGGTCTTGACCTGCTCGGGCCAGCCGTCCAGGTCGTCGAGGCTGCTCAAGAGTTCATCCGCGTACGCGGTGATCTTGAAGTAGTACATCGGGATTTCGCGTTTCTCTACCAGCGCACCGGAGCGCCAGCCGCGACCGTCGATGACCTGCTCGTTGGCGAGGACCGTCTGGTCCGCCGGGTCCCAGTTGACGGTGCCGTTCTTGCGATAGATCACGCCCTTTTCGAACAGCTTGGTGAACAGCCACTGTTCCCAGCGGTAGTAGTCGGGCTTGCAGGTGGTGACTTCACGGGACCAGTCGATGGCGAGGCCCAGGCTTTTCAGCTGGGTCTTCATGTAGTCGATGTTCTCGTAGGTCCACTTGGCCGGCGCGACGTTGTTCTTCATCGCGGCGTTTTCCGCCGGCATGCCGAAGGCGTCCCAGCCCATGGGCTGCAGAACGTTCTTGCCGAGCATGCGCTGGTAGCGGGCGATTACGTCGCCGATGGTGTAGTTGCGCACGTGCCCCATGTGTAGCTTGCCGCTCGGGTAGGGGAACATCGACAGGCAATAGAAGGTGTCCTTGCCGGGCTGCTCACTCACTTCAAAGGATTTATGCGCGTCCCAGTGGGCTTGCGCGGCGGCTTCGATTTCGCGGGGCTGATACTGTTCGTGCATGGCTACTGGCGCTGGAGGATGGAGTTCCCTGGGGCCGGTTGCGCTGGCCGTGGCCGTGGCGTCGGACCCTGGAGGAAAAGGAAATTCAAGCGACGTAGCATACATGACCCCCGCCGACCGAGGGAAACCCTGAATGCACGGGTGGACGTCCGTCGCCAATACCGGCGCCGTTTGTCGCGGGCACCTTGCAGCAGGGAACCGAACGCTAAGCTTTTCATAAGCAAGGCAAGCGTTTACGTGTTTTCGAGGTGTTGGGATGGGTGAGTTGCGGCGGACGGAAGCAGGGAACGGGCCCTATGAACGGTTGTTGCACCGGTTGGCCCTGGCACTGGATGAGGCCGATACGGCGGTTCGCTTGCGCGACGAGGAACCGCTCGAGTTGGAGCTGAAGGGACTGACCCCCGCCGAGATGGAGCTTATCCGCGCTTATCTGGATCGGGACATGCGTTGGCTGCGCGGCTGGCACGCGGCCGCCGAGGAGCTGGCAGCCATCGAGCAATTACCCCGTCGATCTCCGCGTGGCGACAACGGGCCACCCAAGAGTTTCGCTCTCAAGCCCAAACCCATGTTCAAGCGCCGCCAGCAGCTCTGCTGCGCCATGTGCGGTACACCTGCCATCTGGCAGCGCGGCCAGGGTGTGCAGGCGTGCATGTCCTGCGGTTCGCAGCTTTTCCGGACATCCAATCCCCGCTAGTCTCCGGGCACCCTGGAGGTGCCCATGCCAATTCGTTACATCATCAAGCAATTCCTGCTGCCGCCTGGCGGTCTTCTCCTGTTGCTCCTGCTGGCCTGGTGGCTGCGCCGGCGCATGCCGCGCCTGTCACTGACCTGCTTCGTCGTGGGGCTTGGGGGGCTCTGGTTGATGAGCCTGCCGATCGTGGTCGAGTGGTCGGCCAGGGCACTCGAGCGTGATGCTCCGCTGCCTGAGTCGGAATGGACGCAGTTGGCCGGGCGGGTGGATGCGATCGTGGTGCTGGGAGGCGGCCGGGACCGTGACGACCCCGCCTGGGGAGCGGACCAGCCGTCTCCCGTGGCCTTGGAACGCCTGCGCTATGCCGCACGCCTGGCGCGTGCCAGCGGCCTGCCGCTGCTGACCAGTGGCGGCCTGCACTTTGGTGAACCTCCCACCGAGGCGAAGATCATGGCCGATACGCTCAAGCGGGATTTCGGCGTGGACGTGCGATGGCAGGAAGGGGAGAGCCGAACCACCTGGGAAAACGCCACCTTCAGTGCGAAGTTGCTCGAGCCGGCAGGCGTCCGTCGCGTGCTGCTGGTGACCCAGGCGTCCCACATGCCCCGGGCCCGCTGGTGTTTCGAGCAGGCCGGATTCGAGGTGGTGGCGGCCCCGATGGGCTATCTCGGCGTTCCCAACGGCCGGCCGGCGGGCGGCTGGTTGCCAGAGGCCAAAGCGGTCTGGCAGAACGGGATGTTGCTCAACGAGGCCGTGGGGTTGCTGGCCTATCCGCTGGCGTACGACTGAGCGCTGGGTCTTCTTCATGTAGGAGCGAGCTTGCTTGCGATCATTCGCGAGCAAGCTCGCTCCTACAGGGTGGTTACACCGTCTTGGCGATTCGGCTGGCCATCAGCGCCCAGGCGAAGAGCAGGCCGCAGAGAATCACCAGCGGCCAGGCGCGCCACTGCAGGTAGGGCGTCAGGCCCTGCATGGGCAGGACTTCTCCGTAGAGCACGCCTTGCTGGAATTGCGGGATGCCTTCGGTGACCTTGCCGAAGGGGTCGATCAGCACGGTCACGCCATTGTTGGTCGCGCGGATCATCCAGCGGCCGGCTTCCAGGGCACGCATCTGCGCCATCTGCAGGTGTTGCAGCGGGCCGATGGAGGTGCCGAACCAGGTGTCGTTGCTGACGGTCAGCAGGATGTCGCTCTGTGCGGCCAGATCGGCGGCGAACTCGGGATAGACCACTTCGTAGCAGATATACGGGGCGATTCGGTATCCCTTGGCCATCAGCGGACCCTGATCGGAGTCGCCACGGGCGAAGTCGGACATCGGCAGGTCGAAGAAGGCGATCAGCCCGCGCAGAACTTCCTGCAGCGGAACGTATTCGCCGAAGGGCACCAGCTTCTGCTTGAGGTAGGTGCCCTCACCCTGGCCGACCACGGTGATCCCGTTGTAGTAGCGCTTCTCGCCGCGTTCGTTGGCCTGGCGGATCGGGACGCCGGTGATCAGCGCGGACTGCCGATCGTTGGCGAAACGGCTCATCACGCCGAGGTAGCCGTCGACGAATTCCTTGAGCACCGGTACCGCGGTTTCCGGCCAGATGATCAGGTCGGCCTTCTGCGAGCTGAAGGTCATGTCGCGATAAAGCGCGAGCTGGGCGTTGAGCTGCTCCGGGTCCCACTTCAGGTTCTGCTCGATGTTGCCCTGCATGGCCGCAATCTTCAGCGGCGCGCCGGCGGGCTGGGTCCAGGCATGGCCCTTGAGCGCCAGGCCGACTGCCCAGGGCGCGATCAGCAGGGCGATACCGGCCCCCAGGAATGCAGGACGGCTGCGCAGGCGAGCCAGGTTCACCAGCAGGGCTGCGGTCAGCGCCAGGGCGAAGGACACCAGCCAGACACCACCGACCGGCGCCAGGCCCGACAGCGGGCCGTCCAGCTGGCTGTAGCCGGCGTAAAGCCATGGGAAGCCGGTGAGGAACCAGCCACGAAATGCCTCCTGGACCAGCCACAGCGCGGCGAAGGCCAGGGTATCGGCCAGGGCCGCCTCGCTACGGCGCAGCCAGCGCGCCCAGATTGCGGCGGGCAGGGCGAAGAACAGCGCCACGCCAGCACTGAAGCCGACGGTGAGGAACGCGGCCAGTGGCACGGAAGCCGCGCCGTAGTCGTGGATGCTGACGTAAATCCAGCCGGTGCCGGTGAGGAACAGGCCGAGGCCATACCACCAGCCACGCCAGAACGCGGCCTTGGGCGTCAGGTCGCGCAGGCCCAGGTAGAAGAGGGCGAGCGACAGCAGTTCCAGAGGCCAGAAATCGAAGGGGGCGAACGCCAGGGGTGTAAGGGCGCCAGCGGCGAGGGCCAGCAGGTTGCCCGGCCAGCCGGGGCGGGTGATCCAGTTCATGCTCGGTCCTTGGGCGGATAGGGAGCTGGAGAGGTGCGGGGCGAGCCTTTTGTTGCCGGCTCGGGGCGCGATTATCCACGGGCGCCCCTCCGCTGTGGAGGGGCGCGCGCGAATCAATGGGACAGCGGGGAGAGGCGCAGCAGATGAATGCGGCGGCTGTCGGCGTTGAGCACGCGGAAGCGGAATTCGCCGATCTCGGTGGTTTCGTTGCGCTTGGGCAGGTGTCCGAAGGCGCCCATGACCAGGCCGCCGACGGTATCGAACTCGTCCTCGGAGAAGTCGGTCTCGAAGAATTCGTTGAAGGCATCCACCGGGGTCAGTGCCTTGACGATGAAGTCGCCGCTGGGCAATGGCTTGATGTAGCTGTCTTCCTCGACATCGTGCTCGTCTTCGATGTCGCCGACGATCTGCTCCAGCACGTCCTCGATGGTCACCAGGCCCGCCACGCCACCGTATTCGTCGATGACCACGGCCATGTGGTTGTGATTGGCGCGGAATTCACGCAGCAGCACGTTGAGGCGCTTGGATTCGGGCACGAAGGTGGCCGGACGCAGCAGGTCCTTGACGTTGAAGGCCTGGCCGTTGTCCTGGAGGATCAGCGGCAGCAGGTCCTTGGCCAGGAGGATGCCCATGACGTCATCGAGGCTTTCGCCGATGACCGGGTAGCGGGAGTGGGCGGCGTCGATGATCGCCGGGAGGAACTCCTTCGGCGTCTGGTTGGCCTTGATGCTGATCATCTGCGAGCGCGGCACCATGATGTCGCGCACCTGCAGGTCGGCGACCTGAATGGCCCCTTCGACGATCGACAGCGCTTCGCTATCGAGCAGCTTGTTCTGGTGGGCCTCGCGCAGCAGCTCGAGGAGCTCCTGGCGGCTTTTCGGTTCATGGGCAAAGGCCTGGGTCAGCTTTTCCAGCCAGGACCTGTGCCCGTTACTCGATCGATCTTCGCTCATATGTCCTTTGCTCGGTGCTTCTTATTGGTCTTCGTCGTCTATGTAAGGGTCGGGGTGGCCAAGTTCAGCCAGCAATTCCCGTTCCAATGCTTCCATTTCCTCGGCTTCCTCATCCTCGATGTGGTCATAGCCGAGCAGGTGCAGGCAGCCGTGGATGACCAGGTGCGCCCAGTGCGCTTCCAGGGTCTTGCCCTGTTCCGAGGCTTCCCGGGCGACCACCGGCGCGCAGATCACCAGGTCGCCGAGCAGCGGGATATCCAGCAACTCGTCCGGCACGTCCGCAGGGAAGGAGAGTACGTTGGTAGCGTAGTCCTTGTGGCGCCAGGTGCGATTGAGTTCGCGCCCCTCGGGCTCGTCCACCAGTCGGATGGTCAGTTCGGAATCGGCGCTGCGCTGACGCAGGGCCAGTTCGCACCAGCGACGGAAGTCCTCCTCGCTCGGCAGGCCCTGGGCCTCGCTGGCGAGTTGCAGGTCGAGTTCAAGCATTGTCGTCTATGGCGCCCGGGTCGTTGTCGGCAGGTTTGGCCTTGGCGGGTTGCTGACGGCTGTCGAAGCGGTCGTAGGCTTCCACGATGCGCTGGACCAGCGGATGGCGAACCACGTCCTGGGACTTGAAGTGGGTGAAGCTGATCCCCGGCACGTCACGCAGCACGTCGATCACGTGGATCAGCCCGGATTTCGTGCCGCGCGGCAGGTCGATCTGGGTGATGTCGCCGGTGATGACCGCTGTGGAACCGAAGCCGATACGGGTCAGGAACATCTTCATCTGCTCGAGGGTGGTGTTCTGACTCTCGTCGAGAATGATGAAGCTGTTGTTAAGGGTGCGGCCGCGCATGTAGGCCAACGGTGCGACCTCGATCACCTGCTTCTCGATCAGTTTGGCGACGTGGTCGAAGCCGAGCATCTCGTAGAGGGCGTCATAGAGCGGGCGCAGGTAGGGGTCGATCTTCTGGGACAGGTCGCCGGGGAGGAAGCCGAGCTTCTCGCCGGCCTCGACCGCCGGGCGCACCAGCAGGATGCGGCGGATTTGCTCGCGCTCCAGGGCGTCCACGGCGCAGGCCACGGCCAGGTAGGTCTTGCCGGTGCCGGCCGGGCCGATGCCGAAGTTGATGTCGTGATCGAGGATCGACTTCACGTAGCGCTGCTGGTTGGCGCCGCGGGGGCGGATATTGCCCTTGCGGGTGCGCAGGCTCACAGCCTCGGTCTTCGGATTGGCCGCTTCTTCCATGCCCGTTTCGCGCAGGAAGAGATGCACCATGTCGGGCGACAGCTCGATGGCCTCGGTTTCGCGATAGAGGCGGCGCAGGAGGTTTTCCGTTGCACGGGTGAGTTGCGGGTCGCCGACCAGTTCGAACTGGTTGCCGCGGTTGCGGATTTCGATCGCCATGCGTTGCTCGATCAAGCGCAGGTGCTCGTCGAGTTGGCCGCACAGATTGGCGAAGCGGCGGGCTTCAAAGGGTTCCAGGGTGAAGCGGTGCAGATCCAGGGAGGCGTTCAATGTCGTGTGTTCGCCCTTGGGCGGTAGGAATGGGATGTCATGCAGAATAACTCCGGTGGCCCGCCTCGAAAAGCGCGGACCCCGAAGGTCGATCAGTGCGGGCTTTCTTCGAGCAGGCTGCCACGCAGGGAATGGGGCAGCGCATCGTCGATGTGCACATCGACGAACTGTCCGATCAGGCGCGGGTTGGCGCTGCGGAAGTTGACGATGCGGTTGTTCTCCGTACGGCCCTGGAGCATGCCCGGGTCCTTCTTGGAATAGTCGCTGACGAGGATGCGCTGGACGCTGCCGACCATTCGTCGGCTAATCTCGTAACCCTGCTGGTGGATGCGTGTCTGCAGGATCTGGAGGCGCTGCTTCTTGACGTCTTCCGGCGTGTCATCCAGCAGATCCGCAGCAGGGGTGCCGGGGCGCGAGCTGTAGATGAAGGAGAAGGAGAAGTCGAAGCCGACTTCTTCCACCAGTTTCATGGTGGCCTCGAAGTCCTTGTCGGTCTCGCCGGGGAAACCGACGATGAAGTCCGAGCTGATGCAGATGTCTGGCACTGCCGCCTTCAGCTTGCGGATGCGCGACTTGTACTCCAGTGCGGTGTGATTTCGCTTCATGGCCGCGAGGATGCGATCGGAGCCCGCCTGCACGGGCAGGTGGACGAACTTCACCAGTTCCGGCACGTCTGCGTGGGCCTGGATCAGCGCGTCGGAGAACTCCAGCGGGTGCGAAGTGGTGTAGCGAATGCGTTCGATACCATCGACGGCGGCCACCACGCGGATCAGCTCGGCGAAGTCGGCGATGCGGCCATCATGGGTCAGGCCGCGATAGCCGTTGACGTTCTGGCCCAGCAGGGTCACTTCACATACGCCGTTCTCGGCCAGGTGGATGACTTCGGCCAATACGTCGTCGAACGGACGGCTGACTTCCTCGCCGCGTGTGTAGGGCACCACACAGAAAGTGCAGTACTTGCTGCAGCCTTCCATGACCGAGACGAAGGCGCTGGGGCCATCGACGCGGGGCTCGGGTAGTCGGTCGAACTTCTCGATTTCCGGGAAGCTGATGTCCACCTGGGGTTTGCGGGTGACCCGTGCGGCGTCGATCATTTCCGGCAGACGGTGCAGGGTCTGCGGGCCGAAGACGACGTCTACATAGGGCGCGCGTTCGCGGATGGCGGCGCCTTCCTGGCTCGCTACGCAGCCACCCACGCCGATGACCAGCTCCGGGTTCTGCCGCTTGAGCTCGCGCCACTGGCCAAGTTTCGAGAACACCTTCTCCTGCGCCTTCTCGCGGATCGAGCAGGTGTTGAGCAGAATCACGTCGGCTTCTTCAGCGTGTTCGGTGACTTCCAGCGCCTGATGCTCGCCGAGCAAGTCGACCATGCGCGACGAGTCGTACTCGTTCATCTGGCAGCCGTGGGTTTCGATATAGAGCTTCTTGGCCATTCGCTTTTGAATCAGGTGGTTCGAAGAACCGAGCATTATAATCGCCATGCCCTCAGTGTTCCTAGCGCCGGCTGCCTGGCGGCTATGCTATGATCTGCGCCCCCGAAATTCCCCCGCGACGACCCGCCGACTTCCCATGAGCAAGCCCGCCCCGATCTACAAGGTGATCTTCCTGAACCAGGGCCAGGTGTACGAGATGTACGCCAAGCAGATCTACCAGAGTGATCTTTGGGGCTTCCTGGAGGTGGAGGAGTTCGTCTTTGGCGAGCGTACCCAGGTGGTGGTCGATCCCAGCGAGGAGAAGCTCAAGGCTCAGTTCGAAGGCGTGGTCCGCAGTTTCCTGCCGATGCATTCGATCATCCGCATCGATGAAGTGGAGCGCCTTGGCACGCCGAAGATCAGCGAAGCGCGAGGGGGCGGCAACGTGATGCCATTCCCCATGCCAATGCCGGAGAAGTAAGTCGCATCGCTTGATGGGTGCCGCTGCCCGGGTTCAGGGCAGAGGCGAGAAGGGCGAGCCGCCGTCGGCAGCCTGTAGTTCCAGCAGGTAGTTGCGGAAGATCTGCCCGAGTACCTGGGTGGCGATTTCCAGCTCGTCAGAACGCATTTGCGCGGCCACCAGGTCGGCACTGTCCATCGCCTCGTCCGAACCGTTCACCGCAGCCATCTTCAGCACGATGTACGCCTGCACGTTATTGGCCGGTACGCCTTCGCCCCGGAAGAACATGTTGCCCAGTCGCAGTTGCGCCTGGGCGTGTCCCTTGAGAGAGGCCTGCTCGAACCATTGCAGGGACTGGGCGAGATCGCGCGGAGTGCGTTTGCCGTCGTAATAGAACTCGCCAAGCTCGTACTGGGCTTCAGCGTCGCCGCCCTTGGCAGCTTGTTGGCAAGCGGAAATGGCTTCCGAAAGGTTTTCCGGCAGGCTGTTCAGGTTGCAGCGCCCGGTGGCTGGGATCAGCAGGGAGTTACCGCCGGCATTGGCCAGCAGTGGCTGGAAGAGCAACAGGCAGCCCAGGATAAGGGTGCGGCCGGTGCGGTTCATGGGGATCACAGTGCCTCGGAAGCAGTGCGGGCATCATGCCCGGCCGGCGAGAAACGCGCCGACCGTCACATTATGAAATAAGCGGGGCCGATCTTACAAAGCCTTTACTTTGTTTGCGCTTGGCACTGTGTCGCGAAGTTGCAGGAGCAGCCAGGCCATCAGCGGGTAGGCGGGCGTGAGAAGGGCGTGGAACAGATCGACCCGGAGTAAAGGGCCGATAACGCCCTCGGTCCCCACCAGCAATCCGGCCACCAGGAACAAGCCCACGATGGCGAAGGCCGCCAGCGCTGGCGAAATCCACTCCGGCAGCCTGCCAAGGCCTGCCAGCAGGATCAGGGTGAACGCGGTGAGGCTGAGCAGCAGTCGGTACTCGGCAAGCAATCCGGTTCGCCGGGCCAGCTCGAATATCACGCATAGGCCGATCACCAGGCACCCCCACGAGACCTGGCTCCAGGTCAGGTTGCGGGAGAAGGCGAAGATCGCCGAGGCGACCAGCGGCAAGGCGAGGAAGGTGCCGGCATGGCTGAGCAGGCTGTGGGCCTCGCGCCAGGACGGGTCAATAGAAAAGCGCACCACCCCGCACAGGGCTGCAGCCGCCGGGATCAGCAGCCCGAGCAGGGCGCATGACCAGGCCGGCCGCTCTTCGTCGGCGAACCCCTTGCCGGCCCGGAGCAGCGCAAAGGCGCTGACCAGGCAGGCGAGGGCGAGGATGCCGTCGGAGAGGGCGGTGCTGTATTGCATCAAGCCTGTTTCAGTTTGGCGAAGGCGCGCTCGGCTGCGTCCAGGGTGATCGCCAACTCCTGGTCGCCGTGGGCGATGGAGGTGAAGCCTGCTTCATAGGCGCTCGGTGCCAGGTAGACGCCGCCATCCAGCATCAGGTGGAAGAAGCGCTTGAAGCGATCCGCATCGCTGGCCATTACGTCCTGGAAGGTAACGATGTCGTCAGCACCACTGAAGTAGAGGCCGAACATGCCGCCTGCCTGGGTAGTGACGAAGGGGATGCCAGCGGCATCGGCGCGCTGTTGCAGGCCGTCGAGCATGCGGGTGGTGTAATCAGTCAGCTCGGCGTGGAAGCCGGGGCGGCTGATCAGCTTCAGGGTGGTCAGGCCGGCGGCCATGGCCAGCGGGTTACCGGACAGGGTGCCGGCCTGGTAGACCGGGCCCAGCGGGGCGATGTGCGACATGATCTCGCGCTTGCCGCCGAAGCAGCCGACCGGCATCCCGCCACCGATGATCTTGCCGAAGGTGGACAGGTCCGGGGTGATGCCGTAGTGGGCCTGGGCGCCGCTGAGGGCGACGCGGAAACCGGTCATCACTTCGTCGAAGATCAGCACCACGCCGTGCTTGTCGCACAGGGTGCGCAGGCCTTCGAGGAAGCCGGGTGCCGGCGGTACGCAGTTCATGTTGCCGGCCACCGGCTCGACGATGATGCAGGCGACTTCGTTGCCCACGTCGGCGAGGGTCTTTTCAACGGCGTCGATGTCGTTGAAGGGCAGGGTCAGGGTGTGCTGGGCGAAGGCCGCAGGCACGCCGGGCGAGCTCGGTACGCCCAGGGTCAGGGCGCCGGAACCGGCTTTCACCAGCAGGGAGTCGGAGTGGCCGTGGTAGCAGCCTTCGAACTTGATGATGCTGTCGCGACCGGTGAAGCCACGGGCCAGGCGAATGGCGCTCATGGTAGCTTCGGTGCCGGAGCTGACCATGCGCACCATCTCCATGGACGGCACCAGGGAGCAGACCAGATCGGCCATTTCCACTTCCAGCGCGGTCGGTGCGCCGTAGGACAGACCGTGGTCCAGCTGCTTGCGTACTGCGTCCAGCACGTCCGGATGGCTGTGACCGAGGATCATCGGACCCCAGGAACCGACATAGTCCACGTAGCGCTTGTCGTCCTCGTCCGTCACATAGGCGCCTTCCGCGTGCTTGAAGAACAGCGGGGTGCCGCCGACGCTCTTGAAGGCGCGGACCGGCGAGTTGACGCCACCAGGGATATGTTTCTGGGCGTTGGCGAAGAGGGTTTCGGAACGGGACATGGCAGGTCTCTCTTTCAAGCGAATTCGGGGTCAGGCGGCGTCGAACAGGGCGCTGAAGGCACGCGCGCGGCGTTCCACCTCGGCGGCCGAATCGGCGCCGAACAGTGCGTGGATCACCGCCACCATGCTGGCGCCGCGGTTGATCAGCTCGGGGGCGTTTTCCAGGGTCACGCCGCCGATGGCGACGATCGGCGACTGGAAGCGCTGCCTGGCCTGCTCCAGCAGGTCCAGGGTGGCTGCGGGTGCGCCCGGCTTGGTCTGGGAATTGTAGAAGCGGCCGAAGGCGATGTAGCTGGCACCTTCCTTGATTGCCGCGGCGGCCAGGTCGAGGCTGGCGTGGCAGGTGCCGCCGATGATGGCCTGGCGGCCGAGCAGGGCGCGTGCTGCAGCCAGGGAACCGTCGCCCTGGCCCAGGTGCAGGCCGACGCCCAGGCGTGCGGCCAGTTCGGCGTCATCGTTGATGATCAGCTGGGCGCCATAACGGGTGCACAACTCACCAAGGGCTTCGGCTTCGCGCAGGCGTCGAGCCTCGTCGCTGGACTTGTCACGGTACTGCAGCAGCTTGGCGCCGCCCTTCAGGGCCGCTTCGACGTAGGGCAGCAACTTGCCGCCGGCCAGTAACTGGCTGTCGGTGATGGCGTAGAGGCCGCGCAGTTTCATTGGCAGAAATCCAGCGGCAGGCGGCGCGGCACGTACTGGCCGTGACCGGGTTGTTCGGCATCGCGCAGGGTGCGCCAGGTGTAGTCGAGGGCGCTACGTACCGCGCTGGACAGCTCTTCGCCCAGGGCCAGGCGGCCGGCGAGGGCGCTGGCCAGGGTGCAGCCCGAGCCGTGGTAGCTGCCGGGCAGGCGCTGGCAGGTATAGGTGAAGCGCTGGCCATCCTGGGTGTACAGGCGGTTGTGCACTTCGTGCTCGTCGCCATGGCCGCCGGTAATCAGCAAGTTGCGGCAGAAGGGCAGGAGCTTCTCCGCGCACTCGTCCGGGGTGCCTTCAGGCAGTTCGGCGAGGATGCGCGCTTCCGGCAGGTTCGGGGTGGCGATGGCGGCTACCGGGAGCAGGCGCTCGCGGATCGCGTAACCCACTTCGTCCTTGCCCAGCGCGCCGCCGCCGCCGGCACGCAGTACCGGGTCGCAGACCAGCGGGATGCCGGGGAGGGATTGCATGATTTCCACGACGGTCTCGACCATCTGCACCGAGCCGAGCATGCCCAGCTTGACGGCGGCTACCGGCAGGTCAGCGATCACGGCATTGGCCTGGGCCAGCACCCATTCGCGGTCGAGGACGCGGAAGTCGGAAACGTTGACGGTATCCTGCACAGTCAGGGCGGTCACGGCCGGGGCGGCGTGGCAGCCTTGTGCGATCAGGGCTTCGATGTCCGCCTGGAGGCCGGCGCCACCACTGGGGTCGTGGCCGGAAAGGCAGAGGACTACGGGGCGAGAGTTGGTCGTTTTCATGGTCGGCGAGCTTACCACTAATCACCTCGCCGGGCCGCACCGGCGGCGCTATGCCTCAGGAGGAGCGCGAAGGGTCCTGCTGGTGCGGCTGAAAGCACCGGAATAGAGCTGTTCCATTGTGATGGCAATGTGCAGCTTTCAGCCGCCTTGCGCTGTGCTAGAGTGCACTTTTCGAACAACCTGGCCCAGGGTGGCGCGTCGGATAAGGAGGTGGGGCTCCCGGACGCGGTCAGTAGGCCACTGCGGGGCTGCATGCGTACCCTCTTTTTCCTCTGCCTTTACCTGCTCGCCGGCCTGGCCAATGCCGTGCAATTCGACGAGCAGCTGCGCAGTCTCCCGCTGGGCCAGCACATGGACGTGTTCGAAGACGTTCGTGGTGATGCCGAGATCGATGACATCACGTCCCCGGCCCTGGACAGCAATTTCCGCCGCCATGAAATGCCCGTGCTCAATGCCGGCTATTCGCACTCCGTCTTCTGGTTACGCATCGACCTGGATTACCAGTCGCATGGCCGGAGCGACCAGCAGAACTGGCTGCTGGAGCTGGCCTACCCGCCACTGGACCGTCTCGATCTCTATCTTCCGGACGACCACGGAGGTTACCGTCTCGCCCAACGCACTGGCGACGCGCTGCCGTTCGACAGTCGGCAGATCAGGCAGAACAACTACGTCTTCAGCATTCCCCTGCAATCCAACCAGCCCAAGCGCATCTACCTGCGCCTGCAGAGCGAAGGCTCCATCCAGGCGCCGCTGACGCTCTGGTCACCCCAGGCCTTCGTAGAGGAACAGCCGGAACGCATCTATGTACTGGGCATCATCTACGGCGTGCTGCTGGTGATGCTCTTCTACAACTTGTTCATCTACCTCAGCGTTCGCGACACCAGCTACCTCTATTACATCCTTTATATAGGTTCGTTCGGCCTCTACCAGATTTCCGTCAACGGCGCCGGCATCCAGTACTTCTGGCCGGACAACCCCTGGTGGGCCAATGCGGCGACACCCTTCCTGATCGGTTCGGCGGCGCTGTTCGGCTGCCAGTTCGCGCGCAGCTTCCTGCATACGGCCGACCACAGTCCCTGGGTCGACCGTGCGCTGCTCGGACTGATGGCGTTCGGCGGGCTGGCGATGGTCCTGGCGCTGACGGCCAGCTACGGCCTGGCCCTGCGGCTGGCCACTTCGCTGGCGCTGATCTTTACCGTGGTGATCTTCGCTGCCGGCGTGTTGGCCTGGCTGCGCGGAATGCGCGTGGCGCGTTATTTCATCATCGCCTGGAGCGCCTTCCTTATCGGCGGCGCCATCAACACGCTGATGGTGCTGGGCTACCTGCCCAACGTCTTCCTCACCATGTACGCCAGCCAGATTGGTTCGGCGCTGGAAGTGGGGTTGCTGTCCCTCGCCCTGGCCGACCGTATCAATGCCATGAAGGAAGAGCGCACGCGCATCCTCCAGGACGCCGGCCGCAAGCTGGAGGCGCTCAACCAGGAGCTGGCCAACAGCAACCGTCTCAAGGACGAATTCCTCGCCACGGTCACCCACGAGCTGCGCACGCCGATGAATGGCGTCATCGGTTCCCTGGAACTGATGCAGACGTTGCCGTTGCACGAGGAGCTGGAGCAGTACCAGCGAACCGCCTCTGGCTCGGCGCGGGACATGATGCGCCTGGTCAACGACATCCTCGCCATGACCGAACTGCAGGCCGGCAAGCTCTACCCGCGACGCGAGCCATTCAGTCTGCGCGGGCTGATGGACAGCCTGCGGGTGCAGTACGGTCTGCGCGCGGTGGAAAAGGGGCTGGTCTTCGAACTGGACCTCGATCACCGGCTCCCGGACACCCTCGAAGGGGACGCCGGCAAGTTGGCCCAGGCCCTGGGCTATCTACTGGACAACGCCATCAAGTTCACCAGCCGTGGCAGCGTTGGCTTGCGAGTCAGCGGTCATGAACCGGCCGACGGCGAACTGGCACTGCACATCGACGTCGTGGACACCGGCATCGGTTTCTCCACCCCGCCAGATGGCCTGATCTACCGGCGCTTCTACCAGCTCGATGGCTCCATGACCCGCGAATACGGCGGCCTCGGCATCGGACTCGCCCTCAGCGATCAACTGGTGACGCTCCTCGGCGGCAAGCTCTCCCATCAGTCCCAGCCCGGGCGCGGCAGTACCTTCACCCTCGAGCTCAAGCTGTCATTGCCGGTGCAGAGCCAGGTCCTGCCCGCGCGCCGTCCCGGCGGCCAGCCCCTGCGCCGGCCGGAGCAGTGCACCGTGCTGGTGGTGGAAGACAACGCCATCAACCAGTTGGTGACTCGCGGCATGTTGCTCAAGCTTGGCTATCGCGTGCTCACCGCGGACAACGGCGCCGAAGCGCTGGAACAGATTCGCCGCGATTCCGTTCACGCCGTGCTCATGGACTGTCAGATGCCGGTGATGGACGGCTTCGCCACCTGCCGGGCCCTGCGTGCGATGCCCGGCTGCGCCGACCTGCCGGTGCTGGCCATCACAGCCCACAGCCACAGTGGCGACCGCGAGCGCTGCCTGGCCGCCGGGATGAGCGACTACATGGCCAAACCGGTCAAGTTCGAGGAACTGCGCTCGCTGCTCCATGACTGGCTGCTGTGCAAGCCGGTAGAAGCCGCCAAGTCGCTGGGCTGATTCGGCAAGAACCCGGCATATATGGCATCAAACGCGGCATTTTTCCCACTTCCTGCAAGGTCTGAATCCTGATTCACTGAAAGAAGTGAATCAGGATTCAGATCATGGCCTATCGCACCACCACCTCCCGAATCGACCGTGACCAGGCGCTACGCGGCCGCATCCTGGCCTGCGCCCATGCGCGGGTGGTGGAGGGCGGGTTTGCCGCGTTGACCATGCAGGCGCTGGCCGAGGACGTGGGCATTGCCACCGGCAGCCTCTATCGGCACTTCTCCAACAAGGGCGAACTGGCTGCGGAGGTCTTTGCCCAGGCCAGCCAGGTCGAAGTGGACAGTCTCGCGGTGGTGCTGCGCGGCGAAGGTTCGGCCGCAGACCGGCTGGCGCGCGGGCTGCGTCAGTTCGCTGCACGAGCCTGGCACAGCCGGCGACTGGCTTTTTCCCTGATCGCTGAACCCGTGGACCCTGAAGTGGACGAGCAGCGCCTGCTTTATCGCGAGGCCTACGCCGACCTCTTCTGCCAATTGCTGGAGGAAGGCCGGGCGCGTGGCGAATTCCAGGTGCCCTCGATTCCCCTGACCGCAGCCTGCCTGGTCGGCGCCATCGCCGAATCCCTGGTCGGCCCGCTGTCGCCCCCGGGCCGAGCAATGCGCGACGCCAACCATGATTCGGACGACCTCGAGAGCGTCTGCACCAACCTCGTTACCTTCTGCCTGCGCGCCCTGGGTGCCAGCCAACCTGTTAAGGAGAACCTGCGATGAGCCTGCACGAATTCGCCGAAACCCACGAAGTCTTCAACCAGGTACCGCCGCTGGATGGCGCCAACCTCTATCGCGTCGACCTGCCGTTGCAGGAGTGGGTCCGCCGCTATCAGGGCGGCTGGGCCGATGAGCGCCTCGATGCCTACGGGGCCCTGGCCGGAGGTCCGCTGATGAGCGCGGGCTTCCTCGCCAACGAGAACAAACCGGTGTTCAAGAGCCATGATCGCTACGGGCACCGTATCGACCTGGTGGAATTCCACCCGGCCTACCACGAGTTGATGCGCGCCTCTATCGAGCACGGTATCCCTTCGATGCCCTGGACCGATCCACGCGCCGGCGCCCAGGTTGCCCGGGCCGGGCTGAGCTACCTGCACAGCCAGGCCGAAGCCGGCACCGGCTGCCCGCTGACCATGACCTTCGCCAGTGTGCCCGCCCTGCGTCTGCAGCCGGAGATCGCCGAGAAGTGGTTGCCGAAAATCCTTTCGACCGAATACGACCCGCGCAATCTGCCCATGGAGCAGAAGTTCGGTGTCACCATCGGCATGGCCATGACCGAGAAGCAGGGCGGTACCGACGTGCGGGCCAACACGACCCGCGCCCATCCCGTCGGCATCCCGGGGCCAGGCCAGGCCTACGAGCTGGTGGGCCACAAATGGTTCTGCTCGGCGCCGATGTGCGATGCCTTCCTGACCCTGGCCTACACCGACAAGGGCCTGTCCTGCTTCCTGCTGCCCCGTCATCGACCGGACGGCAGCCGCAACGAGTTCTATATCCAGCGCCTGAAGAACAAGCTGGGCAACTGGTCCAACGCCTCCAGCGAGGTGGAGTACCGGGGCGCCCTGGCCTGGATGGTAGGGGAAGAGGGCCGTGGCGTACCGACCATCATCGAGATGGTGTCCCTGACCCGCTTCGACTGCATGATCGGTTCCAGCGCCCTGATGCGTCAGGCATTGACCCAGGCCGCGCACCATTGCGCCTACCGCAAGGTCGGCGGCCGCGTGCTGGCCGAGCAACCGCTGATGCAGAACGTGCTGGCCGATCTCGCGCTGGAAAGTGAAGCCGCGCTCGCCCTGACCATGCGCATGGGACGTGCCCTGGACAGTGCCCACGACGAGCAGGAAGACAAGTTCGCTCGCCTGGTGACCGCCGTGGGCAAGTACTGGATCTGCAAGCGGGCGCCCGCGATGATCAACGAGGCTGCAGAGTGCCTGGGCGGTGCCGGCTACGTGGAGGACACCATCCTGCCGCGCCTGTACCGCGAAGCCCCGGTGAACTCCACCTGGGAAGGCTCCGGCAACGTGCAGTGCCTGGATGTGCTGCGTGCGCTGTCGAAGGAGCCCGGTGTACTCGATGCGCTCTTCACCGAACTGGGCGACGGCCATGGCGACGCTCGCCTGGCGTCCTTCATCGGCAATCTGAAGAAGGGCTTCGCCGACACCGCCGACATCCAGTATCGCGCCCGCCAGCTCACCGAAGAGTTGGCCGTGGCATTGCAGGCCAAGCTGCTGCTGGAGGCTGGCAACGCCACGGTCGCCGATGCCTTTATCGCTAGCCGCCTGGGCGATCACGGGCGTGTCTATGGAACCTTGCCACGCGGGGCCGATGTCGAGGCTCTGGTCGCCCGATCGACGCCACACCTGGCCTGATCTCCAGCTCGGCCACCCGCCCTTGCGACGGGTGGCGCCAGGGGCGCGGCATCCTGCCGAATCGTTCTATGCCTTTACCTGTCCAAGCAGGCAAGATAGGTCCAGAGCGAACAGACAGGATGCCGACCGTGAGCCTCGAACCGAATGATTTTGTGATTGCCGAAACCGCCGAGGAAGCCGTTGATCGCCTCGCCGAGCTGCACAGGCAGGCCACTGGTGCCCTCAGTCAGGCGTTGAAACACTACATCAAGGAACGCATCGAGCCGAACGCCGCACAGCGCGCCTCATTCCGTTACCCCCTGCTGCGCATCACCTACCGTTGCCAGGGCGAAGTCCCTTCCACGACCCGCGCCTTTGCCAAGATTCAGGTGCCGGGCAATTACAGCGTCACCGTCACCCACCCGGATGCCTTCCGCACTTATCTCCTGGAGCAGCTGCGTCCGTTGATGCACGACTTCACCGTGCAGGTCGAAGTGGGCACCAGCCAGCAGAACATTCCGTACCCCTACGTGGTGGAACATGGCGAGGAGTTGGCGGGGTCCGGTGTGACCGCCGCCGAGCTGGCGCGGGTCTTCCCCAGCACGGACCTTTCCGCCGCCACCGATGGCGTGGCCGACGGCCTCTACGATTGGGAAAACACCGACCCGCTGCCCCTGGCCCTTTTCGACGCCGCGCGGGTGGACTTCTCCCTGCGCCGCCTGGTGCATTACACCGGCAGCGACTGGCGCTACGTCCAGCCGTGGATCCTGCTGACCAACTATCACCGCTACGTTGACCAGTTCATTCGCCATGGCATCGACCAACTGCGAGAGGACCCGCGCTTCGTGCGCATGGTCCTGCCGGGCAACGTGATCGTGGAGCGCGGCATGGACGAGGGCGAGATGCAGGCCATCGTCGACGGTGTGGTCTGGCACCGCTACCAGATGCCGGCCTACCACCTCCTCGCCGCCGATGGCCACGGCGTAACCCTGGTGAACATCGGCGTCGGCCCGTCCAACGCGAAAAACATCACCGACCACCTGGCCGTACTGCGTCCGCACTGCTGGCTGATGATCGGCCACTGTGGCGGGCTGCGGCAGTCGCAGACCATTGGCGACTACGTGCTGGCCCACGCCTACATGCGTCGCGACGGCATTCTCGACCGGGTGCTGCCGCCTCACATTCCGTTACCGGCGCTGGCCGAAGTGCAGCAGGCGCTGCAGGAGGCCGCGGCGCAGGTCACCGGCGAGCGCGGCGAAGACCTCAAGCGGCGTTTGCGGACCGGCACCGTTCTCACCTACGACGACCGCAACTGGGAGCTGCGTTGGGCCCAGGAGCGGCCGCTGATCAACCTGTCGCGGGCCGTGGCGGTGGACATGGAGAGCGGCACGGTGGCGGCCCAGGGCTACCGCCTGCGGGTGCCTTACGGGACGTTGCTGTGCGTATCCGACAAGCCGCTGCACAGCGAGATCAAGCTGCCCGGCTCGGCCAGTGCCTTCTACCAGCGTGCCGTCAGTCAGCACCTGCGCATCGGCATCGCCGCCCTCGACCTGCTGCGTAACCAGCTCAATTCGCTGCACTCGCGCAAACTGCGCAGCTTCGACGAACCGCCGTTCCGCTGATCGCGGCGGTCTGGAGGCGTGGTTGTAGGGGCGAATTCATTCGCCATGGACCGCAACGCGGTCCCGAAAAGCATCACAAGGCAGGCCTTTGGCCTGCTTGGCGAATGAATTCGCCCCTACAGGTTTTCTACCGCGCCATAGGCGGAATCAGCCACTGGTATCCCGGCGTCGGTACGCGGAACACCTCTGCTTCCACCTTCCAGTCGGCCAAGGCCTTGTCGAGGTCGCGGAGCGGGGCGAACTGACCTTCGTCGGTCAGGTTGAAGGTGCCGAAGTGGATGGCCAGGCTGTGGTGGGATTCCAGTTGCTGGTGCGCCTGCACCGCATCGTCCGGGTTCATGTGGTTGTCGCGCATGAACCAGCGTGGCGCGTAGGCTCCGATGGGCAGTGCGGCGAAGCGCATAGGCCCGAAGCGCTCGCGAATGAGGCGGAACTCCGGTCCCAGGCCGGTATCCCCGGGGAACAGGAACGGACCGTCGGGCGACTCGATGACGAAACCCATCCACAGCGTTTCATTGGTGTCGCTGCGGGTCCGCGCCGACCAGTGCTGAACCGGCACCGAATGGAGCTTCAGCTCACCAGCCAGCGGTAGCTCCTGCCACCAGTCCAGTTCGACAACCTGCTTGAAGCCGGCCTCGCGAATCAGCATGCCGTTGCCCAGGCCGCTGACGACCGTGGCCCTCGGGAAGCGCTCCACCAGCCCGCGCAGGCTTTCCAGATCCAGGTGATCGTAGTGGTTATGGCTGACCAGGATCAGGTCGATGGGCGGCAACTGGTCCAGTTGCAGACCCGGCGGGTGATGACGCTTGGGGCCCACGAAGCTGAACGGGCTGACCCGCTGCGACCACACGGGGTCGGTCAGGATGTTCAGCCCACGATGCTGGATCAGCAATGTCGCGTGGTTGATATAGGTGACGCGGAGCTCGTCGCCTTCCACGCGTGCGGGAACATCGGGCGGCACGGCCGGGCCCGGCTGGTCGAGCCAATCTGCCTGCTTCTCGCGGCTGAACTGCCACCGGAGGAAGGAACGCAGGTCCTTGTGCGGCTTGGGTTCGAGGTTGCGAAAGCGGCGGCCGTCGAAGTTGTTCGATGCCGGCCCTCGGTAGGGCGAACGGTGATAACCGGCGAGGGTCATCAGGTTGATCAGCCAGGTGGGGCGCAGCGCACGCGGCATGGCGTTCTCTCTTGCGGCGGGAAGGCAGTCAACCTAGCATGCCTCTCCCATTTCCAGACCGCCAACCCGTTTCCAGGCATGTCGCGCCCAACTCGCCCCTCCCGCCCCGTTTCCCGCCGCCCCGCCGCACCTCGTCGCGTGGCCAAGGCGCCGCCGGTCGAGCCGCGTCTGGTGCTGTTCAACAAGCCCTTCGACGTGCTGACCCAGTTCAGCGACGGCGATGGCCGCGCGACCCTCAAGGACTACATCCCCATCCCGGGCATCTACCCGGCCGGCCGCCTCGACCGTGACAGCGAAGGCCTCCTGCTGCTGACCAACGATGGCCAGCTGCAGGCGCGCATCGCCGATCCCAAGCACAAGCTGGCCAAGACCTATTGGGTGCAGGTGGAGGGGGAACCCAGTGAAGAGCAACTGAAACGGCTGCGTGAAGGCGTGGAACTCAACGACGGCCCTACGTTGCCCGCTGAAGCCCGTCAGATAGACGAGCCCGCTCTCTGGGAACGCAACCCGCCGGTGCGTTTTCGCAAGAGCGTGCCCACGGCCTGGCTGGAACTGGTGATTCGCGAGGGGCGTAACCGGCAGGTGCGGCGCATGACCGCTGCGGTGGGCTTGCCGACGCTGCGCCTGGTGCGGGTGCGCATCGGGCCGTGGAGCCTCGAAGGGCTGGGGTTGGGAGAATATCGCGAAGTGCCGGCCAAGCTCTGAGCCGCGTTGCTAAGCGTCGGCGATACGTTGTCTCGCTCTAGCTCGCGAACGCGGTCGTACCGTATTCAGAGGCCTTCGATACTGCCGATCACCAGCGTCTTGATGACGAAGCCCAGCACGCCCAAACCGAGGGCCAGGAACAGGATCATGGTGCCGAAGCGACCGGCCTTGGACTTCTTGGCCAGGTCCCAGACGATGAAGGCCATGAAGGCCACCAGCACGGCGATCATCGCCGTCATCATCAACTCTTCGAACTTCTCCGGACTCATCTCGCACCTCTTGGACTGAATACAGGCTGCACCCGCCGGGCCGGGAGCCGGGCGGAAAGCGGGGCGGTGCGCTTGTGATTCCGTGAGCCGGAAGGCTCTTGTGAGGCGGGGCCACGCGAGGGGGTGCAGCAAAGCGCGGCGATTATACGCCAAGCCGCCCGCCGCGCGAGGCCCGTTCAGCCGCGCAGATGGCCCAGGGGCAGCTCGGTGCTGCTCAGCACCTGATTGAGCACGAAGCTCGACCGCACGCTGGTTACCCCTTCGATCCGGGTCAGCTGGCCCAGCAGGAACTGCTGGTAGTGGTCCATGTCCGGTACCACCACTTTCAGCTGGTAATCCGCCTCCATGCCGGTCACCAGGCTGCATTCCAGCACTTCGGGGCACTGACGGATCACTTCCTGGAAGTGCTCGAAACGTTCCGGTGTGTGCCGGTCCATGCCGATCAATACGTAGGCAGTGAGGCTGAGGCCGAGCTTCTTGCGGTCCAGCAAGGCGACCTGGCGGACGATGTAACCGTCGTCCTCCAGCTGCTTGACCCGCCGCGAGCAGGGCGAAGGTGAAAGTCCGATCCGTTCTGCCAGCTCTTGATTGGAGATGCGCGCGTCGCGCTGCAATTCGGCGAGGATCTTGAGGTCGTAGCGATCGAGCTTTTCCATTGAATGGGGCGCCGCGTTTATTTGGTTGCGGTAAATATTGCTACTTTAGTGATTAATTGCGCAAGTGATGCTCGAATGAGCAATCTTCGCAATCATTCGTCGCGCTTGTCGCCGTAATATTTCTCTCAGTTTCAAGGCCCGGACAGCAAGTCCACCCGACCCGCCCAATCAGGTGCGTCGGCGCCGCCGATCCAACCGGTTCGAGCAGGCCCCCGGGTCCGCACTGCCCAATCAGGCAGGCGATGAAAGCGGCGACACAATCGCCAGCACAGGACGAATTTCCCGAAGGGGGCCCGCTGTATGGGGCCCCCTTTTTTATTGGCTGCTCCGCGCGTCAGGCAACCCCGGCCAGCTTCAGCAACCACCAGGCCATGATCGCCAACTGCACGAAGAAACCGGCGAATCGCAGCCAGACGAACAACGCACTGGTGCTGATGAGGTGCGCGGCGGTCTGGAACAGGCGAGCGCCCAGCAGCAGGCCGGCGAGTGGATCGGTGATGGCGCTCTGTTCGGTGGTGATCGCGTAAAGCAGCAGCGCGGCCTGCATCGGCAGGTTTTCCACGGTATTGGCGTGGGCGCGCACCAGGCGTTGGCCAAAGGCGCTGGGGGTATTGCTGCCGTCGGCGGCGAAGGCGTTGACCTTCATACGCCCGGCCAGCACCAGCAGGCCGCGCTGATTCACCATCAGGAAAACCAGCAGCAGACTCCAGGCGACCAGGCTGAGCAGGGCGATGGCGGAAAGCGACAGGGGCATTGCGGACTCCTCGTTCTTGTTATGAAGCGAGCGAGTCTAGAAGTTTTAGAGCAATTGCTCTAGTCGTGTTTCACCACTTCGCTGGGGTCGGCGTGCACCAGCACTTCGGCGCGCGGGTACTGGGCGGTGATGGCCTCTGCCGCCTCCTCGCACAGGGCGTGGGCGCGGGATAGCGTCAGTTCACCCGGCAACTCCAGATGCAGTTGCACGTACCAGTGATTGCCGGAAATGCGCGTGCGCAGGTCATGCGCGCCAAGAACGCCGGGAACCCCACAGGCAAGCCGGTGCATGTCGGCGCTGATGGCGGGCGTCAGCTCCTCGTCCATCAGGACCGAAATCGATTCCCGGGCGATGCCGATCGCGCTCCAGAGGATGTATCCGGCAATGCCGATGCCGAACAACCCGTCGGCCTGCTGCCAGCCGAAGCTCGCCAGCACCAGGGCGAGGAGGATGCCGCCATTGAGCAGCAGGTCGGAGCGATAGTGCAGCGCATCGGCGCGGATCGCCGTGGAGCCGGTGGCGCGGATCACCCGCCGTTGCAGCATCAGCAAGCCGGCGGTGAGCACCAGCGACAGGATCATCACGCCGATGCCGAGCGCTTGCGCGCCGAGCGGTTCCGGGTCTTTCAGTCGCTCGTAGGCCTGCGCGGCCACCAGCACGGCGCTGACGCCGATGAACAGTGCCTGGGCCAGGCCTGCCAGGGCCTCGGCCTTGCCATGTCCGTAACGGTGGTCATCGTCGGCCGGCTTCAGTGCGTAACGCACCGCCAGCAGATTGAGCAATGACGCCGCGCTGTCCATCAGCGAGTCGGTGAGGCCGGCCAGCAGGCTGACCGATCCGCTCATGGCCCAGGCAATGGCCTTGGCGATGACCAGGGTGATGGCAACAGTGAGCGAGGCGCGGGTGGCCAGGCGCAGCAATTGCGCGTGCTGGCGGGATGAGGTCATGCCGGCTCCGGCTTGAAATAGGTGAAGTCCCTGACCGGCGTCTCCAGACTCATTGCGGAGATTGCGGCCCCCGGTGATTCAAGGTGCCGTGCAGGCTGCCGAAGAGCAGCCCGCACGGGGTGTGCCGGGTCGCCGTATCAGGCAGCCGGGTGCAGGCCGTACGCCGCCAGTTGCTGGAGGTTGCCGCTGCGCTGGAGCAGCTGCGGGTTGTCCAGCGGCAGGTCGTGGCCGGTTTCACGGGCGATGATCGACTTCAGACGGACCGGGTCGACCTTGCCGTCGGCGCCGATGGCTTCGCGCAGGGTTTCGGGGGCGACTTGTGCGGTCTGACCATCGGGCAGGTAGATCGCGCCGGTGGCGAAGTCCACGGCGAAGGCGATCAGGCCGGGAATCACATAGAAAAGAATGCCGATAGCATCCAGCGCCGCGACCACGGGGTCGATCTTGCCTTCGATCTGGCCACGACGATCCGGATAGAAGAGCGTGCCGCAGGCGGTGAGCTGGGTGAGCAGAGCAGCGGCGACGGCGCCGCCGATCCAACGGGAAGCAATGCGCATATGCATCTCCTGGTCGAAAGATCGCAACTATACCAAGGCGTTCGTTGCAAAACTGCCTGGTTCATTTAAGACCCCGGCAAGGAACGGGCGGTTCGCCGGTATACTTCGTGCCTGCCTGGAGTACCCATGAATCCCCTACCCATCGATGCCGTCCTGCCCGACCTGCGGGCCGCCCTGCAATCTCGCCACGAAGCCGTGCTGGAGGCGCCGCCCGGCGCCGGCAAGACCACCCGCGTTCCCCTGGCGCTGCTGGACGAATCCTGGCTCGCCGGGCAGCGCATCCTGATGCTGGAACCGCGTCGCCTGGCCGCCCGTGCTGCCGCCGAGCGCCTGGCCAGCGAACTGGGCGAATCGGTGGGCGAAACAGTCGGCTATCGCATCCGCCTGGAATCGAAGGTCGGCCCGCGCACGCGCATTGAAGTGGTGACCGAAGGCATCCTCGCTCGTCGCCTGCAGGAGGACCCGGCGCTCGAGGGCGTGGGCCTGGTGATCTTCGACGAGTTCCACGAACGGAGCCTGGATGCCGACCTCGCCCTGGCCCTGTGCCTGAATGGTCGCGCCTTGCTGCGCGACGAGCCGCCGCTGAAAGTGCTGCTGATGTCCGCCACGCTGGAGGGCGAACGTCTGTCGCGCCTGCTGGACGAGGCGCCGGTGGTGCGCAGCGAAGGTCGCATGTTCCCGGTGGAGCAGCGCTGGGGGCGCGCCAGCCAGCCGGGCGAGGCGCTCGAACCCAGGATTGTGCAGACCGTGCTCCAGGCACTGGCCGACGAGCCCGGTAGCCTGCTGGTGTTCCTCCCCGGGCAGGCGGAGATACGTCGAGTTGCCGACCAGTTGGGTGAGCGGCTCGACGGCCGTTCCGACATCCTGCTCTGTCCACTCCATGGCGAACTGGACCTGGCCGCCCAGCGCGCGGCCATCGAACCGGCTCCGGCGGGTAAGCGCAAGGTCGTGCTGGCCACCAACATCGCCGAGACCAGCCTGACCATCGACGGCGTGCGCGTGGTGGTGGATGCCGGGCTGGAGCGGGTGCCGCGCTTCGACCCGGCCAGCGGCATGACCCGACTGGATACCCAGCGCATTTCCCGCGCCTCGGCGACCCAGCGCGCCGGCCGCGCAGGCCGCCTGCAAGCGGGCGCCTGCTATCGGCTCTGGTCCGAGGCCCAACATGAGCAACTCGCCGCCCACGGCAGTGCGGAAATCCTCCAGGCCGATCTCGCCGGTCTGGCCCTGCAATTGGCGCGCTGGGGTATCGCCGATCCCAACGAACTGGCCTGGCTCGACCCGCCTCCTGCCGCTGCCTACGCTCAGGGTCGCGATCTGCTGCAACGCCTGGGCGCCCTTGGCGAAGACGGTGCCCTGACCCGGCACGGTCAGGCCATGGCCGAGTTGCCTGCCCATCCGCGCATCGCCCATTTGCTCTTGCGTGGCCAGGCGTTGGGCCTCGGTTCCCTGGCCTGCGACCTCGCGGCCCTGCTGGGCGAGCGCGACATCCTGCGCGGCGGCGGTGCCGACCTGCACAGTCGCCTCGCGCTGCTGGCGGGCGATGATCGCGCGACACGTGGCGCCCGTGGCGGCGTACAACGTGCCCGCCAGCTGGCGCGGCAATTCCGCTCCTATCTGCGTGGCCCAGCCAGCGAGCCGGTGGCCGACCCGGAGCACCCGCGCTGGCTCGGCTGCCTGCTGGCCTTCGCCTACCCGGACCGGGTCGCCCAGCAACGCCGCGCCGGGGGCGCGGACTATCGCCTTGCCAATGGACGTGCTGCCACCTTCGGCGAGCCGGATGCGTTGATGAAGGAGCCCTGGCTGGTGATCGCCGATCTCGGCAGTCGCCAGGGCCAGCGCGAGGAACGTATCTACCTGGCGGCCGACCTCGATCCGACGCTGTTCGACAGTGCCCTCAGCGAACAGGTAAGCCGCCAGGACCTGCTGGACTGGGACGAGCGCGAAGGTGTGCTGCGCGCCGAGCGCCAGGTCAGGATCGGCGAGTTGGTGCTGGCCCGCGAAGCGCTCACTGAACTGGACGACGCGGCGCGCTCGCGGGCTCTGCTCGGACTGGTGCGGCGCAAGGGACTGGAGCTCCTGCCATGGACGCCTGAGCTGCGTCAGTGGCAGGCGCGGGTGAACCTGCTGCGCCGGCTCGACCTGGAAGGCAAGGGTGAGAGCGAGTGGCCGGATGTCAGTGATGCGGCGCTGCTGGCGTCGCTGGAAAACTGGCTGCTGCCTTATCTGGGCAAGGTTTCGCGACTGTCGCACTTCGCCAACCTGGAGCTCTCCGGCATCCTCCAGGGGCTGCTGCCGTGGCCGCTGCCACAGCGGTTGGATGAGCTGGCGCCGCGCACCCTGCAAGTGCCGTCGCAGTCGAACATCCGCCTGGACTACCACGAGTTCCCGCCCGTGCTGGCGGTGCGCTTGCAGGAGCTGTTCGGCCTGGCCGACACCCCGCGCATCGCCGGTGGCCGCCTGGCGGTGAAGCTGCATCTGCTCTCGCCTGCACAGCGCCCGGTACAGGTGACCCAGGACCTGGGCAGCTTCTGGCGCAATACCTATGCGGACGTGAAGAAGGACCTTAAGGGCAGGTACCCGAAACACTACTGGCCCGATGACCCGCTGGTGGCAGAGCCGACCGCGCGGGCCAAGCCGAGGAAGTCGTAGCGCTATGCCCAGGTGAAGGGCGGCAGTAAACCGCCCTTCAGCATCCGGGCCTCAAACGAGCGGAAGGTTCTTGGTGACGCAATGGATGCCGCCACCGCCAGCGGCGATCGGGTCGATGTTGATCTGCTCCACCACGCGGCCCGGATAGAGTTTGGTCAGTAGGTCCTTGCAGTACTTGTCCGCCGCCGCGTCGCCGAACTGCGGGGCGATCACCGCGCCGTTGATGGGCAGGAAGTTGATGTAGCCCGGCGCGAAGTCGGGGTTGTTGCTGGTGTACTGGTTGCTGCGCACCTTCAGGGGCGGCGGCAGGGTGTGGACCACCAGCTTGCGGCCGTCGGCATCGGTGGCCGCGTTGAGGATTTCCAGGTGCTTGCGGGTCACCGCGTAGTCGTAGGACTTCGGGTCGTTGTCAAGGTTGGCGATCACCACGCCAGGTTTGACGAAGCGCGCGTAGAAGTCGACGTGGGCATCGGTGATGTCCTTGTCCTTGATACCCGGCAGCCAGATGATCTTGCGCAGGCCGAGGTTGGCCTTCAGTTCGGCTTCGACCTGCCCCCGGGTCATCCCCGGGTTGCGGTTGCTGTTGACCCAGCAGCTCTCGGTCATGATGGCCGTGCCATGGCCGTCGACTTCGATGCCGCCGCCTTCACCGACCAGCGCGCTGCGAATGTAGCTGGCTTCCACCTCATAGCTGAGGGTGTCCGCGACGCGGGTGTCGTTGGACGCGGTCTGCTTGTTGCCCCAGCCGTTGAAGTTGAAGTCCACCAGGCCCAGGCCGCCGGCCCCATCGACCACGAAGCAGCCGCCGTAGTCGCGCACCCAGACGTCATCCAGCGCCATGGTCAGGAACTCGATGTTGGTGGTGCCGCATTTGCTCTTGGCTTGCGACAACTGACTGGCCCGGCACAGCACCGTCACCGGCTGGTACTTGGCGATGGTCTTGGCCAGTTGGGCGATGGTGTTGTTGACCGCGGACTCCCAGCCCTCCCAGACGCGGGAGGACGCGGCGAACGCGAGGATCCCCCGTTCCTGCGGACCGTGTTCGTCGGGCATGTACCAGCTGCCGGCCAGCGCCGCGGGTACGCGGGCCGCCCCGAATCCTAGGCCAAGGGAGGCGACTGCGCCGATTCCGCTGGCAGCCATCAGCTGCTTGATGAAGTCACGACGTGTAGACATGGATGTTCCTCTGTTGAGTGGGGCGTGCCGGTGTACTCGGGTGATGCTTGCCGGATCAGTCGTGAATGGACGTCTTGAACGTGGTCCATGCGCGCATCCGGGCCCGCATGTCGCGCTGCGGGATGTCCTTGCCGGGGATCAGTCGGGCGTAGGTGGCTTCGTCGACATAGATGTCCGGGTTGTTGCGCATGTCGGCAGCGACCATCGGCCTGGCCTTGGCGCTGGAGGTCGGGTAGCCGGTGGCATTGCTGATCGCCGCCATGTTCTCGGGGCGCATGATGAAGTTGATCAGTGCGTAGGCGTATTCCGGGTGGCGGGCATCGGCCGGGATGGCCATGGTGTCCATCCACACCGTGGTGCCCTCCTGCGGGATGCGGTACTGGAAGTGCGTCGCCTTGCCGGCCTCATCCGCGGTGCGCTGGGCCTGGGTCATGTCGCCGCTGTAGCCGAGCGACAGGCAGATATCGCCGTTGACCAGCTGCGTGACCGGCTGCGACTGGAACTTGCGGATGTAGGGCTTGATGCCCTTGAGCAGTGCGACCGCCTCGGCCAGCTCGGCGGGCTTTGCGCTGCGAGGATCGTGGCCTAGGTAGTTGAGCACCACGGCCAGCACCTCATCGGGCGAGTCGATCATCGAGATGCCGCAGTCGGCGAACTTCTCCGCGAGCTCGGGCTTGAAGATCAGGTCGAGGCTGTTGACCGGTGCGCCGGCCAGGCGCTTGTCGATCATTTCCTGGTTGTAGGTGATGCCGATGGTGCCCCAGGTGTAGGGCACGGTCGCATGGCGCGAGTACGGGTAGCGGGTCTGCAGCGTGCGCAGGCCGGGCTCGATGTCATCCAGATGTTCGAGCCTGCCCTTGTCCAGCTTCTGCAGGGCGCCGGCGCGCATCAGTCGCTCGGCCACGGTGTCGCCGGGGAAGATCAGGTCGTAGCCGCTGTTGCCGGACATCATCTTGGCTTCCAGCGTCTCGCTGCTGTCCATCACGTCGTAGATGACCTGGATGCCGGTCTCCCGAGTGAAAGCACTGAGGGTTTCCGGAGCGAAGTAGTCCGCCCAGTTGTACAGGCGCAGGACCTTGTCCTCGGCCTGGGCAGCAAGATGTGCGCTGCCCAGGCCGAGGGTCAGCGAGACGATCAACAGCTTCTTGGAGGTGTTCATCTTCAGGCTCCCTGGCGCTGCCAGTGTTGGTGGATTTGGCGGCCATCCAGCCCCAGCAGCGGGCCGTACATTTCCGGGCGGCGATCACGGTAGATGCCCCAGTTCAGGCGCTCTTCGCGCATGGCCGCGAGGTCCAGGCGTTGCACCAGCACAGCGGTGCTGTCGCGGTCGGCCTCGGCCAGCAACTTGCCCTTGTGATCTGTAATGAAGGACGAGCCGTAGAAGCGCATCCGCAGTTCCGGATCAGTGGTTGCCACCTCTTCACCGATGCGGTTGGCGGCGATCACCGGGAGGATGTTGGCGGCGGCATGGCCGCGCTGGGCTACTTGCCAATGGTCGCGGGAATCCAGCCCGGCAGCGCCTGGCTCAGAACCGATGGCAGTGGGATAGAGCAGCACTTCGGCGCCCATCAATGCCAGGCAGCGGGCGGTTTCGGGGAACCACTGGTCCCAGCAGATACCCACGCCGATGCGGCCGAAGGCGGTATCCCAAATACGGAAACCGGTATCGCCAGGGCTGAAGTACTCCTTCTCCTGGTAGCCGATGGCATTGGGGATGTGAGTCTTGCGGTATACACCGAGCAGATGGCCGTCGGCATCGGCCACCGCCAGGGAATTGAAATAGGCGTTGCCGGAGCGCTCGAACCAGCTCAGCGGCAGCACCACGCCCAGTTCCCGGGCTAGGTCGGCAAAGCGCTTGAGCACGGGACTGCGGCCATATTCCTGTGCCAGTGCGAGGTGCTTGTGGTCCTGTTCGATGCAGAAGTACGGGGTGGCGAACAGCTCCTGCAGGAGGATCAGCTGCGCGCCCTTGGCGGCGGCCTCCCGCACCAGTTTTTCGGCTTGGTCGAGGTTGCTTTCCAGGTCCCAGCTGCAGGCGAACTGGGTGGTTGCGACGGTGAGCATGGTCATCGCATCACCCCTTCAGCGGCCAGGCCGGCTGTTGCTGGGTGATGCAATGCACGCCGCCGCCGCCATGGGCCAGCTGGTTGATCTGCACCGGCACCACTTCGCGGCCGGGGAACGCCAGGCGCAGGGTCGCGGCTGCTTCTTCGTCGGCGGCAATGCCATAGGCCGGCATGATGATCGCGCCATTGGCGATGTAGAAGTTGGTATAGGAGGCGCAGAACACCTCGGCGTCCTGATCCACCGCCTCGCTGGCTTCATAGAGCTCGAGCATTTCGAAGCGGCGCCCCTGGGCATCGGTGGAAAGCTCCAGGGCACGGCGGTTTTCGCGGGCCACCCGGGCGTAGTCCGAGGACTGGTCGCGGGTTGCATCGATCAGCAGCGCACCCGGACGGGCGAAGGCGCACACGCCATCGACGTGTCCGTCGGTCATGTCACCAGTGATGTACTCGGGATCGCCCGGCAGCCAGATGGTCTTCTTCACGCCCAGCAGGCGAGCGAAGATTTCCTCCATCTCCACCTTGCTCATGCCCGGGTTGCGGTTGCCGTTGAGCAGCACGGACTCGGTGGTGATCAGTGTGCCCTGGCCGTCGACATGAATGGCGCCGCCCTCATTGGTCAGGACGGTGTCGAAGCATTCCAGGCCCAGGTGGCCGAGGATGCGTCGGGCCAGGCTTTCGTCCAGGTCGAAGGCGGACTTGCCGCCCCAGGCGTTGAAGCGCCAGTTGACGCCGGCCGTGCCCAGGCGCGGATGGCAGACGAAGCTCGGGCCGGAGTCGCGGCACCAGCTGTCGTTGATCGCCAGCTCGATCAGCTCGACGTTCGGCCCGCACAGCTCTTTCGCCCGCGCCACGGCGGAAGGGTCCACTACCATCTTCACCGGTTCGAAGCGGGCGATCGCGTTGGCCACTCGGGCGAAGTCGACCTGAACATCAGCCAGGGTCACGCCCCAGCCGTTCTCCCACAGTGCCTGGTTGTGGGGAAAGGCCATCCAGGTGGCGGCGTGCGGAACCCATTCGGCGGGCATGACCCAACCGTTCTGCGAATCGGAGAATTGCATACAAGAGCCTTCAGTTAAGATTTTGTTATCACTGATGAACCGCGGATGCGGTGATGGCTTGCATGCTAGGCCTGTAAAAACGGTCGAACAAACGATAGATTTTGCAGATTACTGATTAGTAGGGCTTATCGATGATGCTGAGGCACTGGCCACCCCTGAATGCCCTGCGTGGCTTTGAGGCGGCCGCCCGCCTGGGCAGCTTTCACAAGGCCGCCGAAGAGCTGCACCTCACCCAGTCCGCCATCAGCCAGCAGATCCGCAGCCTGGAAAGCTTTCTCGAACAGCCACTGTTCTTCCGCAGCGGCCGCAGCGTGGCGCTGACCGATGCCGGCTTCGACCTGCTCAGCACCACCCAGTCGCTGCTGCAGCAATTGGCAGTGGGCATCCGTCGCCTGGACCAGTACCGCAAGCCCAACCAATTGGTGGTCAACACCACGCCGGCCTTTGCCCGTCATTGGCTGGTGCCGAACCTGGCGGACTTCCACAAGCAGCATCCACAGGTCGACCTCTGGCTGCTGACCACCGATGAGACGCCGGACATGGCCACCCAGACCATCGACATCGCCGTGCGTGACGATCTCACTGCCCAGGCCGAATGCAGTTACCGCGTGCTGTTGGAGGATCGTCTCTATCCCGCCTGCCATCCCAGCCTGCTGGAAGTGGCAGAGGCGTCGCGCACCACGCTGCATGGCGAGCGCGAAATGGACTGGAGCCACTGGGAAGTGCAGGGCGGTGCCGATATCGGCCAGAACAGCCAGGGACTGAACTTCTCCGATCCCGGCCTGCTGCTGGATGCCGCCAGCCAGGGGCTGGGGATTGCCCTGGTCAGCCAGTTGCTGGCCGGACGCGCGCGCGATCAGGCGCTGCTGGTGCCGCTGGTGGAACAGACCGTACGAGGGCCGAACTGGAGCTGGCTGGTGCACCGCGACAGCGAAAGCGACCCGCTTACCCGGAGTTTCTGCGAGTGGCTGTTAGGCGCACTCGAAGCCGATATGAAGCACGGCTTTGTGTAGAAGCGAGCTTGCTCGCGAAGATCCGCACCGAAGGTTCGCGAGCAAGCTCGCTCCTACAAGTGCGCTATGCGCCTCGATGCCCAAGGCGACCCGCTTGTTGTGGTTTTCGCTCGTAGCAGAAATGAAGCACGGCTTTGTGTAGGAGCGAGCTTGCTCGCGAAGATGTGCACAGGAGGTTCGCGAGCAAGCTCGCTCCTACAGATGCTTAATGACCTGACGGCAGGAAGAACCTCGCCGTCAGCGGCAGATGGTCGGAGATGCGCAGGGTGTCCTGCTGGCGCACGCGGGCTTCGATGCGGGTCAGGCTGGGGCTGTGGAAAACGTAGTCCAGCGTGCGATCCGGGCCTTTCACCCGTGGATCGTTGGGGAAGTGGGTGAACCATTGCGTCTGCTGCGCCCCGCTGGCTTCGGTGATGCTGGGAATCATCGGGTAGCGGCTCCACAGCGCTTTCAGCTCGCTGTCACGGAGGTAACGGCTGCGCTGGGCTTCAGAGAGCTGCTCGTACTGACCGGGCGGCAGCTGGTTGAAGTCGCCGGCCAGCACCCAGGGCACGCCTTCGCTCTGCAATTGGTCGAGCAGGCCGCGGGTCATGGCCACCTGGCGCTTGAGGGTTTCCTGGTCGGCGGCCAGGGCATCCAGGTGGGTGTTGATCGCGGCCAGACGTCCACCGCCGCGAATCGGCAGGTAGCTCACCAGCAGCGCGCGTTTCTTGTCGAACTGGCGACTGATCGGGTCGTTCTCTTCCAGCGGCAATTGCAGGCGTTCGGCACTCTCGATGCGGAAGCGGCTGAGGGTAGCCAGCTTCATGCCGACGCTGCCGAGGATATGCGGATGCGGCACGAAAGCGGCCTTCCAGTAGAAGGCCTGGCTGGTGCACGGGTAGAGATCGGCCAGACGTTCCTGGAGCAGGGCCAGTTGGTCCTGGTAGTCGGTGGCACGGGCGCCTTCATGCAGTTCCTGGAGATTGACGATATCCGGCTGCTCTTCACGAATCACCCGGACGACCTCGTCGAGACTGTAGGCCAGGTCCTCCGCGGTCGGACGCTCGTCCGGGCCATTGCCCTCGGGCAGGTCGTAGTAGAAGACGTAACGCTTGCCGGCCAGGTACTGCAGGTTCCAGGTCATCACCTTGAGCGCCTGGCCGGGTTGCAACTGCGGGGCCTCGGCCTGACAGGCCAGAATGGCCGGCTCGCGGGCTGCGGGATGCCAGGTCAGCGCATAGATCAGCGCGATCACGCCGATCGCGAGAATCGACAGGCTGAGCAGGGCGAAACGCAGGACTCGGGGCATCGTCTGGGGCTGGCATCTATGCTGGAAGAGGGCGAGCATAACCGAGCCGCCGCCGCGGCCCAAGCTGAGGCGCGCCCGGGAGGAACGCCATGAGCAGCGAAGTCTGGATCGCGCAGAAGGGCCCTTATGAAGTCGAGGTGGTGGCAGGCAAGGACTACTTCTGGTGTCGCTGTGGCCGGAGCCAGCAGCAGCCATTCTGTGACGGCTCTCACAAAGGCACGGGACTGGCGCCGCTCAAATTCCATGCAGATGTCAGCGAAACCCTGTATTTCTGTGGCTGCAAACATAGCCACTCGCCACCTTGCTGTGATGGCACCCATAACGAACTACAAGACTGATCCGGGAGCCGGCATGCAGCTGGGCGAAGTCCTCTGGTCATTCCTGGCCTTGATGTCCAAAGCGGTGCGTCTCCCGCTTGCAAGCCTGTTGTTGTTGCCTGCCCTGGCCGTTGCCGACAACCCGCCTCCGCTGCGCGTGATGACTGACGTTTGGCCGCCCTTTCGCATCTCCAGCGAAGCGGGGCAGTTGCGCGGCCTGGACATGGACCTGCTGGCCGAGCTCGAACGCCGCACCGGGCTGCGCTTCGAGGTGCAGCGCGCACCCTGGTCGCGGGGGTTGGCCGCGCTGGAGAAGGGCTCGGCGGACCTGATGACCGGGCTCGCCCGTACAGCCGAGCGCGAGCGCTATATCGACTATCTTGATCGGCCCTATTTCACCTGCGCCCCGCGCTTCTACAGCCTCCCCGAGCTGGCCCAGCGCGTTTCCGGTTATCCACAGCTGGGTCAGTACGACATCGGTTTCGTAAGGGGCTCGGCCTATTTCGAACCCTTCGACTCCGACCAGGCGCTGCGCAAGGTCGGGGTCGGTAATGAAGGGCAATTGCTCGACATGCTGCGCCGCAAGCGGTTGCAGCTGGTGATCGGTACCGACTGCCAGGTGGACTACGAACTGCTGGGCGATCCGACGTTGGCCGGGCGCATCGTCAAGCTCGCCTACCGGCCGCCGGCCCGCACCGAACTCTTCCTCGGCTTCTCGCGCCAGCGGCCGCTGCAGGCCCAGCGCGCGGCCATCGCCCAGGCGCTTGGGCAGATGATCGACGAGGGCTGGGTGCTGGACGCCGCGCGGCGCTACCGACCTGGCGCTCAGTGAGCGTGGGGCTCGACGTACAGTTCGTAGCCCGAATCCAGTTCAATGTCCCAGAACGCCGCTTCGATCTTGTGCCCGTCCGGGTCGCGGACAAAGCAGCCGTAGTAGGGCTCGCCATACTCCGGGCGTGGTCCGGGCTCGCCGTCACCCTGGGCGCCGGCATCCAGTGCCGCTTCGAAGAAGGCCAGTACCGCTTCCTTGCTGGGGGCGAAGAAGCCGATGTGGGTGCCGTTGCCGACGCTGGCCGGTTTCCCGTCGATGGGAGATTGCACCCAGAACTCCGGATACTCGCGGCCGTACGCCACGGCTCCGGGGTGCTCCATGATGCGCTTGCAGCCCAGGGTGGGCAGGACCTTGTCGTAGAACGCGACGGCGCGGGCGAAGTCGTTGGTGCCCACAGAGATGTGGGACAGGATGCTGGGGTTCTCAGCCACGGGAAATCCTCCTTGAGTGGACTGAAAAGCCTAGCAGCCTGCTGAAAAACTATTCGGTTCGACGCGTGTGGGCTGGTGTCAGGAGATTTCTCCGCCGGCCGCTCACTGTTCGACCGGGCGTTCCGTCACCAGGGTGAACATCCGGTACAGCGCAATGCTGACGAACAGCTGGAAGAAGCTGTTGAAGCTTTCCAGGATCACCGTGCCGACCGGATCGGGGTTCTCCCCGAGCTCACGATAGGCGAACCAGTCCACCACCCAGATCGGCCCCATCACCAACAGCACGCAGGCGAGGATGGTCCAGAAGTGTCCAGCGGTCAGGGTGAAGCTTTCCTTGATGGCATCCAGCGGGGACTTGCCCTCCAGCACCAGCAGGTACTCGGCGAAGGCCAGTTTGATCATCACGTAGAGCCCGGGAATGATCAGCATCCAGGCACCGACCATGATCAGCAGGGTGCTGATGGCCGCCAGCACGGCAAAGGACGGCCAGCGGAACAGAGCCATCTCCAGCACTTGCCGGGGCTTGAGGCGGATGCGGTGGCTGCGGCTGTCGACAAAGATGATCAGCGCGCCGACGTAGAGCGGGTAGAACAGCATGCTGACGATAATTGACGCACCCTGGGATTTGTCAGGGCCGAGCCAGGCGACCAGGCCCTGCTGGGCTATGGCTTCGGTGAGGATCGCCGGCAGGCAGAGCAGGGCGATTTCTCCAGCGTTGCGGGAGAAGAAATACCAGGAGGCGCGCAGCAGCTCGAACGGATTCATCAGCGGGCATTCACATCTTGCGGCAGTGGGTCTTGGGCACTTTAGCCCAAGCCAGGGCAGCCTCCAAAGGGCGCTTCACTCGGAACGGTAGTGCAGGACGCGATTGGGTAATTGCGGCAGCAGACGGGCGAGGTCGGCGGTTGCTACTTCCAGGGTGTACTCCGGCGGGCCGGGGGAATAGATCAGGAAGTCGTGCCGGAAGATCGCCTCGTCGAATACCAGCGCGATTTCCTCTGCATGACCCAGGGGGCAGGCGCACTGGGGGACGCAACCGGTTAGCGCTACCAGCTCCTCGTCGCTGGCGATGCTGGGCCGAGCGCCCAGCAGTGCCTTGAGCTGGGCCCAGTCGGCGCGCGCGCCTTCCAGGGTCACCAGCATCGCGTAGCCGCCGTTCTTCAGGCGCAGGAACAGGCTCTTGCTTTCCACTCCGCGCAGGCCGAAGCGCTCGCGCACCGCATGCGCGGTGGGATAGTCGAGCACGGGTTCGTGGCTGACTTCCCGGTAGCGGATGGCGTGTTCGTCGAGCAGGGTCAGGTTGCGGCTGTGAAGCGACATCGGAATACCGGAGGGCGGGAAACGGGAGCGCCATGATAGTCGCTCACGGAGGGCTGAGATCGTCCAGTCCCGCCTCATGCAGGACCTGGCGCTCGATTTCCTGCAGGCGACCCTTCTGCGCCATGTGCCGCAGCACCTCCTCCAGGCGCGGCGCCAGATCGCGATGGCGCGGGTTCAGGTAGTGGTGCATGGAGAAGCGCTCCAAAACCGGATGCAGCGGCTGGATACCGCGCATGCCGCTCTGGCGCAGGATGCACATGCCCGAGTAGTAATCCTCCACATGCACGTCGACGCGGCCACCGGCGAGCTTGCGCATGCCGTTCTCCGCCCCGTTGGAAGGCGACATCCGTACCCCTTTGAGTCGCAGTTCCAGGGCCGCCTTGCCGCGCTCGAAACCGACGAGGTACGGCTTGAGGCTGGACCAGCCGCGCAGTTGCAACGGGCGATTGGCGAAGGCCACCGCATAGGATTCGAACAGCGGAGTGCGGATCAGCAGCAGGTCGCTGCGCTGCTCGGCCACCAGCCTGGTACGGCACAACTCGCCGTCGTTCAGGCCGCGCTCGGCATACTGCAGGGCACGTGCGGCGGGTGCGGCGCGGGTTTCGATACTGATGCCGAGTTCGCTGTAGGCTTCCACGAGGATGCGCTTGCAGATCTGGAACAGCGGCAGGCCCTGATCGGGAAATGCACTGAAAACCAGACGCGCCTCGGCATGGCCGGGGGCGGACAGGAGCAGCAGGGCAAGCAGGCAGCATCCATGAACACGCATTGCACTAAAGCCCTGGGGCACGGCCTGCGGCTGGAGTGACTGCCAGACGGCGCCGCCTGCCATGGCGGGCGCCTTGCTCCCTGCAACAGACCCATGCGGTGGGTCACGGCGTCTTCCCCGTTCTCGATACGTGCGGGGTTAGCTGAAACTATAGACGCCCGTCTTCAGGGTGTTGGCCAGTTCGCGAGCAGCTCGTCCGTGCACAACACACGGGCGTACTCGCCTTGCAGGTTGGCCATGGCCATATCGTGGACCTCGTCGGCGCTGCGCGGGCGCCCGGCGAAGTCGGCCTTGGCGAAGGTGTAGCAGGCGTCCGCGACGACGGTGGTCGCGAAACCCAGGTTGCCAGCGCTGCGGGCCGTGGCTTCCACTGAGTTCTCGCTGGCCACGCCGACGATCACCAGCGCATCGATGCCGCGCACTCGCAGCCAGTGCTCCAGCCCGCTGGTGATGAAAGCGTCGGGAACGTTCTTTTCCAGCACCTGCTCGCGCTCCCGGGGCATGAACTCGGGTTGGAAGAGGGCGCCTGGTTGGCCGGGCGCGAATACCGAATCCGCCTCCCGCGAAATGTGGCGGATATGCACCAGCGGCCAGCCGGATTCACGCCAGCGTGCCAGCAGGGCGGCCATGCGGGCTTCGGCATCGGGGTTGTTGCGCGGCTTGTCCAGGCGGCGGATACCCTGCTGCTGATCGATGATCAGCAGGGCACCGGGAGTGTTCTGCACGGTCGTATCCACTTTCCGTTCCCTGAGGCTGGCATACTGGCCGCAATCTACCCTTATCAAGTCGCCGCCAGCCAGCGGCGAGGAGCCGCGTTGAAGAAAATCGCCGTATTCGCCGACGTGCAGAATCTGTATTACACGGTGCGCCATGCCTATGGCTGCCACTTCCACTACGGTGCCTTCTGGCAGAGCGTCAGTGCCGAAGGCGACATCGTCGAAGCCAGCGCCTACGCCATCGACCGCGGTGATCCCAAGCAGCAGCAGTTCCAGCAGATCCTTCGCAACCTGGGCTTCAACGTGAAGCTCAAGCCGTTCATCCAGCGCGCCGACGGATCGGCCAAGGGCGACTGGGACGTTGGCATCACCATCGACGTGCTCGATGCCGCGCCCAGGGTCGACCTGATCGTGCTGGCCTCGGGTGACGGCGACTTCGACCTGCTGCTGGAACGGGTGGCCCAGGCCCATGGCGTGGAGACCCTGGTGTATGGCGTGCCCGGCCTGACCGCGCAATCGCTGATCCGCGCCGCCAGCCGTTACCAGCCCATCGAAAATCCCCTGCTGAAGCGCAACTGAACCGCTTCCAACCTGGAACATCCCGTGGACCCCATAGCTGTCATCGACTTCGAAACCAACGGCATCACGCCGGGCAATGATTGCCGCGCCACCGAAATCGGCGTCGTCATCCTCGAGGGCGGGCGCATCGTCGACCGCTACCAGAGCCTGATGAACGCCGGCGTCTCGATACCCGCCTTCATCCAGGGACTCACCGGCATCACCAACGCCATGGTGCGTGAAGCTCCCCCGGCGGAGCAGGTGATGGGCGAGGCGGCTGACTTCATCGGCGACCTGCCGCTGCTGGCGCACAATGCGTCCTTCGACCAGAAGTTCTGGGATTTCGAACTGGCGCGCATCGGCCGCTCCCGACGTCAGGCGTTCGCCTGCTCATTGTTGCTCGCCCGACGATTGTTGCCCGAGGCGCCCAACCACAAGCTCGGCACTCTCAACAGCTGGGCGCGCCTGCCCGACACCGGCAAGGCCCACCGGGCATTGGCCGACGCCGAAATGGCCGCCAACCTCACCCTGCACCTCGCGGGACGTCTGCGGGAACAGCATGGGATCAGCGCGGTGTCGCACCAACTGTTCTGCAGCCTGCAGAAGGTGCCCGCAGCGAAGATTCCCGAAGCGCTCAGGCGCCATCGGGAAGCCTGACCTGCTTTTGTAGGTTGGTGCAGAGCGAAGCGAAGCCCAACAGCTGGGTCGACCTGAATCGTTGGGCCTCGCAGGGCTCGGACCAACCTACAAAAAGCTCAGCCTTTTACCGTACGCAGGGTTTCCACTTTGCCGCGCTCCTGGAGCAAGCCGGGAATCCGTTGCTCGAAGGGCGTCGAGAGGATGAGCGACGTCTTGGTCGCGCCGAACTTGCCGATCTGGTCGATCAGGTCCTGCAACTCCGGCATCGACGCCACGGCCGCTTTGATCAGCAGGCAGGCATCGCCGGTGACACGGTGGCAGAGGTTCAACTGCGGGATATTCTCCAGGGCTTCCTGGGTGCGCTTGTAGTCTCGATCGGTGATGCGCAGTTCGATCACGCACTCGATGGGCAGGCCCAGCTTCGCCAGGTCCACGCTGGCGTGGTAGCCGGTGATCAAACCGCTGGCTTCCAGCTTGGCCACCCGGTCGGCCACCGCCGGTGGCGACAGGTTGACCCGGCGTGCCAGGTCGGCAAACGACGCGCGACCATTCTCGATAAGCGCCGCGATCAGCAGGCGGTCGTATTTATCCACAGGGACCTCCGAAATCAGCTTCTGTCGAATCGACGGTAGAAGCCGTTGAAAACAGTTCTTTCCAAGGCAAGGAGCGCCATGAATAAGGCTTTCATCCTTATTTCGCCCCGCTTGCCTTACTTAGAATAGACACCTCATCCCTGCCTGTGTCGAGTTCCGATCATGCCTGCGCGCCGCTTTCCGCTCCTGCTCATAGGGGCCTTCATCGCTCTCTACCTGATCTGGGGTTCCACTTACCTGGCGATTCGCATCGGCGTGGAATCCTGGCCACCGATGTTGATGGCCGGCGTTCGCTTCGTGGTCGCGGGTGCGCTGATGTACGCCTTCCTGCGCTGGCGCGGCGTTCCCAACCCGACCTGGCAGGAATGGAAGTCCGCCGCAGCCATCGGCTTCCTGCTGCTCAGTTGCGGCAACGGTGGCGTCACCCTGGCCGAAGACCTTGGCGTAGCGTCCGGCGTTGCCGCCCTGGCGGTGGCCACGGTACCGCTGTTCGCGCTGCTGTTCGGGTTGATCTGGGGACAGCGCACCACGCGCCTGGAATGGGCCGGCATCCTGCTCGGTTTGATCGGAATCGGCCTGCTCAACCTCGGCTCCAACCTCCAGGCCAGCCCCCTGGGCGCCGTCCTGATCATCTTCGCCGCGGCGGCCTGGTCCTTCGGCTCCATGTGGAGCAAGAACCTCAAGCTGCCCGCCGGGCCCATGGCCAGCGCGGCGGAAATGCTCGCCGGCGGCGTCGTGTTGCTGGCCGGCAGCCTGCTGAGCGGCGAGCGTCTGGTTGCCGCACCGACCCTCGCGGGTTGGGGCGCACTGGCCTACCTGATCGTGTTCGGTTCCATCATCGCCTTCAGCTCCTACCTCTACCTGCTGAAGAACGTGCGCCCGGCCGCGGCCACCAGCTATGCCTACGTCAACCCGGTGGTGGCGGTGCTCCTGGGGATCGGCTTCGCCGGTGAAAGCATCGGTCTGGAAGAGGGCCTGGCCATGCTGGTGATCATCAGCGCCGTGGTGCTGATCGGCCTGCCGCAATGGCGCGAACGCAAGGAAGCGAAGGTGCAGAAGGACGACAGGATGGAACAGCAGACCAGTTGATCCCGGAGACCACGGGCAGCCTGATAGAATTGCGCCTTTTCCGCACACTATGGCTGCCCCAATGACCTTCGCTTCCCTCGGCCTGATCGAACCCCTGCTGCGCGCCACCGAGGCGCTTGGCTACAAGACCCCGTCGCCGGTGCAGGCCGAAGCGATTCCCGCCGTCCTCAAGGGCCGTGACCTGATGGCTGCGGCCCAGACCGGTACGGGCAAGACTGCTGGTTTCGCCCTGCCGCTGTTGCAGAGGCTGACCCAGGAAGGCCCGGAGGTGGCCAGCAACTCGATTCGCGCGCTGGTACTGGTGCCCACCCGTGAGCTGGCCGAACAGGTCAACGAAAGCTTCCGCGTCTACGGCCAGCACCTGCCGCTGCGCAACTACGCGGTCTACGGCGGCGTCAGCATCAACCCGCAGATGATGAAGCTGCGCAAGGGCATCGACGTGCTGGTCGCTACGCCTGGCCGGCTGCTCGACCTCTATCGGCAGAACGCCGTGAAGTTCAACCAGCTGCAGACGCTGGTGCTGGATGAGGCCGACCGCATGCTCGACCTGGGCTTCGCCCGCGAACTGGACGATCTGTTTACCGCGTTGCCGAAGCGTCGCCAGACCCTGCTGTTCTCCGCCACCTTCTCCGATGCCATCCGCCAGATGGCCCGCGAACTGCTGCGCGACCCGCTGTCCATCGAAGTCAGCCCGCGCAATGCGGCGGCCAAGAGCGTGCGCCAGTGGCTGATCCCGGTGGACAAGAAGCGCAAGAGCGAGCTGTTCCTGCACCTGCTGGAAGATCGCGGCTGGGGTCAGGTGCTGGTTTTTGTGAAGACCCGCAAGGGCGTCGATCAACTGGTGGATGAACTTCAGGCGCGGGGCGTCAGCGCCGAGTCGATCCATGGCGACAAGCCGCAGCCGTCGCGCCTGCGTGCACTGCAAGCCTTCAAGGCCGGCGAGGCGCAGATACTGGTGGCTACCGATGTGGCGGCACGGGGGCTGGATATCGACGACCTGCCGCTGGTGGTGAACTTCGACCTGCCCATCGTCGCCGAGGATTACGTGCACCGTATCGGCCGTACCGGCCGTGCCGGCGCCAGCGGTGAAGCGGTGTCGCTGGTCTGCGCCGATGAGGTGCAGTTGCTGGCGGCCATCGAGGTGCTTATCCGCCAGACCATCCAGCGCCGCGACGAGCCGGACTTCTTCCCCGATCACCGCGTGCCCGTGACAGACGCCACCGGCCAGGTGATCAAGAAGCCGAAGAAACCCAAGAAGCCGAAAGAGCCCCAGGCCGGCGCTGGCAATACGGGCAAGGGCGCGGCACTGGGCCGCTGGGTCGACAGCGAGAAGCCCAAGGTCAAAGCGGTGCGCAAGGCACCGGGATTCGGCAAGGCGAAGAAAGGCTGATCGTGGCGCCGGGCGTCACCTGATTGTGGTGATGGGTGACGCCTGGTGGGGCAGTGGGAACCGGAACGGGGCAGGGCAGGGAACCGGCACCCCCGTTCCAGAAGGCCTCGGCGGACTTTCAGGATATTGGCTCACTTCCTGCATTTCTGTGCGAAATGCTGAACGCCTATAGTGATTGAAGCGCAGCCCAACCTCAGGCATTTCCCACATGCGCCACAAGGAACTCAAACACTGGACCACCGGTGTTGCCCACCTGCTTGCCCAGCCCGCTGGACGGGCGCGTCTGCTCGGCCTCAGCCAGTGGCTGCAGCAGGTCTGCCATGTCGACCACTTCGTGCTCTTCGTCTACGAAGGCAACCACCGGCCGCTGGCGCTGTTCGATACCTTCCCACCGGACAAGCGCCACGTGTACGTCGAGGATTACCAGGTCGGCCCCTACCTGCTCGATCCCTTCTACCTCGCCTGCACGCGCAACCAGGCCTCCGGACTCTGGCGCTTGCGCCAGTTCGCCCCGGACCACTTCTACCTCGGCGAGTACTACGTCACCTACTACCAGCAGACCGGCCTCACTGAAGAAATCGCCTTCTTCATAGACCTGGCCGATGGCGCCAAGGCCGTGCTCTCGCTGATGCGCAGCACCTGCAGCCCGGCCTACAGCCGCGATGAAATGCAGTTGCTGGATTGCGCCCAACCGGTGGTGGAACAGGTGGTGAATGAAGCCTGGGAGCAGGCGCGCGCCCATGCACCGCGCCCGGTGCAGGACCTGGACTACAAGATCCGTGAAGCCTTCGACCAGTTCGGCGCCCACGTGCTGACGGCGCGGGAGCAGGAAGTGGTGCAGATGCTCCTGCGTGGCCACTCCAGCGCATCCGTGGCCGAGCACCTGGCGATCAGCCCCGGTACGGTGAAAATCCACCGCAAGAACATCTACGCCAAGCTCGGCATCGGCAGTCAGTCTGAGTTGCTGGGCCTGTTCGTTCGGGATCTGGGCGGCCAGCGGGATGAGCCCGAAGACCTCCTCAAGGCGGTATAGATTTATTGCTATTAGCGATTAAAACACCGTTGATCAATAACCATACAACTCGTTCCTGCCCCAGCTGCCATCGGCCTTCGACGTGGATGCCCACGAGTTATCCACAACGATTTGCACAGAATTTGTGAGTAGCGGCGGTGGGGCGGCACAACTGCCCAACCTGACGCGGCAGACCTTCGGCCTGCTTGACGAATGAATTCACCCCTACAACGCGGCTGCTCAAAAACCGAGCACTTGCTTCCAGCCATTGCGGCACGTGCCTCGCAGCCAGTCTTCCACTCGTTATCCACAGCAGGTCCCACAGAAAATGTGGGCAGTGGGCAGGGTGACGCGACACCTGTGGGGGCGAATTCATTCGCTGAGGGCAACGCAGTTGCCCCTTCCAATTCAACCGGGCGCGCCTGCGGCCCGCATAGCGATTGAAATCGCCCCCGCAACGGAGTTGATCAAAATTTGCTCATCCGGACAAATCCCTAGCGTCCTGCGGCCTGCAGCCCACCATCCATAACTTATCCACAGTGGGTTCCACAGTTTCTGTGGAGCGCGCGTCTATCCCCCGAGGGATATATACAGCCCGGAATCACCATTGCTAGCGTGTTGCCACATGCCAAGAACACCTGCAAAAAGGGGCCGGCCGTGAGTGATGCAAGCGAGTTCGTCGATATCGAGTTCCGCAATGTGGTCAAGCGCTATGGCGCGGTTACGGCGGTCAACGGCTTGAACTTCAAGGTCCGGCGGGGTGCGTTCCATTCCTTCCTCGGCAGCTCCGGCTGCGGCAAGACCACTACCTTGCGGATGATCGCCGGCTTCGAGCAGCCCAGCGAGGGCGAGGTGCTGCTGGCCGGGCATTCGGTAGCCGGGGTTCCGGCGCACCAGCGGCCGGTGAACATGGTGTTCCAGAGTTACGCACTGTTCCCGCACCTGTCGGTGGCCGAGAACATCGCCTATGGCCTGCGCTACCACCAGCCGCGTCCGGATCGCGCCGCGCAGCGTTGCATGGCGGACGAAGCCCTGGAAATGGTGCACCTGTCCGGCTTTGGCCAGCGCAAGCCCCACGAACTTTCCGGCGGCCAGCAGCAGCGGGTGGCCCTGGCCCGTGCGCTGGTGAACAAGCCAACCGTGCTGCTGCTGGATGAACCCTTGGCGGCGCTCGACCGCAAGCTGCGCAAGGAGATGCAATCCGAGTTGCTGCGCCTGCAGCGCGAAGTGGGCATCACCTTCGTGCTGGTCACCCACGACCAGGAAGAGGCGCTGTCCATGAGCGACAGCATCAGCGTCATGCAGGACGGCCAGATCCTCCAGAGCGCCAGCCCCGAGCAGCTCTACGAAACCCCGGCGAGCCGCTACGTGGCGGACTTCATCGGCGAATCCAACCTGTTCGACGGCACCGTGCGGCGCATCGACGGTGGCCGCGTGCTCCTGGACACCACCCACGGCTTGCAACTGGCGAGCCCGCAGACGCCCACCGGCCCAGCCCTCAAGGCAGCGGAGCCAGGCTGCATCGCGGTACGCCCGGAGCTGATCGCCATTGGCGCCAGCGAGGATGCGCTGCCCCGCGAGATCAGCCTGCCGGGCCAGGTGGTGGACCGTATCTACCTCGGCAACCTCACTGAATACCGCGTGCGCACCGAGCCGTTCGGCATCGTCTGCGTGCGGGTGCAGCGCCATGGCCAGCACGAGCGGTCGGCCTTCGAGCATGGATCGCCGGTAAGGATTGGCTGGGACCAGGCGAGTGGCCTGGCCATGACCTTGTGATCGGCTCGCCACGTAGCAGTTGCAGCACCGTAGTACCGAACGGACAAGAACAACCAACCCTCACAGGCAGGTAGCAGCAATGGATCGGAAAGACTTCATCAAGCAACTGCGCAGTTGGCAGAACGGTTCCATCAGCCGTCGCGAGTTCCTCGGCCGTACAGGTCTTGGTGTGGCCATGGCGGTGATGGCCGCCAACATGCCGGGCCTGCTCACCAGCAACCGGGCCGTCGCCGCCGAGAAAGGCGCCCTTGGCGACCGCGTGGTCCTGGCCACCTGGCCGAACTATCACAACGCCGAAAACTTCGCCGCCTTCGCCGAGCAGACTGGCGCCCAGGTGCAGATGAACGTGTTCGGCTCCAACGAGGAAATGCTTGCCAAGCTCCAGGCGGGCGGCAGCGGCTGGGACGTCTTCGTGCCCACCAACTACACCATCAGCACCTACGCCGAGCTGGGCCTGATCGAGCCGCTGGACCTGTCGCGGATTCCCAACTTCGACCCGGCCTCCTACGAGAAGCGCTTCATGGAGCAAGGGGTCATCAACGGCAAGACCTACGCCGTGCCGAAGGACTGGGGCACTACCGGGTTCGTCTACGACGGCGGGAAGATCAAGTCCAAGCCCACCACCTGGAAGGAGTTCTGGGAGCTGAGCAAGGGCGAGGCGACCGGCCGGGTGATGGTGCATGACTACCAGCTCACGGTGATCGGCAACGCCCTGAAGTCCTTCGGCTACAGCTTCAACTCCATCGACCCGAAAGAATTGGCCGACGCCGAGAAGCTGTTGCTGGAGGTCAAGCCACATCTGTTCGCGATCAACTCGGACTACCAGCCGTCCATGCGCAATGGCGATGCCTGGATGGCCATGTGCTGGACCGGCGACGCTTCGCAGCTGCACCGCGACATGCCGCAGATGACCTATGTGCTGGGGCGTGAGGGTGGCGAGATCTGGAGTGACTTCTTCGCCATTCCGAAGAGCGCCGAGCGTCGTGATGCGGCCTATGCGCTGATCAACTTCCTGCTCGACCCGCAGGTGAACAAGCGCGAGGTGGAAGCCCACGGCTACCCGAGCGGCGACAAGCGCGTGGATGCACTGCTGCCCAAGACCATGCTCGACGACCCGATCATGTATCCGGCCGCCGACTTGCTCAGTGCCCTGGAGTTCGGCGCCGCAGCCACCCTGACCAGCCCGGCGCGGGCGGAACTGATGGCGCGCTTCAAGGCGGCCTGACGCATGACGCCGTAGGAGCGAGCTTGCTCGCGAAGCCTTTCGCGAGCAGAGCTCGCTCCTACAGTAGTCGTCTCCATGAACCGCAAGGAAACTTCCATGAACGTCGCTCTCAGCGCCCCCGCGCTGGCCGATGCGGGCCAGGCCGTGCCGGTGGAAAGCCGTAGCCTCGCCCGGCGCGTCACGCTGCTCCTGCTATTGCCGTCCACGCTGTGGTTCCTGCTGCTGCTCCTGCTGCCGCTGGTGATCATCCTGGTCTTCAGCCTCGGCGAGCGCAGCCCGGTGGGGGGCTACAGCGCGGCCCTGACCCTGGAGAACTACCTGAACCTGGGGGCGCGGGCGAAGGCCTTCTACAACACCCTGGTGCTGGCGCCCCTGGGCACCCTGGTGTGCCTGGTGGCGGCCTACCCGTTGGCCTATTACCTGGCGGTGAAGGTGCAGCGCAGCCGTTCGCTGCTGCTGACCCTGGTGATCGTGCCGTTCTGGACCAGCTTCCTGATCCGCACCTACGCCTGGATCTTCATCCTCGGCGGCAAGGGCATCCCGGCGCTGCTGGCGATGGTCGGGCTGGAGGATGTGCGTCTGATCAACACCCCCAGCGCGGTGCTGATCGGTATCGTCTACGGCTACCTGCCGCTGATGGTGTTCCCCATCTACGTCAGCCTGGAGAAGCTCGACAAGCGCCTGCTGGAAGCCTCGTCCGACCTTGGTGCTGGCGCCTTCGAGACCTTCCGCCGGGTGACCCTGCCGCTCTCGGCCCCCGGTGTCATCACCGGCAGCATGCTGGTGTTCATCCTGCTCATGGGCGAGTTCCTGATCCCGGCGATCCTCGGTGGCGGCAAGGTGTTCTTCGTCGGAAACGCCCTGGTGGACCTCTTCCTGCAATCGCGCAACTGGCCGTTCGGCAGCGCGGTGGCCATGACCCTGGTGGCGATGATGCTGGTGATCATCGCCCTCTACCTGAAGCTGGTGGCGCGCTATGGCAAGCGCGGCACGGAGGGGATGCTCTGATGTGGCTGCGCAGCTATTCCACCTCGCTCTACCTGTTCCTCTATGCGCCCATCGCGCTGATCGTGCTGTTCTCCTTCAATGCCGGGCGCAGCGGGCTGTCCTTCGAATGCTGCTCGGTGCAGTGGTTCGGTCGCGCGTTCAGCAACCCGTTCATCATGGAATCCCTCGGCACCAGCTCGCTGATCGCGTTCTGCTCGGCGCTGATCGCCACCCTGTTCGGCACCCTGGCGGTGTTCGGCCTGGAACGGGCGGGCAAGCGCGTGCGGCTGTTCTTCGACGCCATGACCTACTGCGCGATCATCATTCCCGGCATCGTCATCGGCATCGCCACGCTGATCGCCTTCATCAGCCTGTTCGAAGTGGTCAACCCGCTGCTCGACATGCTGCTGGGAGCCGGACTGCCGCGCCTGCGCATGGGCCTGTTCACGGTGATCGCGGCGCACTCGCTGTTCACCATGGCGCTGGTGATCGTGATCGTCCGCACCCGTGTGGAGTCCCTGGACCGGGCCCTGCTGGAAGCCTCCGCCGATCTCTACGCACCGCCCCTGGAAACCTTCCGCCGGGTGACCTTGCCGCAGATTGCCCCGGCCATCTTGGCCGGCTTCCTGCTGGCGTTCACCTTCAGCTTCGACGACTTCATCGTCGCGTTCTTCGTCGCCGGATCGGAAACCACCTTGCCGATCTACATCTTCTCGTCGATCCGCCGGGGCATCACGCCGGAGATCAATGCCATTTCGACGGTGATCATCTGCGTCTCCCTGGCGCTGCTGTTCACCTCCCGCTACCTGCAGAACCGCCGCAGCGGCGCCTGAGCGCCCATGGAGCAAAGCCATGCGTGACCAGTTGTACATCAACGGGCAATGGGTCCGTCCCGACCTGGGCGGTTATTTCGAAGTGCTGGACCCCAGCAGCGGCGACCTGATCCAGCGGGTGCCGGCGGCCACCGAGGAAGACATCGACCACGCCGTGCATGCCGCCCGCCAGGCCTTCAACCGTGGCTGGGGCCAGAGCAGCGGGGCCGAGCGCGCCGGCTGGCTGGAGGCCCTGGCCAGCGAGTTGGAGAGTCGCCAGGATGCCCTGGCGGTGCTGGAAGTGCGTGACAACGGCAAGCCCCTGCCGGAGGCGCAATGGGATATCGCCGATGCCATCGGCTGCTTCCGCTACTACGCCGAGCTGGCGCGGGAACTGGACAGTCGCCAGGACGAGCCGCTGGCGCTGCCGGATGATCGCTTCAGCTGCCGTGTCCGCCACGAGCCGGTGGGAGTGGCGGGGCAGATCATCCCCTGGAACTACCCGCTGCTGATGGCGTCCTGGAAGGTTGCCCCGGCCCTCGCGGCGGGTGCCACCTGCGTGCTCAAACCATCGGAACTGACCCCGCTGACCGCCCTGGAACTGGCCGGCGCCGCCGAGCGTATCGGCCTGCCTTCCGGCGTGCTCAACGTGGTGACAGGACTGGGCAGCGAGGCCGGCGGCCCGCTCAGCCAGCACCCTGGCGTGGACAAGCTGGCCTTCACCGGCAGCGTGCCGACGGGGGCGAAGATCATGTCGGCGGCGGCGGCCGACATCAAGAACATCAGCCTGGAGCTGGGCGGCAAGTCGGCCTTCATCGTCTTCGATGACGCCGATGTGGAAGCCGCCGTGGAATGGATCATGTTCGGCATCTTCTGGAACCAGGGGCAGGTGTGCAGCGCGACCTCGCGCCTGCTGGTGCAGGAGGGTGTCGCCAACCGGCTGATCGAGCGCCTGGTGGACGAGACGCGGCGCATCACCATCGGCCCCGGCCTGGAGCGCGGCGTGTTGCTCGGGCCGCTGGTGAGCGCCGGGCAGTACCAGAAGGTCATGGGCATGATCGAACAGGGCCGGCAGGAAGCCAGCCTGCTCACCGGCGGCAAGCGCCCGACGCATTTGTCTCATGGCTACTTCGTCGAGCCGGCGGTGTTCGACGAGCCGGCGGACAACAGCCGTATCTGGCGCGAGGAAATCTTCGGCCCGGTGCTGTGCGTGAAGCGCTTCAAGACCGAGGCCGACGCCCTGCGCATGGCCAACGACAGCCGCTTCGGCCTTGCCGCTGCGGTGATGAGCGCCGACCTCGACCGTGCCGCGCGAGTCGCCAACGGTCTGCGCGCCGGCATCGTCTGGGTCAACTGCTCGCAGCCGACCTTCACCCAGGCACCCTGGGGCGGCATGAAGCAGAGCGGTATCGGTCGGGAACTGGGCCGCTGGGGCCTGGAGAATTACCTGGAGGTGAAACAGGTCACCGAGTACAGAAGCCAGGAGCCTTGGGGGTGGTACATCAAATAGGGGGCTTTTCCTGTGGGGGCGAATTCATTCGCTAAGGGCAGCGCAGCTGCCCCATTTGCTTCGGCAGGGCAGGCCTGCGGCCTGCATAGCGATTGAAATCGCCCCCACAAGAGGCCGCACCCGCCTACAAAAACCGCGGACGACTCGTCTCCGCCAACTGCCGCTTCAACCGCGCCACCTCGGTCATGTCGGTGATCAGCAGGCACACGCGCTCCACCTTTCCGCCTGCGGCAGCCAGCGGCAGGATGGTGAGGTTCTGGTACATGAAATCTTCTTCACCGGTGATCGGCCGGTAATTCTCGAAACGGATCAGGTAAGGTCGCTGTTCCCACAGGCTGAAGGCGCGGGTGCCGAGTTGCAGCACGCTGTCCACCTTGCGCCGTAGCCAGTTGCGCTCGATCTCCGGGAACAGCTCGAAGATGTTCTTGCCGTGTACCCGGTCGGGGCCGAGGCCGGAGTGGTTTTCCATGAAGCTGTTCCACACCTCGACGCGGTACTGGCGGTCCAGGACCACCACGCCGACGTCCAGGCACTGGACGATGTCGAGCAGCCAGTGGAGTTCCTTGAAATCGATCTGTGCCGGCATGGATCAGTCCATCAGGTAGTGGATCTTCTGGGTCAGGCGCGCGATGGAGGTCTCGGTGAAGAGCAGCAGCAGGTCGAAGTGCAGGTTGTGATCTTCGATGGCGTAGCTGATCTCCACCGCCAGCGTCTTGCGCCAGCGCCGGTTGTTGAGCTGGAACAATCGCTCGATGGAGCTGTGCCGGCCGAGTAGTTGCGGATGGCCCTGGGAGAAACGCACGTCGATCTGCTCGGCGATGCCGGCCAGGCAAGCGCCGATCAGGATGCTCGCGAGGTCGAGTTGCATCTCCGCCTCGTCGTGCTCGCCTTGTGGTTGCCAGCCAAGCAGGCGCGCCACCTCGGCACTCTCGGCGTCATGGAACAGCAGCAGCGCCTCGCCGGCGATGGATTCGCCGATGAAACCCTGGCACACCGCCGACAACCGCTCGCCGCGCTGGGCATCGGCCAGGGCCATGTGCAGTTCACTGACTTCGAACAGGTTGACGTTGGGCACCGGCAGTTGCACGAACACCCCGAGCACGCGCGCGAGCAGTGCAGCGGCGCGGCCCATGGCAACGTTGCTGACCTCGCGCAGGGCGTCGCGGAAGTTCACCCGCAGGTCCGGATCGTGGCGACCGGGCACCCCGGTGACCGGGCTGGTGGACGGCGCCGGGCGCAGCAGGCCGAGGCGGATCAGGGTTTCTCGCAGTTCGTCCGGGTCGGCCGGCTTGCGGATGAAGGCCAGGGCGCCGAGTTCGTGGACGCGGCGCTGGGCTTCCTCCTGGATATCACCGGAGACCACCACCACCCTGGCTTTCAGGCTTTCGGCGCGAATCCGGCTGAGGACCTGATAGCCATCCAGCACCGGCATGGTCAGGTCCAGCAGGACCACCTGGCCGTGGCCGTGGCGGATCGCTTCAAGCGCTTCTTCACCGTTGCTGGCCTGGGTGATATGCACCGGCCAATCCAGCGGCAGCGCGCGAATCAACTGCTTGCGCGCCATCATCGAATCGTCGCAGACGAGGAGGGGGATCACCTTGGGGGCACCGCATGAAGAAAGCTGGGCTCAGGGAGAGCATAGACGCTGGCCGGCTGCCAACCGGCACCTCGCGGCCAGCTTCCGATCAGATGTTCTGTCCGATGCGCCAAAGGACGCCGCTGGGATCGATGAGGACAAAATCGCGCATCCGCCAGGGCTGATCCTGGGGTGGCACCACCCGCAGGCCGTAGCGCTCGATCACGCCCGAGGCCTGCACGTGCTGCCACCAGGCTTCAACGTCCTTCACCTGCAAATGCATCATCAGGTTCTCCGCAAACTCCTTGGTGTAGAAGTTCTGCAGGAGGAAGGCATTGTGGCCGTATCGGAAGTAACTGACCTCGTCCGAAGTGCTGCACATTTCGAAGCCGAGTTCGCGGTAGAAATCCTTGCTCTGTGCGTAATCCTTCGCCGGAACGAAGGCCTTGATCTCGATGGTGTCCAGTGTGCTCATTGGGCGTTCCATGACAGTGGCTGGAAAACGAGCCATCACGGTGGCAGGTGGCCCTCTGGCGGGGCCTGGCGAGCGATGCTACTCCAGCGCACCCGGGCGCGATAGCCAGCGCAATACGCCTTGCGCGGCGACTCGACCACTGGCGAAGCAGGCTGTGAGCAGATAGCCGCCGGTAGGCGCTTCCCAGTCGAGCATTTCCCCTGCGCAGAACACACCCGGCAGGTGCTTGAGCATCAATTCGTTATCCATCGACGCGAAAGGCACTCCACCGGCGGTACTGATGGCCTCGTCCAGCGGGCGCGCCCGGACCAGCGTCAGCGGCAGTGCCTTGAGCGTCGCCGCAAGTCGCTCGAGGTCGAGGAAGTCGTCCTTGGCCGACAGCTCGCGCAGGAGACCGGCGCGGGCGCCATCGATGCCCAATTGGCTGTGCAGGTGCTTGGCCATGGAGCGCGACCCGCGTGGACGGGCCAGGGTCTTGGCAATCTTTTCCACAGGCTGGCCGGGCAGCAGGTCCAGATGGACGGTGGCACTGCCGCTGGCGTTGATCCGCTCACGGATGGCGGCGGAGAAGGCGTAGATCAGGCTGCCTTCGACGCCGTAGGCGGTGAGCACGAATTCGCCCTGGCGTGCGGGTTCGTCGTCCAGGCGGATCGCCACCGGCTTGATCGGCGCCCCGGAGAATTTCTCCTTGAGCAGCGGGCTCCAGCCGTCCACTTCGAAGCCGCAGTTGGACGGCTGCAACGGCGCGACGGCAATGCCGCGCGACTCCAGCAGGGGAACCCACGCCCCATCCGACCCCAGCCGCGCCCAGCTGCCGCCGCCCAGGGCGAGCAGGCAGGCATCGGCGTCAACGGCTTTCTCGCCATCCGGCGTGGCGATGCGCAGGGCGCCGTCGTCGGTCCAGCCCAGCCAGCGGCTGCGGGTATGGATGACCACGCCCTGCTCGCGCAGGCGCTTGAGCCAGGCGCGCAACAGCGGAGCGGCCTTCATGTCGGTGGGGAAGACCCGGCCCGAACTGCCGACGAAGGTCTCGATGCCCAGGTCGTGAATCCAGCTACGCAGCTCTTCGGCGCCAAAGCCGTCCAGCAGCGCGGCCACTTCTTCGCGTCGCGCGCCGTAGCGTGCGACGAAGGGCGCCTTGGGTTCGGAGTGGGTGATGTTCATCCCGCCCACGCCGGCCAGCAGGAACTTGCGTCCTACCGAGGGCATGGCGTCGAACAACTCCACCCGCGCACCGCCCTGGGCCAGGACTTCAGCGGCCATCAGGCCAGCGGGGCCGCCGCCGATGACGGCGACGAAGGGGGAGGAGTTGTTCATGGGAATGAGTCGGGGCGGGAAATGGAGGAGGGCGCATTCTAATGCACGCCGCTCGGCCGGACACGGCATGTTGTGGGGGCGAATTCATTCGCGATGGGCGGCGAAGCTGCCCCGGGGAAGTCTGCCGGGCAGGCCTTTGGCCTGCTCAGCGATTGAAATCGCCCCCACAGGAAGCGCATATGGCTCAGCGCCCCAACCCCATTTCACGCCACACCTTGTTGGCGCTGTGATGGAGGATTCCATGCCGCCTAGCCAAGGCCGCGCGATCCTTGCTGTAGCCGCCCCCGATCACCCCCAGCACCGGGATATCCCGCCCGAGGCAATGCCGGATCACCCGCTCGTCGCGCTCGGCCACGCCGGCGTCGGTCAGTTGCAGGTAGCCGAGGGCGTCGTCCTTGTGCACGTCGACGCCCGCGTCGTAGAGCACGATGTCCGGCTGGTACAGCGGCAACAGATAGTTCAGCGCGTCCTCCACTACCTGGAGGTAATCGGCGTCGCCCATGCCCATGGGCAGGGGAATGTCCCAATCGCTATCGGCCTTGCGTGCGGGGAAGTTCTTTTCGCAATGCAGGGAAACGGTGATGGCCTCGGGCGTATCGGCCAGCAGCCGCGCGGTGCCATCCCCCTGGTGCACGTCGCAGTCGAAGATCAGCACCCGCTGCACGCTGCCGGCCTCCAGCAGGTAGCGGCTGATCACCGCCAGGTCGTTGAAGATACAGAAGCCCGCCGCATGGTCGAAATGGGCGTGATGGGTGCCGCCGGCCAGGTGGCAGGCAAGGCCGTGCTTCAGGGCCAGGTCGGCGGTCAGCAGCGAGCCGCCCACCGCACGCACGGTGCGCCGCGCCAGCGGTTCGCTCCAGGGCAGGCCGAGTCGGCGCTGTTCCTCGCGGCCGAGGTCGCCATCGAGGAAGCGTTGGATGTACGCCGGGCAATGGGCCAGGGCCAGCACCTCGGGCGGGCAGATATCCGGCCGGTGCAGGCGCTCGTCGGTGGTCAGGCCGCTCTCCAGCAGGTGCTCGTAGAGCAGGCGGAACTTCTCCATGGGGAAGCGGTGCTCCGCCGGGAAGGGCGGGCTGTAGTCGTCGTGATAGACCAGCGGCAGGAACATCGATAGGCACTCGGGGCGGTACGCACGGCAGTATGATTGGGCCTTCGAGCCCACCTCAAGAGACGCGCCCGTGCATCCGATCGAACTCATCACTCCACGACTGCGCCTGCGCGGCTGGCGCGACGACGACCTGCCGGCCTTTGCCGCCCTCAATGCCGACCCGGAGGTGATGCAGCACTTCCCGGCGTGCCTGACCCGCGCGCAAAGCGACGACCTGGCAGCGCGCATCCTCGCCCATTTCCGCGACCACGGCTTCGGCCAGTGGGTCGTCGAGCATCGCGGCGATGGCGCCTTCGTTGGCGTGCTCGGCCTGCAGAACGTGAACTTCGAAGCACACTTCACGCCGGCGGTGGAAATCGGCTGGCGGATGATGCGGCGCTTCTGGGGTCAAGGCCTGGCCAGCGAGGCGGCGCAGGCGACCCTGGCTTTCGCCTTCGAACCGCTTCAACTGACGGAGGTGGTGGCCTTCACCGTGCCGGCCAACCTGCGCTCGCGGGCGGTGATGGATCGCATCGGGTTGCAGCATGACCCCGAGGGCGATTTCGAACACCCGCTCCTGGCCGAAGGACACCCGTTGCGCCCGCATGTGCTCTATCGCCTGGGACGCGCCGAGTGGGAAGCGTTGCAATGAACGATGCGGTACGCGGCTATCACGAGCTCAGCAAGCATCGTCCTGATCGCTTCGCGCCGGGGCCGGGTCAACTGGACTGGGCGACCCAGCCGGCACCCTTCCGTCGCTACAGCGGCGCGCGCCTGCTGGAGCTCTGGCATCGTCCACTGGAAGAAACCCCGCCCTACGATGCGGTGTTCGCCGCTCCGGTCGATGAGGCTGCTCCGTTGAGCCGCGACAGCATTTCCCAGCTGCTCTACGACAGCCTGGCCATTTCCGCGTGGAAGGAAGCCGGGGCCAGCAAGTGGGCGCTGCGGGTCAATCCATCCTCGGGGAACCTGCACCCCACTGAGGCCTACCTGCTGCTGCCGCCGGGTGCGGTGGAGGAGGGCGGCGTGCTCGCGCACTACGCGTCGGATGCCCATGCCCTTGAAGTCCGCGCCGAACTGCCAGCGCCGTTGGGCGCGCAACTGTCGGCAGCGTTGCCGCCCGGTGGCTTCCTGCTGGGGCTCGCCAGCATCCCCTGGCGCGAAGCCTGGAAGTACGGCGAGCGCGCCTACCGCTATTGCCAGCACGACCTGGGGCACGCACTGGCTGCACTGGCAATTGCCGCATCGGCATTGGGCTGGCAAGTGCGGGTCATGGGCGGCGTTGCCGAAGAAACGCTGGACGGCCTGCTGGGGCTGGATCGTCCCGGCTTCGTCGAACCCGAGTTCGCCGATGCCTTGCTGTGGATCGGGCCGGCCCAGGCGCATGAGTTCACCTTGCCGCCGTCGTTGCTGGATGGCCTGGCCGCACTTGAGCTGCAGGGCACGGCCAACCGGCTGTCCCGCGAGCAGCGCCACTGGCCGGAGCTGGAACGCGTCCATGGCCTGTGCCGCGCACCGCGCTTGCCCCTGGCCGAATGGCCTGCCACCACAACCACCGCACTTGAGGATAACCCCGGTCTACCCCTGCGTCCGCTGTTGCACCGCCGGCGCAGTGCCCAATCCCTGGACGGTCGCAGTGGCATCCAGGCGGAGCTGCTGCTGGCCTGGCTGCGTCGCCTCATGCCGGGGAACTCGCCGGTCCCCTTCGCCAGCCTCGGTGAGGCGCGGGTCGATCTGCTGCTGTTCGTCCATCGCGTCCAGGGCATGGCGCCCGGCCTTTATTGGTTGGCGCGCGGCGCTGCAGCGGAGGCGGAACTGGCGACTGGCCTGCGCGAGGATTTCGCCTGGGAGCGGGTCAGCGACGAGCTGCCGCTGTACCGCCTGCTGGAAGGTGACGCCCGTGGCCTGGCGGGCTTTCTCTCCTGCGGCCAGGACATCGCCGCCGACGGCTGCGTTGCCCTGGCCATGCTCGCCCGATTCGACGCTGCCCTGGAACAGGGTGCCTGGTGCTATCCACGGCTCTACTGGGAGTGTGGGCAGATCGGCCAGCTGCTCTACCTGGAAGCCGAGGCCGCAGGGTTGTCGGGAACCGGCATCGGTTGCTACTTCGATGATTCGGTACATGAATTGCTGGAAATGGCCGACAGTCGCTGGCAAAGCCTTTACCATTTCACCATTGGCCGCGCGCTGTGGGACGAGCGCCTGACGACGCTGCCGGCCTATCCCGAACTACGACGACCGCCCCGGCCATGACCAGGGCGGCAGCCTTGCAGAGGAGAATTCCATGACCCAGGTGCTCGACGAGCTGGTCGCGCTGCTGAGCCTCGAATCCATCGAAGAAAACCTGTTCCGTGGCGTCAGCCAGGACCTCGGTTTCCGCCAGCTGTTCGGTGGCCAGGTTCTCGGCCAGTCGCTTTCCGCGGCCAGCCAGACGGTGGAGCCCGAGCGCCATGTGCATTCCCTGCACGGCTACTTCCTGCGCCCTGGCGACGCCTCCCTGCCGGTGGTGTATTCGGTCGAGCGGGTGCGCGACGGCGGCAGCTTCAGCACTCGTCGGGTCACCGCCATCCAGAAGGGACAGCAGATCTTCACCTGCAGTGCCTCCTTCCAGCAGGATGAAGGCGGCTTCGACCATCAGATCACCATGCCCGATGTACCGGGGCCGGAAAACCTGCCCAGTGAGCAGGAGCTCGCTCGCCAGAATGCGCACCTGCTGTCCGAGCGGATACGCGACAAGCTCCTCTGCGCCAAGCCCATCGAGATTCGCCCGGTCAGTGCGGAAAACCCCTTCAACCCGCGTCCGGGGGAGCCGGTCAAGTACGTCTGGTTCCGCGCCGATGGCAGCCTCCCGGACATTGCGGCGATCCACAAGTACATCCTCGCCTACGCCTCGGACTTCGGCCTGCTGACCACGTCCATGCTCCCCCATGGCGTATCGGTGTGGCAGAAGTTCATGCAGGTGGCCAGCCTCGACCACGCCCTGTGGTTCCACCGCGATCTGCGCGCGGACGACTGGCTGCTCTATTCCATGGACAGCCCTTGGGCCGGCAATGCCCGCGGCTTCTCTCGCGGCAGCATCTTCAACCGCGCCGGCCAACTGGTGGCCTCGGTGGCCCAGGAAGGCCTGACTCGCCTGCGCGAGGATTGGAAGTGACGGTTCCGAGCGCCGAGCTTGGTCAATACCGCCACTGGGTGTTCGACATGGACGGCACCCTGACGATCGCCGTGCATGACTTCGCCGCCATTCGCGTGGCCCTGGACATTCCCCCAGAGGACGACATCCTCCACCACCTGGCCGCCTTGCCTGAAGACGAGGCCGCCGGCAAGCACGCCTGGTTGCTGGAGCACGAGCGGGAACTGGCCCTGAACGCCCGACCCGCCGCCGGCGCCATCGAGCTGGTGCGCGAACTGCACCAACGCGGCTGCCGCCTCGGCATCCTCACCCGCAACGCCCACGAACTGGCACTCCTCACCCTGCAGGCGATCGGACTGGGCGATTGCTTCGCCACCGACGACATCCTCGGCCGCGGCGAGGCCCCGCCCAAGCCGCATCCCGGCGGGCTCCTGCACCTGGCCGAGCGTTGGCAGGTCGAACCGCGTGAGCTGGTGATGGTGGGCGACTACCGCTTCGACCTCGACAGCGGCCGCGCGGCGGGGACGAGCACCGTGCTGGTGAACCTGCCGGAAAACCCCTGGCCGGAACTGGTCGACTGGTTTGCGCGGGATTGTGGGGAGTTGTTGGGGATGGTGAGAGGGTAAGGGGCGGGTGATTGCGAGCAAGGAGGCTCAATGGAACTCAAGAAATTTGCCAGGGAATTGCGCAGCAACATGACTGATGCTGAACATCACCTCTGGTACTACCTGCGCGGACATCGGTTCTTCGGACTCAAGTTCAAACGACAGAAGCCAATGGGTCGCTACATAGTCGACTTCATTTGCCTGGAACAGCGGCTGGTGATTGAACTGGATGGTGGCCAGCATCAGGAACAAGGTGGCCGAGATGGCGAACGCGATCGGTGGCTGTCAGAGCAAGGCTATCGGGTGTTGCGCTTCTGGAATCACGAAGTGTTGGGAGATACGGATGCTGTGCTTGAGGCGATAGCACGTGCGCTCGGTAAGCTCTGACCCTCTCCCCAGCCCTCTCCCACGCGTGGGAGAGGGGGCAGTCCGTGTGCGTCATGACTTGGTCGCTCTGATCAGGCTCACTCCCGGCTGCGTGAGCGGGGCGGTCCGTGCGCGTCATGACCAGATCGCGCCGATCAGGCTCCCTCTCCCGCCTGCGGGAGAGGGCGGGGGGAGAGGGTAATTGACAGTCTGCTAAAGCCTCGCCGTCGCAAACGTATCGCACTTGCCCACTTCGCCCTTCTCGAACCCCATCTTGAACCAGCGCACCCGCTGTTCCGAAGTCCCATGAGTGAAGGAGTCGGGCACCACCTGGCCACGGCCCTGGCGTTGCAGGCGGTCGTCGCCGATGGCGTTGGCGGCGTTGAGGGCTTCTTCCAGGTCGCCGGGCTCCAGCCAGTTCAGGCGTTGCTGGGCATGGAATGCCCAGACGCCGGCCAGGCAGTCGGCCTGGAGTTCCTGGCGTACCAGCAGGCCGTTGTCGCCTTCGACCTTCTCGCCGCGTTGGCGGGCGGCGTTGACCTTGGCGGATACGCCCAGCAGGGTCTGCACGTGGTGACCCACTTCATGGGCGATGACGTAGGCCTGGGCGAAGTCGCCGGCGGCCTGGAAGCGGCTGGCCATTTCCTCGAAGAAGTCCAGGTCCAGGTACACCTTGCGGTCTCCCGGACAGTAGAAGGGGCCGACCGCCGATGAGGCGAAGCCGCAGGCCGATTGCACGCCGCCGTTGAACAGCACCAGCGTCGGGTCCTGGTACTGGCGACCAGCCGACTGGAAGATGGTGCGCCAGGTGTCTTCGGTATCGCCGAGGATGGCGCGGACGAACTCGCGCTCCTCCGGTGTGCCGGTGGGATTGGCCGATTGCTGTTGTGGATTGACCGAAGCGTTCTGCTGGGTGATCTGCCCCAGGATCTGCAGCGGGTCTTCACCCATCAGCAGCGCCACGACTACGACGATGGCGATTCCGCCCAGGCCCAGTCCCTTGCCTCCGCCCAGGCGCATGCCGCCGCCACCTGCGCTTCCGCCGTCTTGCACATTGTCGCTGCGTCGCGCACGTTGCCAGCGCATGATCGCTCTCCGTTCGTATGCGAGTTAATCAGTGTTGACGCTGGCGCCGTCCACCGCCAGCCCGGTCGTCAGCCCAGCTCTACCGGAGTGGGCAGCAACCGGGCATGAGACAGCAACTGGACTTCCCCTCCCACCAGTGCATTGCCGGCTGCGGTGACGCAGACGTCAAGCCGGCTCGGACGGCCAAGGAAGCGTCCCTGGGCCAGGGTAAAAGGCGTGTCGGCGGGCTCCAGGCCCTGGGCCACGCGCCAGGCCGCAACCGGACCGGCGGCGCTGCCGGTGGCAATGTCTTCCACCACGCCCAGCGGGTCCCAGGTCCGGCCTTCGCGGGCGTCGACGTCCATCAGGAATACGAAGGCCGCATCGATGCCGGCCAGGGCGTCGTCCAGGAGTTCGCGCTGTTTTGCGCCGGCCAGCCCGGTAGCGGTCACCGGCAACAGCAGATAGGGCAGGCCCGTGCTGACCACCTGGGCCGGGTAGCGACGGTCGCGCTCGCTGCCGAAAGCGGCGGCGAAGGCATCGGCGGCGGCGTCGTCCAGCACCTTGCCGAATGCCGCGGGCCCCTGGTCCATCTCGGCGTAGAAGCCCTTGCCCTGGCGGCGAGTGGCAATGCGCACCTGCTTCTCCGGCAGGTGCAGCGACCAGTCTGCGTCGGACTTGCCGCCGTGCAGGTGATGCAACAGGGCGGCAGCGCCGAGGATCGGGTGACCGGCGAAGGGCAGTTCCTCTTCCACGGTGAACACCCGGGCGGAGAAGGCATTGGGGGCGTCCAGCGGAGTGAGGAAGATGGATTCGAACTGCCGCAGCTCGCGCGTCAGCTCCTGCATCGCCGTGGCGCTGAGGCCGCTGGCATCAGGAAAAACCGCCAGTCCGTTGCCAGCCAGGACCCGTTCAGCGAACACATCGACTTGCCAATATTCCATTTCAGGCTCCAGAAAAAAACGGCCGCATCAGGCGGCCGTCGACGAGATGCTGCTCTTCAGCGAGCAGGATACTCGCTGAGTACGCTCAACTTGCCACCCTGGGCGACGCCGACCACCTGGTAGGCATCCTGCTTGTCACCCATTTCCATGCCGGGCGAACCCACGGGCATGCCGGGCACGGCGGCGCCGAGCAGGTCGGGGCGCTCGCGCAGCTTGAGCACATCGCTGGCCGGCACATGGCCTTCGACGAATTTGCCGTCCACCACCCCGGTATGGCACGAGCCGAGCTGGTAGGGCACGCCGACGCGCATCTTCACCGCCGCCATGTCGGTTTCCTCGTGATCGCGTACCTGGATGCCGTTATCCCGCAGGTGGCTGATCCAGGCCTTGCAGCAACCGCAGTTGGGGTCGCGGTAGACGTCCATGGTGATGGGCTCGGCGGCTTGGGCGATGCCGGCGAAGAGGGTGGTGAGCAGGAGGAGGGAACGCATGTGGACTCCTTGCGGCCAGGCGGGCCGGAGACAAAGAAAGGCAGCATAGCGCCGCGTCTTCGGCCGCCCAAGCACAGCTCTGTATCAGACTATTCCCAAGCGCCTATGCTCAATCCTGACCGCGTTGCGAGACCTGGCGATGCTCTTCACCCGCGTCCTGTTGGGCCTGCAGGCCCTGATCCTTGCCGTCTTCGGACTGGCCTACTTCATTCGACCGGAAGAAATGGCGAGCCTCAGCGGCATGTTGCTGATGGACCCTTCGGCGGTCACCGATGTGCGTGCCTGGTACGGTTGCCTGCCGCTGGGCATCGCCGCGTTCCTCCTGCTGTCGCAGCTGCGCCTGCAACTGGCTCGAGCCGCGCTGGACCTGCTGGTGCTGGTCTATGTCGCCCTGGCCCTGGGGCGGGTCAGCGGCCTTTGGCTGGATGGCAGCCTGGGGCAGACCTTCAACCTCTACGCATTGCTGTTCGAAGTGGTGTCGGCGGGCCTCGCCTTCGCCGCCCTGCGCAAGCTGGATGGCGCTTAGGGTCTGCCGTCGTACTTGTAGGAGCGAGCTTGCTCGCGAACCTCTTGACCCGACTTTTCGCGAGCAAGCTCGCTCCTACATAAGAAGCTGTGTTGCACCGGGGATTTCATCACACTCGATCACCCGCTCCACCAGCGCCCGCGCATGGGCCGACAGGTCGTAGCCCACGCGGCTGACGATGCCATAGCGCGTGTGGCATTCCTCCAGGTCCTCGGGCAGGTCGACCACATCCAGCTGCACCAGCGCACCGGCGTCCAGATAGGGCCCCAGGTTGCCCTGGCCGGCGATGCCGATGGCGTTGGAGTTCAGCACCACGTTAAGCAGGGCGTAGCCGTGTTCGCATTCCACATTGGGCGCGAAATCCTGGCGGCCGCTGTAGTCGACCAGCACCTTGCGGATGTTCGGCGGGCGGAAGGTCGTGGCCAGTGGGTACTGGAAGATGTCCGCCACGCGCACCTGATCGCGCTCGGTCAGTGGGTGTCCGGCGCGGCAACAGAAGTGCCAGCGCTGGGGTTTGAGCTTGTGCACCCGGTAATCCGGATCAGCCTCGAAATGGCGGGTATCGGCAACGAAAAACTCGATTTCTTCGCTGACCAGGCGACGGTTCAGCTCCTGCCAGCTATCCACCTGGAATTTCACCCGTACGCCGGGATAGTCGTTTACGAAGCGCCCGACCGCCCGGGGAATCAATTGGGCGGCCGGCGCCGGCCCGCAGCCGAAGCGCACCAGTCCGGCGGCCAAGCCGTTGAACTGGCTGATCTCGTTGACCAGGTTGTGCGCGCCGTGCACCAGGCGGCGCGCGTGTTCCAGCACCAGCAAGCCCTGCCGGGTGGGGTCCAGGTCCTTGCTGGCGCGGTCCACCAGGCGGCAGCCGACGTTGTGTTCCAGCGTCTGGATGCTGCGGCTGAAGGCCGATTGCGACAGGTTCACCGCAGCGGCGGCAGCGATGAAGCTGCGGTGCTCGGCAAGCGCGATGAAGTGGCGGAGTTGGCGAAGGTCGATATGCATTTTCTACATTAAAAGATTCGGTGAAATGCAATTGCTGCTCGGGGTGTCGATCCTTATAAATGCAATTACTTATTTCTAAAACTAAGAAATAAAACTATTTAAATTCTTTTTAGATATATGTGATTTGCCGCCCGATCGCGATTCGGTTCCGCCAACGGAAGTGCTCGCCAAGGCCATCGACCTTAGGAGCACTGCATGTCCCGACTTATCCACTCGCCGACGCGAACGTTGGCTCATCTGAAACCCCTAGCCCTGGCCGTGCTGCTGGCGGGTGCCGGGCTCGCCCTGACAGCCCAGGCTGAAGAGAACAGCAGCGCCCAGGCCAAGGCGGAGCAGGACACCCAGCTCGGCACCGTCACCGTCAATGCCCGTCGCCGTGAGGAAACCGCCCAGAGCGTGCCCACGCCCATCAGCGTGCTCGGCGGCGAAACCCTGGAGCACCAGCGCGTGTACCGCGTGCAGGACCTGCAGCAACTGGTCCCTAGCACCAACGTCTCCTACGTGCATGCCCGCCAGTCGAGCATTTCCATCCGTGGCCTGGGCAACAACCCGGCCAGCGACGGCCTGGAAGGCAGCGTTGGCGTCTATCTGGACAACGTCTACCTCGGCCGGCCCGGCATGGCGGTGTTCGACCTGCTCGACGTGGAGCAGCTCGAAGTCCTGCGCGGCCCGCAAGGCACCCTGTTCGGCAAGAACACCACGGCCGGGGTGATCAACATCAGCACCCGCAAGCCCACCTTCACCACCGAACGCAGTCTCCAGGCTTCGGTGGGCGAGGACGGCTATTGGCAGACCCTGGGCAGCGTCTCCGGCGGCCTCACCGAAACCCTCGCCGGCCGTCTGACCGCCTACCAGACCGAAGACGACGGCTATGTGAAGAACGTCTTCAACGGCGAGGACCTCAATGGCGGCAAGCGCCAGGGCTTCCGCAGCCAGTTGCTGTTCGAACCGAGCGAAACCTTCAACCTGCGCTGGATTGGCGAGTACAACGAGGAGGACTCCAACAACGGCATCCTCACGCTCTACAGCACTGGCCCGACCATCAACGGCGTCAACCGCTACGAGCGCCTGGCCGCACAGGCCGGTGCCACGCTGGTGTCCGGCAAGGACCGCAAGGTCAACTTCGACTCCGACCAGCAGGTGACGGTTTTCCAGGGCGGCACCTCGGTGGAGGCCAACTGGACCCTGCCGAATGACTTCACCCTGACCTCCATCACGGCCTACCGCTGGTGGGACTTCACTCCGCGCAACGATGACGGCCTCAACGTTTCCGCGTCGATCAATGCCGGCGTCTCGGTGCGCGACAAGCAGTACTCCCAGGAATTTCGCTTGGCCTCGCCCACCGGCGGTGCCTTCGACTACGTGCTGGGCGCGTACTACTTCAAGCAGGACCTGGATAACCACTCCTTCAACTTCTACGGGCCCCAGGCGGACATCTGGAACTCCACGCCCGCCGGCGCCCTGGCCAATGTCACCAGTGAAGGCGATGGCCATATCGATACCGACAGCTACGCGCTCTTCGCCCAGGGCACCTGGCACCTGACCGAGCGCCTGGATTTCACCGCCGGTATCCGTGGCACCTACGAAGAGAAGAGCGCCTGGGTCGACCGCGACGCGCCGCTCGGTGGTGCCGTTGTCAGCGGAGCCGCCGCCACCGCGCGCCAGGGCCGGGTCGGCGCTTTCGAGTCCGGTGACCTCAACCAGTACAGCTTCAGCCCGTCGGGCCTGCTGTCCTTGAGTTACAAATTCAACCCCAATGTGCTGGGCTACGCCTCGCTGTCCCATGGCGAGAAGTCCGGCGGCATCAACCTGACCGTCGGTGCTGCACCGCGCCTGGGTACCGATTCCCTGCTGGTGGGCACCGAGCGGGTCAACAATGCCGAGCTGGGCGTCAAGAGCACCCTGCTGGACCACCGCCTGCTGCTCAACGCCAACCTGTTCTGGGCCGATGTGCATGGCTACCAGGCGAACGTCTACGACCAGATCAACCGCGTGCAATTCCTCGCCAACGCCGGCTCCGTGCGTTCCCGTGGCCTGGAGTTCGAGGCCACCGCACTGCCGATCCGTGGCCTGACCCTGAACTTCAACGGTTCCTGGAACGACGTCCGTTACACCGAATACAAGGACGCCCCGTGCCCGCCGGAGGTGAGCTTCGCCAACCCGGCCGCCACCTGCGACCTCACCGGCCACCAGGTGGTAGGCGCCTCCAAGTACATCGCCAACCTCAACGGCGAATACAAGTGGCAGCTGGCTGACCGCGTCGAACCCTACGTCACCGCCAGCTACGCCTTCCGCTCCAAGGCTGTGGGCACCATCGATGACTCCGACTTCGGCCAGCTCCCCAGCTACGCCGTGGTCAATCTCTCCGGCGGCGTGCGCCTGGACCAGGGCGATGGCGTCCTCGACCTGTCTCTCTGGGTGAAGAACGTCGGCGACAAGACCTACTTCACCAGCCTGTGGAACTCCGCCAACGGCGGCTACGCGGGGGTTTTGGGAACCCCGCGGACCGTGGGCGCCACTGCCCGCTACGACTTCTGAACCGGCTCAGGGCCGCTGCGCGTCGGCCAGGCTGCGTTGGAAACAGCATCGGAATGCTCATTTAGCGGCCTAAACTCCGCTTCCTCTGCTGTTTCCGCCTTGCCTGGCTCTAGCTCGCTAGCCCTGAGATCGGTTCCTAACTGAGGAACCTGCAATGAAACTCAAGACCCTCGGCCTCGCGGCCGCCCTGGTCGCCGGCCACGCCGTCGGCGCCCCCAGCGTCTACCCCACCGGGGTGACCCTCTACGACCCGGCCAAGGCCTGGAACGGCTATGTGATCTTCAGCTCGCCGGACAAGCAAACGCGCCTCATCGACATGAACGGCAACGAAGTGCGGCACTGGAACAACGCCGGTTTCCCCGCCGCGCTGATCGACCCGAAGAACAATGGCGGCAAGCGCGGGCACCTCTTCGTGCAGCTTGAAGAGGTGAAGGAACCGAGCAAGCTCGCCTCCGCCGGCAATGGCCTGCGCAACAAGACAGTGGGTGAGCTGGACTGGAGCGGCGAGGTCGTCTGGCAATGGGGTGACAAGGCGCCGGGAGGGGCCGCCCAGCAGCACCACGACCAGCGCCGGCTGGCCAACGGCAACACCCTGGTGCTGGCCAACCAGCTGCATGTCGTGAAGGGATTCAGCGTGCCCCAGGTGATCGATGACGTGATCTACGAGGTCACGCCCTCAGGCAAGGTGGCCTGGAGCTGGACGGCCTCGCAGCACCTGGAGGAGTTCGGCTTCACCGTCGAGCAGCTCAAGCTGGTGCGCGCCAGCAAGAACCCCGATGTGCTGCACGTCAACAACCTCAGCGTGGTCGGGCCGAACAAGTGGTTCGACGCCGGCGACAGGCGCTTCCATCCGGACAACCTGCTGATCGATTCCCGCGAAGGCAACTTCATCGCGATCATCGACAAGGCCACCGGCAAGGTCGCCTGGCACCTTGGCCCGAACCTGCCCAAGCTCAATGCCTACGCACCGGCCACCGTGCCGCGCCCGGTGGACCAGTTCTCCGGCCAGCACGACGCCCACATCATCCCTGAAGGCCTGCCGGGTGCCGGCAATCTGCTGGTGTTCGACAACCAGGGCGAGGCCGGTTACCCGCGCGTGCCGCTGAGCCTGCTGGGCGGCTCGCGGGTACTGGAGATTGACCCGGTGAAGGGCGAGATCGTCTGGCAGTACAGCGCCGCCGACAGCGGCCAGCCGGGCTGGGCCTTCTTCAGCGCCTTCATCAGCAGCGCCCGGCGCCTGCCCAACGGCAACACCCTGATCGACGAAGGCAAGTTCGGCCGGGTGTTCCAGGTGACTCCGGCGGGCGAGATCGTCTGGGAGTACGTCAGCCCATACTTCGGCAAGGCCCCCGTGGGCAACGCCCGTAGCAACTGGATCTACCGCGCGCTACCGGTCCCCTACGACTGGGTGCCCGAAGGCACGCCGCGCTCCGAGCAGGCTGTCACGCCGCCCGCCCTCGACCAGTTCCGCGTTTCCACCCACCTCTGAATCCGACCCGGCACCTGCTGCTTTTCTGTGGGTGCGAATTCATTCGCAAAGCGCCCCGCAGGGGCGCCCTGGAGAACCTGAAGATGAACGCCAAAACCGAAACCCCAGCCATCCCCGAAGGCGCCTGCATCACCGCCAAGGTCCCCGAACGCGGCACTGCGCTGCTTGGCGATGTGGTGGTCAACCCCTACAAGCTGGCGCCGCTGACCGCCATCATCCGCGACGGCGGCCAGGCCATCAGCAGTGCTCACGTCCGCGTGCTTGGCCGTGGCGAGCGTGGCGTGGACATCGCCTACGAAGTCTCCGAACGCTCGCTCTGGACCTACGGCGGCATCCCGGTATTTGGCCTCTACCCGGACCACGTCAACCAGGTGGAGGTGACCTACAAGCTCGCCGGCGAGCGCATCCGCGAGCGCTATCAGGTCTACGCCCCCGCCGTGCGCCTGCCGGTGGTGGCCAACCAGACCGCCGCGCTGCCGCTGGTGGAACCGATCAAGGTGGCGCCCGGCTTCGAGCATCGCCTGTACCTGTTCAACCACCTGCTCGGCGATATTCCCGGCGGTCGCGCTTTCAAATGGAACGCTCTGGGCGGCGCTGCCGAATGGGACCAGGTGGGCAACAACTGGATCGCCGACAGCAACGGCGATGTGCGCTGGTACCTGGATATCGAGCAGATCCACGATTCCGGTCGCCGCGATGGCCTGGGCGGCACCATGGGCTTCCAGCAGACCCGCGACGGCAAGCTGATCTGGGGCCAGGGTCAGACCTATTCCAAGTACGACCTGCTGGGTCGCCGCGTGTGGCAACGCGCCCTGCCGGACAAGTTCGCCGACTTCTCCCACGAGATCCGCGAAACCCCCAACGGCACCTACCTCCTGCGCGTCGGCACCAGTGACTACCGCCGCCCGGACAGCAAGCGCGTGCGCTCGATCCGCGACCACATCATTGAAGTCAACGAAGCCGGCGACGTGCTGGACTTCTGGGACCTGAACCAGATTCTCGACCCCTATCGCGGCGAGCTGCTGGAAACCCTCGGCAAGGCCGCGCTCCAGCTACCGGAAGGTGTGCAGAAGCAGGACAGCACCGCTGCCAACGAGCTGCTCGAAGGCGACCTGCCCTTCGGCGATACCCCCGGCGTCGGCACCGGCCGCAACTGGGCCCACGTCAACGCCATCGACTACGACGCCAGCGACGACAGCATCATCATTTCTGCCCGCCACCAGGGCGTGGTGAAGATCGGGCGCAACAAGGAGGTGAAATGGATTCTCGCCTCGCCCCAGGGCTGGCCGGAGCGCCTCAAGTCCAAGGTGCTGATCCCGGTTAATGCCAAGGGTGAAGCGCTCGCGGAGGAAGGCGGCCTCTATGCCGAGGGCTTCGACTGGTCCTGGACCCAGCACACGGCCTGGCTCACCGGCAAAGGCACGCTGAGCGTGTTCGACAACGGCTGGGGCCGCAACTTCGCGCCGACCAAGCTGGCCGGTAACTACAGCCGCGCGGTGGAGTACCGCATCGACGAGGCGAAGGGCACGGTCGAGCAGGTCTGGGAATACGGCAAGGAGCGCGGGGACGAGTGGTACAGCCCGGTGACTTCGGTCGTCGAATACCGGGCCGACAAGGACACCCAGTTCATCTACTCGGCCTCGGTGGGCTTCCTCACTCCGGAGAAACTCACCACCACCGTGCTCAACGAAGTGAAGTGCGGCACCCAGGAGGTACAGATCGAGCTCAAGGTGAGCAGCCGCCAGCCGGGTAGCGTGGGCTATCGGGCGTTGGTGATTGATCTGGCGAAGGCGTTCTGACGGCTACGCGCTCTTGTAGGTTGGTGCAGAGCGAAGCGAAGCCCAACGATGCCAGGAATACCGAGCGAGGTTTGGCTACCCTCATCCGAACGCGGCCCGCCCCAGCCCCTCTCCCAAGGGGAGAGGGGTGACTCACGCCGGTCAGTCCCAGCACGGACCGCCCCCTCTCCCTCTGGGAGAGGGTTGGGGTGAGGGTGTTCGATTCCGCTCCGGCCATCAACCTACGAGCGTCGCTCCAACAACACACCCGACTCCATGTGGTGGGTGTAGGGGAACTGGTCGAACAGCGCACAGCGCACCACTTTGTGGGTGTCGCTGAGCTGCTGGATGTTCGCCGCCAGGGTCTCCGGGTTACAGGAGATGTAGAGGATGCGGTCGAAGCGACGGGTCAGTTCGCAGGTGTCCGGGTCCATGCCGGCGCGCGGCGGATCGACGAAGACATTGCCGAACTCATAGCCTTTGAGGTCGATACCGGCCAGGCGGCGGAAGGGTCGGACCTCGTTCAGTGCCTCGGTCAGCTCCTCGGCGGACAGGCGCACCAGGGTGACGTTATCCACAGCGTTGTCGGCCAGGTTGGCCAGGGCGGCGTTCACCGAGGTCTTGCTGATCTCGGTGGCCAGCACCTTGCGCACGCGGGTGGCCAGCGGCAGGGTGAAGTTGCCGTTGCCGCAGTACAGCTCCAGCAGGTCGTCCTGGCGCTCGCCCAGCACATCGAAGGCCCAACCGAGCATCTTCTGGTTCACCTCGCCGTTGGGCTGGGTGAAGGCACCCTCCGGCTGGCGATAGCGGAACACGCGGCCAGCGACGGTCAGTTCTTCCTCGACAAAATCGCGGCCGATGACGATGCGCTTGCCCTTGGAACGGCCTACCAGGCTCACGCCCAGTTCGGCAGCGAGCTTCTCGGCTTCGGCCTGCCAGGCCTCGTCCAGCGGGCGGTGGTAGCAGAGGGTGATCAGAGCATCGCCGGCCAGGGTGGTGAGGAACTCCACCTGGAACAGCTTGAACGACAGCACCTTGCTCGCCTGCCAGCCGGCTTTGAGAAGCGGCATCAGTTCGTTGATGCGGCGGCTGGCAATGGGGAAGTCCTCGATCAGGATCGGGGTGAACTTGTCGCCGGCCTCGAACATCGCGTAGTGGCGAGTCTCGTTGCCGGTTTCGCGCCACAGGCGGAACTCGGCGCGCAGGCGGTAGTGTTCGCGGGGGGATTCGAAGACTTCCGGTTCCGGGGCGTCGAAGGGCGCCAACAGCGCCTTCAGGCGCTGCGTCTTCTCGGTGAGCTGGGCGGCGTAGGCCGCCGGGTCGAACTGGGGACGACTCATCAGTGGAAGAAACCCATCTTGATAACGAAGAGCACGGCGAGGATCACCAGCGCCGGGCTGAGTTCCTTGTAGCGGCCAGCCAGGGTCTTGATCGCGGCCCAGGCAATGAAGCCGAAGGCGATGCCGTCGGCGATGGAGTAGGTGAACGGCATCGCCAGGGTGGTGATCAGGACCGGTGCGGCGGTGGTCAGGTCGTCCCAGTCGATTTCGGCCAGGCCCGAGGCCATCAGCACGGCGACGAAGAACAGCGCCGGCGCAGTGGCGAAGGCCGGCACGCTGCCGGCCAGCGGCGAGAGGAACAGTGCCAGCAGGAAGAGTACCGCCACCGTCAGGGCGGTGAGGCCGGTACGACCGCCGGCGCTCACGCCCGCCGCGGATTCGATGTAGCTGGTGGTGGTGGAGGTGCCCAGCAGGGAGCCGCCCATGGCCGCGGTGGAGTCGGCGATCAGCGCGCGGCCCATCTTCGGCATGTAGCCGTCAGCGCGCATCAGGCCGGCCTTCTTGGCCACGGCGATGAGGGTGCCGGAGTTGTCGAACAGGTCGACGAAGAGGAAAGCGAAGATCACGCTTATCAGCCCGATTTCCAGTGCGCCCGCGATGTCCAGTTGGAGGAAGGTGGGCGCCAGCGACGGCGGCATGGAGAAGATGCCGCCGAACTGGGACACGCCCAGCGCGATGCCGGCGATGGTCACGGTGAGGATGCCGATCAGCACGGCGCCGGTGACCTTGCGGGCTTCGAGGGCGACGATCAGGAAGAAGCCGAGCACGGCGAGGATCGGCTCGGGCTTGGTCAGGTCTCCGACTGTCACCATGGTCACCGGGTGGGCGGTGACGATGCCGGCTTTCTGCAGGGCGATCAGGCCGAGGAACAGGCCGATGCCGGCGGCGATGGCCGAGCGCAGCTCCAGCGGGATGCTGTTGATGATCCATTCGCGGATCTTGAAGATCGACAACAGGAAGAACATGCAGGCGGAGAGGAACACCGCGCCCAGGGCCACCTGCCAGGTGTGCCCCATCTGCAGCACCACGGTGTAGGTGAAGAAGGCGTTCAGCCCCATGCCGGGAGCCAGGGCGATGGGGTAGTTGGCGATCAGCCCCATGACGGTCGAGCCGATCGCTGCGGCCAGGCAGGTGGCGACGAACACCGCGCCCTTGTCCATGCCGGTCTCGCCGAGGATGGCCGGGTTGACGAAGAGGATGTAGGCCATCGTCAGGAAGGTCGTCAGACCGGCCAGGATCTCAGTGCGCACATTGGTGTCGTGCGCCTTGAGTTGGAACAGCTTTTCCAGCATGTGTGGGCTCCCCGTGACGCATTGCGTCGTTGTCATTCAGCTGGCGAAAAGCAAAGCACAAATGCACGGCACACGCGGGCGCCATGGACTTTTCTCTGCCAGTCTGAAAAAAGGCGCGCATCATACCAGCTCACCCGGGAGCGGTGAATTTATGACCGGACGGACAGCTTCGGTTTCCAGGAACAGGAGAATGCCATGCATACCCAACCTCAACTCCAGGCCCTGATCGCCGTTGCCGAAGGCGTGGAAGACCTGGAGACCGTGACGCTCATCGACGTGCTGCGGCGCGCCGAAATCAAGACGGTGGTGGCCAGTATCGAAACCCGCCGCATGATCACCCTGGCCCGTGGCACCCGCCTGACCGCCGACACCATGTTGCTCGACGTGCTGGCCCAGGATTTCGACCTGATCGTGCTGCCCGGCGGCATGCCGGGCGCGCAGCGCCTGGGCGAGCATGAGCCGCTGGGCGAAAAGGTCCGCGAGCAGGCGAAGGCGGGCCGGTTCTTCGCCGCCATCTGCGCCTCCCCGGCCATGGCCCTGCAACCCTTCGGCGTCCTGCGCCAGCGCCGCATGACCTGCTACCCGAGCTTCAGCGACCGCCTGTCCGGCTGCACCTTCGTCGACCAGCCGGTGGTGGTGGACGGCAACTGCATCACCAGCCAGGGCCCCGGCACCGCCCTGGCCTTCGCCCTGACCCTGGTTGAGCAGCTGTGCGGCAAGGCCAAGCGCAACGAAATCGCCAAGGCGATGTTGGTGTCTTGATCGGGACGAGGTAGCTCTTGTGGGGGCGATTTCAATCGCTAGGCAGGACGAAGTCCTGCTCGACGGATGTTGAGGGGGGCAGCTGCGCTGCCCTTAGCGAATGAATTCGCCCCCACAAGTAAACGCACCCGGGATGGACTCAGTGCAGCTTGTCCCGCTTGGCCAGGCTCGGGAATAGCTTCATCCACAGCCCGGTCACCATCAGCGTACCCACGCCGCCCATGACCACTGCCGGAACCGTGCCGAACCAGGCGGCGGTGACGCCGGACTCGAACTCACCCAACTGGTTGGAAGCGCCGATGAACAGGCCGTTCACTGCGCTGACCCGGCCGCGCATCTCGTCCGGGGTATGCAACTGCACGAAGGCGCCGCGAATCACCATGCTGATCATGTCCGCCGCGCCGAGCACCGCCAGCACCGCCAGGGAGAACCAGAAGGACGTCGACAGGCCGAAGGCGATGGTCGCCACGCCGAATATGCCCACCGAAGTGAACATGATCCGGCCGACATTGCGCTCGATGGGGAAGCGCGCCAGCCAGAAGGACATCAGCAATGCACCGACCGCCGGGGCGGAGCGCAGCAGGCCAAGGCCCCAGGGGCCGGTGAGCAGGATGTCTTTGGCGAACACCGGAAGCAGGGCGGTAGCGCCACCCAGCAGCACGGCGAAGAGGTCCAGGGAGATGGCACCCAGGATGTCCGGGCGGCTGCGGATGAAGCGGATGCCCGCCAGCAGGTTTTCCAGGTTGGCCGGGGCCTTGTTGGCCTGTTGCTGGCTGCTGGAGAGGCCCAGCATCAGGAAGCAGGCGGCTATATAGAGGGCTGTCGTCAGTCCGTAGACCCACAGGCTGCCGAAGGCGTAGAGCAAGCCGCCGAGCGCCGGCGCGACGATGGTCGCTGCCTGCATGGCCGAAGCCGAGGCGGCCACCGCACGGGGGAAGAGCTCCTTGGGCACTACGTTAGGCAGCAGCGCCTGGGTGGCCGGCATCTCGAAGGCGCGCGCGGCACCGAGGACGAAGGCCATGAGGAAGATCAGTTCGCGGCTGGCGCTGTCAGTGGCGCTGGCGAATACCAGCGCACCGGCCACCAGGGCCTGGAGTACCTGGCAGATCGCAGCGACGCGGCGGCGGTCGAAGCGGTCGGCCACATGCCCGGTGTGCAGCATGAACAACACGCGCGGCAGGAACTCCACCAGTCCAACCAGGCCGAGGTCGAGCACGTTGCCGGTGAGCTCGTAGATGTGCCAGCCGATGGCGACGGTGATCATCTGGAAGCCGCTTGCCGTACAGACGCGCGCGAACCAGAAAGCCAGGAAGGGGCGGTGATGACGTAGGAGGAGTGCCTGGGACATGTCCGAAAATGCTTAGGTTGCTATCGGTGTCGCAGCCTAGCACGGCGCCTGAAACATGCGGTTGCATTTGCCGAACAAAGCGTTCGATCAGCGCGTCGTCTCTCAGAAGTTTCTGACCAAAGAGACAGATTTTCCCTTTGTCTCTGTCAGTGATTTCGTTAGAATTTGACTCTCAAGTCAGATTAATCCCTCCGACTACTCTTCATTATTGCGACCCCTTCTCCCGGATGGGTCGACAACCGTGTTTTGCACAAAGAAAAGCGCCGGCCAACGCCGGTCGATGAGGAACGGGCATGTCCACTCCTGAGTTATCCCGCCGCGCCTTCCTGCAAGGCAGCGTCGTCGCCGGCATCGGCATCACCCTTGCCCCCTTGGGCAGCAAGGCTTTCGCCGCGCTGTTCGAAGAGCAGGTCACTCGCACCCCTGAGCCCTGGTACACCGCTGGCGGCCAGGCCCGTGGACGGATCGACGGCGTCAGCAAGGTCTGCGGCGGCAAGGTGTTCGCCCGTGATATCCGTGCCAAGGACATGCCCGGCTGGCCGCAGCAGCAAGGCCATGCGCTGCTGCTCAAGACCACCCGCGCCGACCACCTGTACCAGGGATTCGACCTGTCGATGCTGGGCGATGAGCTGAAACCGGATCGCGTGGTGACCGCCGCCGACCTGGCGCGCGACGGCATTGCCTTCCCCGAAGGCCACAGCCCGGACCCCTTCCTGCCGGAAGGCCAGGTGCCGATGTTCATCGGTCACCCGGTTGCGCTGCTGATCTGGAAGGATTTCGACCGCTACCGTCGGGCGAAGAACATTCTCAAGTTCAATGAGAAGGTGGTGCGCTACGGCGCCCAGGCTCCGCTGTACCAACGCGATCCCTACGGCAGTTTCCGCTTCGTGCGCGTGGGCGGAGCGTCGGCCTTCGAGCCGGATACCTTCTCCAGCCTGAAGGACAGCATGCTGTTCCCGCTGATCCGCGAGCGCAAACCCACCTGGGGCGCCGGCAACCCGGCGGGCGACCTGACCGCCCAGGGCATCTACCACGCCGAGCAGATGCAATCGAAACTGGCCAATCCGCCGGAAGGCTGGATGGTCTTCGACGAGCGCTTCAAGACCCAGTCCATCGAGCCCGCGGCCCTGGAAGCGGACAACGGTAACGGCTGGTACGACCCGGCCACCGGCACCCTGCATTTCGTCGTGGCCACCCAGTGCCCCTTCGAAGTGGCCGAGCAGACCGCGCACATGCTGGCGCCGTCGAGCTTCAAGGTCACGAAGCTGAACATGCACCCCGGCTACACCGTGGGTTACGGCTCCAAGGACAACAACATCTTCGTGTTCTACGCCGCCCTGGCCGCCATCTACGGCGACGGCGTGCCGGTGCGCCTGGCCAATGACCGCTACGAGCAGTTCCAGAGCGGCATCAAGCGCCACCCCTTCGACATGCACTACCAGTTGGCCGTGAAGAAGGACGACCTGTCGTTCCAGATCTTCCGCGCCCACATGGACGTCGACGGTGGCGGACGCATCAACTACAGCCCCTCGGTAGCCGCCGTGGGGGCCACCGCCGCGCAGTCCATCTACTACCTGCCGCAGAGTGACCTGGCCGCCACTGCCTACCACTCCCGTGGCGTCGAAGCCGGTTCCATGCGTGGTTACGGCACCCTGCAGACCATGGCCGCCACCGAAATGATGGTGGATGAAGTGGCCCAGCGACTGGGTGTCGACCCCATCGAGCTGCGCCGCAAGAACGTCTTCAAGTCCGGCATGAAGAACACCCAGGGCGCCATTCCTGCCGGTGCCCTGCGCCTCGAGGAAATCCTCGACAAGGCCGCCCAGCACGACGTCTGGAAGAACCGCGACGCGCGCAAGCGCGAGGAAGAGGCGAAGGACCCGGACAACTACTACGGCGTCGGCTTCGCCATCTGCCAGAAGGACTTCGGTACCGGCTCCGAGGCGCCGATGGCGAGCGTCGAGTTCACTGCTGACGGCCGCGTGACGCTGCGCCAGATCGCCATCGACATGGGCACCGGCATGGCCACCTCCCAGGCCCTGCTGGTCGCCGACTACCTGGGTCGCCCGGCACATGAAATCCGCACTGGCGTCACCGAATGGTCCGAACTGGCCCTGACTACCAGCGGCAACCCCTACCTGATCAGCCAGTCCGAGCAGGATGCCGCGCTGAAGAACCCGCGTTGGGTCGGCAAGTTTGCATCGCCGTCCTCGGCGACCAACTCGGCCTACTACTCCGGCCACGGCACCCGCGAGGCGGCGCGCATCCTCTTCAACCACGGCCTGTGGCCTGCGGCGCTGGCTATCTGGGGCCGCGGCGAGTTCGGCGGCATGGCCAACCCTTACGTGGTGCGCCGTGAGGACGCCAACTGGGTGGAAGGCAAGCTGACCGCCAACGGCCTGCCGCCGATTCCGTTCGAGCTGCTGGCGCACAAGGCCCATGAGCTGGGCCTGGTCACCGGCGTCAGCGTCCACGGTTTCAACCGCTGGGCCTGGGCCGAGGGCGAGTTCGAGATCGACGGCAAGCGCGACACCTTCCCGCTGGACGCCGTGGCCGTGAAATACGGCGACGGCGCTGCCCAGGAGAAGAAGGCGAAGATGACCAGCCACGGTTTCCACCTGCTGGATCGCACCGCCATCACCTATCCGCCGACCCAGCTGAACAATGCGATGGTCACCTATTACAGCCCGGTGGCGACTCTGGTCGAAGTGAAAGTGAACAAGGGCAGCGGTGAGGCGCGGGTGATCAATCACCATTCCTGGCTGGAGTGCGGCCGCGTCATCGTCCCGGAACTCGTGCGCGGCCAGCTCGAAGGCGGCATCGCCATGGGCATCGGCCATGCACTGCTGGAAGAAATGCCGCTGTACGAGGGCGGCCCCGGCGAAGGCACCTGGAACTTCAACCGTTACCAGCTGCCCCGCGCCAAGGACTGCGCAGTCTGGACACAGACCGCCGAAATCCTCCCGCCGCTGTCGCCCAGTGACCCGGCCAAGGGCATCGCCGAAGTGGTGATGATTCCCGTGGTCGGCGCCATCGTGAACGCCGTGGCCCACGCCACCGGCAAGCGCCTGCGCGACCTTCCCCTGACCCCGGCCCGCATCAAGGAGGCCCTCCATGGCTAAGCGCGCCCTCAGCATGACCCTCAACGGCCAGGCCGTCGGTCCCTTCACCGTGGACGACGACCTGATGATGATCGAGTTCCTCCACGAACACCTGAACCTCACCGGCTCGCGTCTGGGCTGCGGCCAGGGCATCTGTCACGCCTGCGTGGCGATCCTCGACAAGCCGGACGGCACCAGCGAGGAAATCCGTACCTGCATCACCGGCGCGCACTTCTTCGATGGCAAGAAGGTGCGCACCATCGAAGGCCACGCCAAGCGCGACGCCAAGGGCGAAGTCACCGAGCTGAACCCGATCCAGCAGAAGTTCATCGACCAGTTCGCCTTCCAGTGCAGCTACTGCACCCCCGGCTACGTCAACGCCGCCACCGTGCTGGTGGAAAAGCTCCAGCGCCAGCCGGTCAAGCGCAGCGAACTGGAAGGGGAGATCGAACATGCCCTGGGCAACCACATCTGCCGCTGCACCGGCTATGTCCGCTACTACAACGCCGCGCGCGAAGTCGTAGAAGGCCTCGGCCTGGTCAAGGAGGGTTGAGGATGCGTGCGTTTCTCCTCGCAGCATTGCTGCTGCCCCTGACCGCCCAGGCCGCTGACCAGCCGGCGGACAAGGCCCTGATCGAGCGCGGCAAGTACCTGGCCCGCGCTGCCGACTGCGTGGCCTGCCACAGCATCGAAGGCGGCGCCGAGTACGCCGGCGGCCTACCGCTGGTATCGCCGTTCGGCACCATCTACGGCACCAACATCACCCCGGACAAGGAGCACGGCATCGGCAACTACAGTGCCGAGGAGTTCTTCAAGGCGGTGACCCAGGGTGAGCGCAAGGACGGCGGCAAGCTCTATCCCGCCATGCCGTACACCTCCTACCACCTGCTCAAGCGTGAAGACTCCGACGCCATCTACGCGTACCTGATGAGCCTGGAGCCCATCGCCAAGCCTAGCCCGAAGACCGACCTGGCCTTCCCGTTCAACGTGCGCTTCGGCATGACCTTCTGGAACATGCTCTACAAGAATCGCGTGCAGCTCGAACCGGCCGACGGCAAGGGTGAGGAGTGGCAGCGCGGTCAGTACCTGGTGGAAGTGCTCGGCCACTGCGGCGAATGCCATACCCCGCGCAACGCCGTTGGCGCCTTGCAGCAGGATATGCGCATGACCGGTGGCGTGATCCTCGGCTACGAGGCGCCGAGCCTGCTGGCCAAGGACCTGGCCGAACGCGGCTGGACCACCGACGACCTGACCACCTTCCTCAAGCACGGCATCAGCGACCAGGGCTCGGTATTCAACGAGATGTACCCGGTGCTGCACCACAGCACCCAGTACCTGCCGAAGGACGATCATCGCGCCATGGCCACTTACCTCTTGGGTGAGCAGCCGCCGACACCGCGCAAGATCGCCGCGGTGGCCGACTCCGTGCTGGGCGAAAGCGCAGCCCGTGGCCGTCAGGGTTACCTCAACGTCTGCGCCGGTTGCCACGGTGTAGCGGGGGAGGGCGTGCCTCATGTGGCGGTTGCCATGAACGGCAACACCACACTGCGCCTGGCGGATTCGCGCAACCTGCTGCGGGTGATCGACGACGGCATTCGCGAACAGCAGTTCACCGGCTTCGAGCGGATGCAGCCAATGCCCGGCTTCAGGGATAAACTCGACGACGGCCAGATGCGCGACCTGCTCAACTACCTGCGCCAGACCTGGGGCGGCCTCGATGGCGAGGTGAGTCCGGAGCGGGTGGCGGAGCTGCGCAGCGAAGTCCAGTCCCACTGACAGCGAGCACCCTCGATGCAACACCTGGATCTGCTGGTGGTACGCAAGGCCCTCGAATGGTCGGCTTCCGGCCAGCGCGTGTGGCTGTGCACCGTCCTGGCCACCTACGGCTCGGCGCCTCGCGCGCCGGGCTCGCTGTTGGCGGCCACCGCCGACGGCCACTGGATAGGTTCGCTGTCCGGCGGCTGCGTGGAGGATGACTTCCTCGAGCGCCTGGCCGCAGGCGCTTTCCCCGAACCGGTGCAATTGGTGCGTTACGGCGACGGTAGCGATACCCAGTCGTCGATCCGCCTGCCCTGTGGCGGAATTCTCGATGTGTTGGTGGAAAACCTGCCCTCCGACTGCGACGTCCAGGCCCACCTGCGCGAGCTGGAAAGCGCGCTGGCGGGCCAGCGCCGGCTGATTCGCGAGGTTTCCCTGCCCGATGGTGCGCGCCGTCTCCTGCCGGATCGCGAGCACGGCCCGCGAGTAGAGCGCCAGGGCGATCTGCTGCACCTGCGCGTGGGCGCCGCCCAGCGCCTGCTGCTGGCGGGTTATTCCACGGTGGCCCAGGTGTGCGCCGAGTTCGGCCAGAGCCTGGGCTTCGAAGTGGTGCTCTGCGACCCGCGTGACGAGGCGCTGCAAGGCGTCGAGCTGCCGGGTGTGGAAATCCGCCGCGAACTGCCCTCGGAGTTCATCCGCCTGGGTGGCTGCCATGCCGATACCGCCGTGGTCGCCCTGACCCACGATCCGAAGATCGACGACCTGGCGATGATCGAAGCAGTGCGCACCGAGGCGTTCTACATCGGCGTGATGGGCTCCATGGCCACCAGCGCCAAGCGCATGGAACGCCTGCGCCGGATCGGCGGCCTGAACGAGGCGGAACTCGCCCGCATCATCGCCCCCATCGGCCTCAACCTGGGCAGCAAGACCCCGTCCGAAATCGCCTTGGCGGTGCTCGCGGATATCCTGCGGGTGCGCAATGGGATTGCGCGGGAAAGGGTTTGACGGCGGCTACCCGGCCTTGTTTTTTTGTGGGGGCGAATTCATTCGCTATGCAGACCGCAGGTCTGCCCTGTGTGAGATTGCAGGGGGCAGCTGCGCTGCCCATAGCAAATGAATTCGCCCCCACAGTGTTCGTGCCCTGGCTGAACGGAGTCGCTGCATGCCCAATGTCCCCGCCCTGATCCTCGCTGCCGGCTTCGGCACCCGCTTTGGCAGTGACAAGCGCCGCGCCACCCTGGTTGATGGGCGCACCCTGCTGGCTGCCAGCCTGGAGCGGGCCCAGGCGGTATTCGACGAGGTGCATGTGGTGCTGCGCCCGGAGGACGACCCGGCTGCATTGGGGCTGCCGGAAGGCTGCAACATCATCCTTTGTGCAGACGCCGGGCAGGGCATGGGCCACAGCCTGGCCGCTGGGGCGCGGGCACTGGCCGCGGGGGAAGCGGAGGCCATCGCCGTGCTGCTTGGAGACATGCCCTGGATCGCCGAATCCAGTCTGCGTGCCTTGATTGCCAAGGCCGCGCCGGGCCGCATCGTCTTCCCTGTCCATCATGATGAGCGCGGTCATCCTGTGCTGTTTGGGCGGGAGTTCTGGCCCGAATTGCAGACGCTCACGGGCGACGAAGGCGCGCGGCGGGTGCTGCGCGCCCACGCTTCCGCCTGGGTGGCGGTGGGCGTCGACGATCCGGGCGTCCTGCGCGATGTGGACAGCCCCGCAGCCCTCGAACCGTAGGTTGCGGCAGAGCGCAGCGAAGCCCAACGATGCTGGCTTGATGCCTACCTGTTGGGTTTCGCTGCGCTCTACGCCAACCTACAAGGGCTCCTAACCCCGGCGCATTCCATGCGGCGCGCGGCCGCGCGGCAACCTGTCGCGCGGCAACGAACCACAGCTTCCTAAATGCCTTGACCGGCTACTCTCTATGCATTGCTTGATCCGCGTCAAAACCCCCGGCGCGGGTTTGTGAAGGGCCCAGCTGGCCCGCATCCAGTCGCAGCAGCTATCCATAAGAACAATTCGATCCGGCGCGAATCCTCTACAAGATGGAGTCGCGCGGGGCCGCACCCGTATCAACCTGATTAGAGGATTCGCCATGTTCGGATTGGAGGCTCTCGATCTCGCCCGAATGCAGTTCGCCTTCACCGTGTCCTTCCACATCATCTTCCCGGCCATCACCATTGGCCTGGCGAGCTACCTCGCCGTGCTGGAAGGCTTGTGGCTGAAGACCCGCGAGGAGGTCTACCGCGACCTCTATCACTTCTGGTCGAAGATCTTCGCCGTGAACTTCGGCATGGGCGTGGTTTCCGGCCTGGTCATGGCCTACCAGTTCGGCACCAACTGGAGCGCCTTCTCCGACTTCGCCGGGGCGGTCACCGGGCCGCTGCTGACCTATGAGGTGCTCACCGCATTCTTCCTCGAGGCGGGCTTCCTTGGCGTCATGCTGTTCGGCTGGAACCGTGTGGGACCGGGCCTGCACTTCTTCTCCACGGTGATGGTGGCCATCGGCACCATCATTTCCACCTTCTGGATTCTCGCTTCCAACAGCTGGATGCAGACCCCGCAGGGCTTCGAGATCATCGATGGCCGCGTGGTGCCGGTGGACTGGTTCGCCGTGGTGTTCAACCCCTCGTTCCCCTACCGTCTGGTGCACATGGCCACGGCGGCTTTCCTCGCCACCGCCTTCTTCGTCGGCGCGTCGGCGGCCTGGCACCTGCTGCGTGGTCGCGACAACCCGGGCATCCGCAAGATGCTCTCCATGGCCATGTGGATGGCCCTGCTGGTGGCGCCGGTACAGGCGTTCATCGGTGACCTGCACGGCCTCAATACCCTCAAGCACCAGCCGGCGAAGATCGCCGCGATGGAAGGCCACTGGGACAACAGCAGTGGCGAAGCCACCCCGCTGATCCTCTTCGGCTGGCCGGACATGGAGCGCGAGGAAACCCGCTTCAAGGTGGAGGTTCCCTACCTCGGCAGCCTGATCCTGACCCACAGCCTGGACAAGCAGGTGCCGGCGCTGAAGGAGTTCCCCAAGGAAGACCGGCCCAATTCCACCGTGGTGTTCTGGTCGTTCCGCATCATGGCGGGCCTGGGCATGCTGATGATCCTCACCGGCGTCTGGAGCCTCTGGCTGCGCTGGCGTGGCGGGCTGTTCCATTCCCGGCCGTTCCTCTACTTGTGCCTGTGGATGGGCCCGTCTGGACTGATCGCGATCCTCGCCGGCTGGTTCACCACCGAGATGGGCCGCCAGCCCTGGGTGGTCTACGGGCTGATGCGCACCGCCGATGCAGTGTCGAACCACAGCGTGACGCAAATGAGCCTGACCCTGGTGAGCTTCGTGGTGGTGTACTTCGTGCTCTTTGGCGCAGGCCTGGGCTACATGATGCGCCTGGTGCGCAAGGGCCCGGTCACCAACGAAGGCAAGGAACAGGGTATCGGCGGTCCCGGCCAGCATCGGACCCCCGCCCGCCCGCTCTCGGCGACCGAAGAGGGCATGGACGATGACGAAAACGCTGTAACCGAGCCGAGGAATTGAACATGGGCGTAGACCTTTCACTGATCTGGGCCATCATCATCATCTTTGGCGTGATGATGTACGTGGTGATGGACGGTTTCGACCTCGGCATCGGCATCCTCTTCCCCTTCGTCAAGGATGACGGCGAGCGCGACGTGATGATGAACACCGTCGCGCCCGTCTGGGACGGCAACGAGACCTGGCTGATCCTCGGAGGGGCCGGCCTGTTCGGCGCCTTCCCACTGGCCTACTCGGTGGTGCTTTCCGCGCTCTACCTGCCGCTGATCCTGATGCTGCTGGGGCTGATCTTCCGCGGCGTCGCCTTCGAATTCCGCTTCAAGGCCAAGCCGGCCAAGCGCCACCTGTGGGACAAGGCGTTCATCGGCGGCTCCATCGCCGCGACCTTCTTCCAAGGGGTTGCGCTGGGGGCCTTCATCGAGGGTATCCCGGTGGTGAACCGCACCTTTGCCGGTGGTTCGCTGGACTGGCTGGCACCGTTCCCGATGTTCTGCGGCCTGGGCCTGATCGCCGCCTACGCACTGCTCGGCTGCACCTGGCTGATCATGAAGACCGAAGGCCGCCTGCAACAGCAGATGCACGACCTGGCGCGTCCGCTGGTGCTGGTGCTGCTGGCCATCACCGGCATCGTCAGCATCTGGACGCCGCTGGCCCATGAAGAGATCGCCACTCGCTGGTTCAGCCTGCCCAACCTGTTCTGGTTCATGCCGGTGCCGATTCTGGTGCTGGTCTGCACCTGGGCACTGCTACGTGCGGTGGCCGACAACGCCCACCACGCGCCCTTCGTGCTGACCCTGGTGCTGATCTTCCTCGGCTATAGCGGCCTGGGCATCAGCCTCTGGCCGAATGTGATCCCGCCGTCGATCTCCATCTGGGAAGCCGCGGCGCCGCCGCAGAGCCAGGGCTTCATGCTGGTGGGCGCGCTGTTCATCATCCCCTTCATCCTGATGTACACCGCCTGGAGCTACTACGTGTTCCGCGGCAAGGTGACCCAGGAAGACGGCTACCACTAGGAGCGCCTTGTGGATAAGTCAGAGAAGAAACCGCTGTGGCAGCGCCTGGGCTGGCTGGTGGGCATCTGGACCCTCAGCGTGCTGGCCCTCGGTGCGGTGGCGTACCTGCTGCGGATGTTCATGACGGCGGCGGGGTTGAGTACGCATTGATCCTGTGGGGGCGAATTCATTCGCTAAGGGCTGCGCAGCAACCCCCATGAGTCTCGAAAGGCAGACCTTCGGTCTGCATCGCGAATGAATTCGCCCCCACAAGGTTTCCTGCAAGTCGCGGCGTTATTTGCTTGCTTTCAGCACCACAAACTTCGGCGTCGCCGCCACCTGCTCCACGCCCCGGCACAAGCGCTTGAGCTTGGCGTGATAACCCAGGTGGCGGTTGCCCACAATCCACAGCTCGCCCCCCTTCACCAGCGCATTGCGCGCTTGCACGAACATGCGCCAGGCGAGGAAGTCGCCCACCACCTGCTGCTGGTGGAAGGGCGGATTGCACAGCACCAGGTCCAGCGAATCCGCCGGCTGCTCGGCCAGGCCGTCGCCGGCACGGATATCCGCTGGGCGTTCGCCCAGGGCGGCCCGCCAGTTCTCCTGCGCCGACTGGACGGCCATGTAGGACTCGTCCACCAGGGTCATCTGCGCTTGCGGGTTGGCCAGGGCGTAAACAATACCGAGCACGCCATTGCCGCAGCCCAGGTCCGCCGCGCGGATGTCCGCCAGGCTGCGTGGCAGGTGCGGGAGGAAGGCGCGGGTGCCGATGTCCAGCCCGTCGCGGCAGAACACGTTGGCGTGGTTGATCAGTGTCAGGCGTGGCTGATCCAGCTGATAGCGCGTGGGATAGGGCGAGGCCGGCGCCGGCTTCTGTTCGGCCGTGGCGATCAGCAGGCGCGCCTTCTTTACCGCCAGCGAGGGCTGCATCGGGCCGATGTATTTCGCCAGCAGGTCACCGGTAGCGTGGGGCAGGTGCTTGACCATGCCGGCGGCAATCACGCTGGCCCCGGGGGCCAACTGGCCTTGCAGGCGGATCAGTTGTTCCTCCAGCAGGGCAAGGGTCTTGGGCACGCGGATCAGTACCCGGTCGAACGGGCCGATGGTCACTTCGCTGGCGGGTACGAAGCGCACGCCACCGACATCCAGTTCATTGCGCGCCAGATTGCGTTGCAGGGCGATATGACCGAGGTGGGAATCACCGCTGCTGGTGACCAGGGCGTGGGGCGTGAGGCTGGCCGCCAGCGCGCCGAAGCTGTCGTTCAGTACCAGGATGCGTGTATCGGCCGTGATGCCTTGCTCATGGAGGAAATTGAGCAGGTATTCGTCGGCGGCATCGAAGGCCTGCAGCGGGTCATCCTGCTGCTCGGGCTGGCGAACGAGGTCGAGCTGGGCGAAAGGCGTAGCAAATATAGGCATAAGAACCGGCGGTGTTTCTGAAGGCCGCTTTGCGAGACACTGGGGCGGTCTTCGAACGAATCGGAAATGAGTGGGAGCGGAGTATGACCGCCAGCGAAGAGAAGTTCACCCGTCAGACCCTGCAGGATGTGCAGACCCTGACGCCCAGCCTGTTCACCCTGCGCACCACCCGTGACGCGGGCTACCGCTTCCGCGCTGGCCAGTTTGCCCGACTGGGCGTGACCAAGCCCGACGGCAGCACCGTCTGGCGCGCCTATTCCATGGTGTCGGCGCCCCATGACGAGCATCTGGAGTTCTTCTCCATCGTCGTACCAGGGGGCGAATTCACCAGTGAGCTGTCACGCCTCGCGGTCGGCGACACCCTGATGGTGGACAAGACGTCCTTTGGCTTCCTCACCCTTGACCGCTTCGTCGATGGCCGCGACCTCTGGCTGCTGGCCACCGGCACCGGCCTGGCGCCCTTCCTGTCGATCCTCCAGGACCTGGAAGTCTGGCAGCGTTTCGAACGCATCATCCTAGTCTACAGCGTGCGCCAGGCCGCCGAATTGGCGTACCAGCCGCTGATCGATGACCTGAAGAACCGCGACTACCTGGAAGGCGTGGCCGACAAGCTGCTGTACATCCCCGTGGTGACCCGCGAGGAAGTGCCCGGCGCGCTGCATGGGCGCATCACCACGCTGATCGAGAACGGCGAGCTGGAACGCGCCGCCGGCCTTGAACTGACCCCGGAACATTCCCGCGTGATGCTTTGCGGCAACCCGCAGATGATCGACGACACCCGCGCCGTGCTGAAGAAGCGCGACATGAACCTCAGCCTGACCCGCCGGCCGGGGCAGGTGGCGGTGGAGAATTATTGGTGAGGTAGTGGTTGCTCTCGCTTTTTTGTGGGGGCGATTTCAATCGCTAAGCAGATGATAGGGGGCTGCTGCGCAGCCCTTAGCGATTGAAATCGCCCCCACAGGGTTCCTGTCTCAAGCCTCGATTTCCACTCGTCGCTCACACCCCCCATCACACCGCCCCGGACAGCTGCATCCCGTGCTGCTGCGTCCGGTGGCGCGCTCCATGCGCCGGGCCACGGGTTCGTCGTCGGCGAAGGGCAGCATGGTGGCTTCTTCGATCTGGCGCTGGCTCCTGCCGCCCAGGCAGGCCTGGGTGGCGAGGTAGAAGAAGGTCAGCGCGGCCAGGCTGAGCAGGGCGTAGGTGCTCTCGCTATCCATGGGCCACCGCCTGCGGTACTGCTTCGGTGGTGCGGACGTCGCCGGCGCGCACGGTGCGCCAGGTATTCCAGGCCATCAGCAGCATGCCGGTGACGAAGAAAATGCCGCCGATCATGCGCACCACGAAGCCGGGGTGGCTGGCTTCCAGGGCTTCGACGAAGGAGTAGGTGAGGGTGCCGTCCTCGTTCACCGCACGCCACATCAGGCCCTGGGTGATGCCGTTGACCCACATGGAGGCGATATAGAGAACCGTGCCGATGGTGGCCAGCCAGAAGTGGGCGTTGATCAGGCCGACGCTGTGCATCTGCGCGCGGCCGTAGAGGCGCGGGATCAGGTGGTAGAGCGAGCCGATGGTGATCATCGCTACCCAGCCCAGCGCCCCGGCGTGTACGTGGCCGATGGTCCAGTCGGTGTAGTGAGAGAGGGCGTTGACGGTCTTGATGGCCATCATCGGGCCTTCGAAGGTGGACATGCCGTAGAAGGCCAGCGACACCACGAGGAAGCGCAGGATCGGGTCGTCGCGCAACTTATGCCAGGCGCCGGAGAGCGTCATCATGCCGTTGATCATGCCGCCCCAGCTCGGTGCCAGCAGGATGATCGACATCACCATGCCGAGGGACTGCGCCCAATCGGGCAGGGCGGTGTAGTGCAGGTGATGCGGGCCGGCCCAGATGTACAGGGTGATCAGCGCCCAGAAATGCACGATGGACAGCCGATAGGAGTACACCGGGCGCCCGGCCTGCTTGGGAATGAAGTAGTACATCATCCCGAGGAAGCCGGTGGTCAGGAAGAAGCCCACGGCGTTGTGCCCGTACCACCACTGCACCATGGCGTCGGTGGCGCCTGAGTACACCGAGTAGGACTTGAACCAGCTCACCGGAATGGCCATGTGGTTGACGATGTGCAGCATCGCGGTGACCACGATGAAGGCGCCGAAGAACCAGTTGCCCACGTAAATGTGCTTGGTCTTGCGCTTCATGATAGTGCCGAAAAACACCACCGCGTAGGCGATCCAGATGATGCCCATCCACACCGCGCCGGTGAATTCCACCTCGGCGTATTCCTTGGTGGTGGTCAGGCCCTGGGGCAGGGTCACCAGCAGGATCACCACCAGCGCCTGCCAGCCCCAGAAGGTGAAAGCGGCAAGCGAGCCGCCGTACAACCGCGCCTGGCAGGTGCGTTGCACCGTGTAGTAGCTGGTGGCGAACAGCGCGCTGCCGCCGAAGGCGAAGATCACCAGGTTGGTGTGCAGCGGGCGCAGGCGGCCGAAGCTGGTCCAGGGCAGGTCGAGGTTCAACGCAGGCCAGACGAGCTGGGCGGCGATGAACACGCCCATGCCCATGCCGACGATGCCCCAGACGAGCGTCATCAGGGCGAACTGGCGAACCACCTTGTAGTCGTAGGTCGGTTCCGGGATTGCGGTGTTCATGTGCGGGCCTTTCGGTTGGGAAGACTGAGCGGCCGCCATTCTGGAAATCTCGTGGCTGGGGAAACAGACTCAGATCGTGGCACTTTTTAGTGCTCAGATCAGAGGCCGCTTTGTAGCAGCGAGCTTGCTCGCGAATCACCGCCATTCGCGAGCAAGCTCGCTCCTACAGTTGGGTCTGATACGGTTTTTTGCAGCGAACCTGAAGCTGTTTCCGTCTCGCCCGCACGCACATAGTGACGGCTCCGCCCGCCTTGCTGGAGCTGCTTGCATGTACCACTACGACGACTACGACCGCGCCCTGGTGCAGGAGCGCGTGGCGCAATTCCGCGACCAGGTGGCGCGGCGCATCAACGGCGAGCTGTCCGAGGAAGAGTTCCTGCCGCTGCGCCTGCAGAACGGCCTCTACATGCAGAAGCATGCCTACATGCTGCGGGTCGCCATCCCCTACGGCACGCTGTCGTCGGACCAGCTGCGTTGCCTGGCGCGCATCGCCCGCGAGCACGACCGTGGCTACGGTCACTTCACCACGCGGCAGAACATCCAGTTCAATTGGATCGAACTGGCCGAGGTGCCGGACATCCTCCAGCAACTGGCCGAGGTGGAGATGCACGCCATCCAGACATCCGGCAACTGCGTGCGCAACATCACCACCGAGGCCTTCGCCGGGGTGGCTGCCGACGAACTGCTGGACCCGCGCCCGCTGGCGGAAATCCTCCGCCAGTGGTCCACCATCAACCCGGAATTCCTCTTCCTGCCGCGCAAGTTCAAGATCGCCCTCTGCGCCGCCGAGGAAGACCGTGCCGCCGTGCAGATGCACGACATCGGCCTTTACCTGTACCGCGACGACGCTGGCGAAATGCGTCTGCGGGTGATGGTGGGCGGCGGGCTTGGGCGCACGCCGATTCTTAGCCAACAGATCCGCGACGGCCTGCACTGGCGCCACCTGCTGTCCTATGTCGAAGCCATCCTGCGGGTCTACAACCGCCACGGGCGGCGCGACAACAAGTACAAGGCGCGGATCAAGATCCTGGTGAAGGCGCTCGGCATCGACGCGTTCGCCCGCGAGGTGGAAGCCGAGTGGCAGCACCTGAAGGAGGGACCCGCCGAGTTGACCGAGGACGAGTACCAGCGGGTCGCCGTCAGCTTCGATGCGCCGTCCTATGCCCATCTCGATGACACTGACCTCGGCTTCGGCACTCACCTGGCGCGGGACCCGGCCTTCGCCCGCTGGTGCGCGCGCAACCTGCAGCCGCACAAGGTGCCGGGCTATGCCGCTGTGGTGCTCTCCACCAAGTCGGGGCCGGAGGCGCCGCCCGGCGACGTCACCGCCGCGCAGATGGAAGCGGTGGCCGACTGGGCCGAGCGTTTCGGCTTCGGTGAAATCCGCATCGCCCACGAACAGAACCTGGTACTGCCCGACGTGCGCAAGGCCGACCTGCACGCGCTCTGGTTGCTGGCCTGCGAGCGGGACTTGGCGACCGCCAACATTGGCCTGCTTACCGACATCATCGCCTGCCCGGGGGGCGACTACTGCTCCCTGGCCAACGCCAAGTCCATCCCCATCGCCCAGGCCATCCAGGAGCGCTTCGTCGACCCGGCGGCACTCCAGGATCTGGGCGAGCTGAGCCTGAATATCTCCGGCTGCATGAACGCCTGCGGCCACCACCACATCGGCAACATCGGCATCCTCGGCGTGGATAAGGGCGGCAGCGAGTGGTACCAGATCACCCTCGGCGGCGCCCAGGGCATGCAGAGCGAACTGGGCAAGGTGATCGGCCCGTCGTTCAGTGCCGACGAAGTGCCGGATGTCATCGAGAAGGTGGTGGCCACCTTCCGCGACTACCGCGAACCGGACGAGCGCTTCGTCGATACCGTGCGGCGTATCGGTCTGGAGCCCTTCAAGGAACGGGTCTACGCCAAGGCGGAGGTGCCGGCATGAACAACCTGATCAAGCTACTGGACGGCCAGGCCCGGCTGATGGAGAGCGACCCGTGGACGCTGGTGCGCGAGCCCAGTGAATCCTTGCCCGATGGCCCGCTGATCCTGCCGTTGGCGCTCTGGCGCGACCGCGATGGTCGTGATGGCTTGCTGCTGCAACCGGATGACGAGGTGGAGCCGCTGGCGCCGCTGCTGTCGGAAGCGCTGCCGCTGATCGCCGTGGAGTTCCCCAGCTTCCGCGACGGTCGTGGCTACAGCCAGGCGTACCTGTTGCGAGTGCGCCTCGGCTGGCGTGGCGAGCTGCGTGCGGTGGGCGACGTCTTGCGCGACCAGCTCAGCCACATGCGCCAGTGCGGTTTCGATGCCTTTGCCGTACGCGAGGACAAATCCGCCGAGGATGCGTTGAAAGGATTGATGGGTTTGAGCGTGCTCTATGGGCGTTCGGCAATAGAGCCAAGGCCCCTGTTTCGTAGGCGCTAAGAGATTTCATACATGATTGGTAAAAATTCCTCGCTTAATGCGGGGGATTTTCTGACCTAGCATTCGCAGCTCGTTTATCCGAACTGGAAACCAATGGACAGCGATAGTTGTAAGCCGCCCCCTGCAACCCCGGGTGCGGCCGCCCCCCTTCCCACTGGCGTCTGCGCACGCCTATTCGAATTGCAGCTCCCCGCTGCCTACTCTTCGTGCATGTCGATACAACGCCCGCAGGCGTCGTTTGCGCCTGCCCGTAAACCTGGTTCGAGAGCCTGATTTCTATGGAATGGATAGTTGACCCCACGGCCTGGCTGGGCCTGCTGACGCTGATCGTCCTGGAGATCGTCCTCGGTATCGACAACCTGGTGTTCATCGCCATCCTGGCCGACAAGCTGTCGCCCCATCAGCGTGACCGCGCGCGATTGATCGGCCTGTCGCTGGCGTTGCTGATGCGCCTGGGCCTGCTGGCAAGTATTTCCTGGCTGGTCACTCTGACCACGCCGCTGTTCGAGGTGTTCGACAAGAGCTTCTCCGGTCGTGACCTGATCATGCTGTTCGGCGGTGTGTTCCTGTTGTTCAAGGCCACCATGGAGTTGCACGAACGCCTGGAAGGCCGCGTCCACAGCCAGAGTGGCAGCCGTGCCTATGCCCTGTTCTGGCCGGTGGTCGCGCAGATCGTGGTGCTGGACGCGGTGTTCTCTCTGGACGCGGTGATTACCGCCGTGGGCATGGTCGAACACCTGGAAGTGATGATGATCGCAGTGGTCGTGTCCATCGGCCTGATGATCATCGCCAGCAAGCCGCTGACCGCCTTCGTCAACGCCCACCCGACGGTGATCATGCTGTGTCTGGGCTTCCTGATGATGATCGGTTTCAGCCTGACCGCCGAAGGCCTGGGCTTCCACATCCCGAAAGGCTACCTGTACGCCGCCATTGGCTTCTCGTTGCTGATCGAGGCTGCCAACCAGTTGGTGCGCTGGCGCCGCAAGCGTCAGCTCCAGGGCGACCGCAGCGTGCGCGAGCGTACTGCGCACGCCGTGCTCCGCCTGCTGGGTGGCCGTGGTGTCGAGGCTGATGAGGTGGGCGAGGAAATCGCCGACCTGCTGGATGGCGACGACATTGGCAAGGTGCCGTTCGACCGTCGCGAGCGGATCATGATCAGCGGTGTGCTGGGGCTGGCGGAGCGCCCGATCCGGACCCTGATGACCAACCGTAACGAGGTGGGACGCATCGACCTCGACGAACCGCGCGAAAGCATCCGCGACGCCCTGCTGCGTTCGCCGCACTCGCGTCTGTTGGTGATCCGCAGTGGCGACGTGGACGAGCCCCTCGGCTACGTGCACAAGAAGGAGCTGCTGCGCGAACTGTTGCAGGGGCAGGAGCCGGACTTCGAGCAGATGTTGCGGATTCCGCCGAACCTGCCGGACAGCGCCTCCGTGCTGGGCGCCCTCGAAGAAATGCGCAAGGCGTCCACCCATGTGGCGTTCGTGGTCAACGAATTCGGCGGTTTCGAGGGTCTGCTGACCATGACCGACATTCTCGAGTCCATTGCCGGCGAGCTGCCCGATGCCAGCGAGGTGGACGGCCTGGATATCGAGCCGTGCGACGGCGGCTGGAAGGTCAGCGGCGCGGTGAACCTGAGCCTGCTGGGGGAGCGCGTCGGCTTTTCCGCCAAACCCGGCGAGGACTACCAGACCCTCGCGGGGCTGGCGATGAGCCTGCTGGATCGCCTGCCGGTGATCGGCGACGCCCTGGAGGTCGAAGGCTGGCAGCTGGAAGTGATCGAGGTGAGGGAACGGCGGGTCAATCGCCTGCTGCTCAAGCCGCTGGTGTAGGTGCGCTGGGACATTGTGGGGGCGATTTCAATCGCTGAGCGGGCCGCAGGCTCGCCCCACGGGGCCAGAGGGCCGCTTCGCGCCCCATCGCGAATAAATTCGCCCCCACAAAAAGAAACGGCGCCGATGAGGCGCCGTTTTCATTTTTGCGATGCCCGTCAGGGCTGCCTGTTCTGCTGCGATTTCAGCAGGTCGCGAATCTCGGTCAGCAGGGTTTCCTCGGGGGTCGGCGTCGGCGGCAGCTCGGGAGCGGCGGCCTCTTCACGTTTGAGCTTGTTGATCACCTTCACCCCCATGAAGATCGCGAAGGCGACGATCACGAAGTCGAGGATGGTCTGGATGAACTTGCCATAACTCAGCATCACGGCCGGGATTTCGCCCTCGGCAGCCTTGAGGGTGATAGCCAGGTCGGAGAAGTCGACCCCGCCGATCAGCAGGCCTATGGGTGGCATGATCACGTCGCCCACGAAGGACGAGACGATCTTGCCGAAGGCGGCGCCGATGATGATGCCCACGGCCATGTCGACCACATTGCCTTTGACGGCGAAGGCTTTGAATTCATTGAGCAAGCTCATGTTTCACTCCCTGAGGTTCTGGATTCAACGCTGAAGTGTAATTCAGCGGGTCGAGGCTGCCAGCGACGGCCACCTCCTTGTGCCGCGCACATGCTAGGGGGCGGCGGCCGCAGTGCCAAGTCCGGCGAGGTTTCCGTCAGGCGGCGCTTTCGGCCTGTGGTCCCTGGTCTAGCCTGAGAGGGAGGCTGCAAGAGGAGGGTCGCTGCCATGCCACTAGAACACCACCCGCTCAACCGTGAATTCCCGGAGTTCAAGGACACCATGCGCGCACTGCTGCAGAGCGATGCGCACTTTGCCCGGTTGGCGGGGGAGTACCAGGATCTGGATTCGCAAATTTACGAAGTCGAGGACGGTAACAAGGCCCTCGATGACAGCGCCCTGCACGGTCTGAAGGTGCAAAGGGTCGCCTTGAAAGATGAAATCGCCCGAATGCTCAGGAGCGCCAAGGGCTGACGCCTTGATTTGATCGGGGTCAACAGGGCAGGACGAGCAGGGGCATAGGCTGGGCACCATCTTTTCTTCCCGGAGCCTTTGCCATGACCGCCTCCATCCCGATGTCCGGCGTGGGCATGATGCCTGCGTCGTCCATTTCCCCTGAGCGCCTGGAAGCCATCGAACGTCTGGGCCGCCTGCAAAGTCAGCTCGACCTGTTGCAACTTCGCATCCGCCGCGTGGAAGAGGGCAGCGAGCCGTCAGACGGCTCCAGCCTGACCATGCTGAACATGCGCCTGGATGGTCTGCTTGAGGACCTCGAACGCCAGCGTCGACGCGCCAGCGGCCAATGCTGCAACTGCGGCGGCGGTTGCCGGGGTTGATCCGCTATCATGCGGGCTTTCGTGTTTTTGACGGAGTCCGCTGATGGCCAAGGCCAAGCGCATGTACGGCTGCACCGAGTGCGGCGCCACTTTCCCCAAATGGGCCGGCCAGTGCGCTGATTGCGGGGCCTGGAACACCCTGGTGGAAACCGTGCTGGAGGGCGCCGCCGCCACGTCGAGCGGGCGTACTGGCTGGACCGGCCAGCAAGCGCAGATCAAGACCCTGGCGGAAGTCAGCGTCGAGGAAATGCCACGCTTTTCCACGGCCTCCAATGAGCTGGACCGCGTGCTCGGCGGCGGTCTGGTGGACGGCTCGGTGGTGCTGATTGGCGGTGATCCCGGCATCGGCAAGTCCACCATCCTTCTGCAGACCCTCTGCAATATCGCTGCGCGCTTCCCTGCGCTCTATGTCACTGGCGAGGAATCCCAGCAGCAGGTGGCCATGCGTGCCCGCCGCCTGGGCTTGCCGGAAGACAAGCTAAAGGTCATGACCGAGACCTGTATCGAAAGCATCATCGCCACCGCGCGGCTGGAGAAGCCCAAGGTGATGGTGATCGACTCCATCCAGACCATCTTCACCGAACAGCTGCAATCCGCTCCTGGCGGTGTGGCGCAGGTCCGCGAGAGCGCGGCGCTGCTGGTGCGTTTCGCCAAGCAGAGCGGCACGGCGATCTTCCTGGTCGGCCATGTGACCAAGGAAGGCGCCTTGGCGGGCCCCCGCGTGCTGGAGCACATGGTGGACACGGTGCTCTATTTCGAGGGCGAGTCCGACGGCCGACTGCGCCTGTTGCGGGCGGTGAAGAACCGTTTCGGCGCGGTCAACGAGCTGGGCGTGTTCGGCATGACCGACAAGGGCCTGAAGGAAGTCTCCAACCCCTCGGCGATCTTCCTTACGCGCGCCCAGGAATCCGTGCCCGGCAGCGTGGTCATGGCCACGTGGGAGGGCTCGCGGCCCATGCTCGTGGAGGTACAGGCGCTGGTGGACACCAGCCACCTGGCCAATCCACGTCGGGTTACCCTGGGCCTGGACCAGAACCGTCTGGCCATGCTGCTGGCGGTCCTGCACCGGCACGGCGGCATCCCGACCTACGACCAGGATGTGTTCCTCAACGTGGTGGGTGGCGTGAAGGTACTGGAGACCGCGTCCGACCTCGCTCTGATCTCCGCCATCATCTCCAGCCTGCGCAACCGCCCCCTGGCCCATGACGTGCTGGTGTTCGGTGAGGTGGGGCTGTCCGGTGAGGTGCGCCCGGTGCCCAGTGGCCAGGAGCGTTTGAAGGAAGCCGCCAAGCATGGTTTCAAGCGGGCGATCGTGCCCAAGGGCAACGCCCCCAAGGAAGATCCGCCGGGCCTGACCGTGGTTGCGGTGACACGGCTGGAGCAGGCATTGGATGCGCTGTTCGAGTAGTAGGGAGGTGGGGGTGAGGTGAGAAGCTTTGGCAGACCTGCGGTCTGCTTGGCGATTGAAATCGCCCCCACAAGAAAAGCGAGCAGCATTTAACCTGCACGGACGACTCCCTCTCCCGCTTGCGGGAGAGGGTTGGGGAGAGGGGCGCGTCTGCCCCGAGCGCTATTCCTCGCCCAGCGCGGTCAGATCACGTTCCAGCAGTTCTTCGCTGCCCAGGTTGAGCTCTACCAGGCGGCGCAGGTGGCTGATGGAGTCCAGGTCGATATGACGGCAGACGAAGCCGAGCTGGTCGCCCTGGGCGCGGGTCAGTTCCACTTCCATCTCGACCTTGGCGTCTGCGCCCAGATCGACGCGCACATCGAACAGGCTTGCCGGATCGGCGTCCCAGTCCGCCGGGCGGATTAACAGCAAGCCCTTGAGGGAAATGTCATGCAGCTCCGCCGTCCAGCGCTTGTCGCCTTGGGTGATTGTGGTGGCGGCGTCGAAGTTGATGCGGTGGAAGCGCCGACGGTCGCTGGCGGTTTCACTCATGGTCATGCTCCTGCGAGATTTCACCCACTATAGCCAAGGCGCTCCGGGCTGTTCATTCGCCGCGGCGACGCCTGATCCAGAAAGTCGACAGGGCAACCACCAGCGCGCTGGCCCCGACCAGCAGGTACTTGTAGGGGCGCAAGCGGGCGCGTAACCCGTTCCCGCGCTCTTCCCAGACACGCTTGCCGGCGGCGTCGAAGTCCGGCTCTTCGCAGTTGCGGCCGAAGTTGGCCGCCCAGGGCACGTAGGGGCCATCTTCCACGTAGCGCAGGTAGTAGCCGCGCGCGTCTTTCAGGTTGCTGCTGAGCAGGAAACCGGTGGCCTTGCACAGGACCGCAGCAAAGGCCTGGCTGCTTTGTGGCAACTGGTCGGCGGCGCGGCCGGCCAGTTGCGCCGCGACCCAGCGATAGTGATAGCGGGTGTTGGGCCGAGCGAGGTTTTCGTTCTGCCGGTTGACCTCGTCCGCGCTCAGCAGGTCGCCTGGCTGCTGCTGTCCGACCTGAAGCAGGGCGAAGGAACCGCCCAGGCTGTGGAAGTCCGGCGACATCTCGTAGCCCAGCAGCTCCATGCCCTGTTCGCGGGCGATCAGGGCGGATTCATAGAGCGCTTCGGCGCGCCCGGTGGCGGTCCAGCGGTTTTCCGCCTCTTCGCGCGCCTGGCCGTAGCGACGGGCGGTGTCGCGCAATTCGTCATCGTCAAAGTAGGGCAAGGCCTCGGCATAGTGGCCTTCGCGCAGCAGACGCCGGGCCAGCAGGTTGCGCAACTGGGCGGCGACCGGGCGTGGCTGGTAGTTTTCGCGCTCTTCCGCAGTCTGCGGCTTGGGCGCCGGCACCTTGCCGTCGACATAGCCCTTGAGTTCTTCCAGGGTGAGCACCCGTTCGGCGATGGTGGCGCTGTCCCGCCAGTAGATCTCGCCGGTGCGCCAGAGCAGGTCGAAGGCATCCAGATAGTCGCCGCGCTGGAGTGAAAGGATGGCGTTCTCGCCGTCCACGCGGCAGCGCGGCTTCACGTCTTCCCAGTCCCAGTTCTCGGTGCGTCGGTAGCCCCAGTCTTCGTCCTTGGGGAAGGCGCGCGCGGCCTTGGCATAGGCTTCGGTGGCGCGGGTGGAGTCGCCATCGCGCAGGGCCAGCGTCGCCCGCAGCCACCAGGCGAGCCCGCTGTCGCCGGCCTTGGCGACGAAGTGCTCGGCGTCGGCATAGCGACCGAACTGGTAGCTCAGGGCGGCCAGGCGATCGGCGTTGGCGAGGTCGATGCCTGCGTTCTCGATCAGCAGCGCGCTGATGCGTTCATCGCCGCTCTGCTCGCCGTCGATGCGGCTGAGCAGGCGGGCCGTGAGCAGTTGCTGAACTTCAGGCAGGGCCAGCAGCGGCGCCAGCTCTTCGCTGGGCATCCGCGCCAGTTCGCCGGCGAGCTGGCGCAGGGAGCTGTAGCCGGTACTGGATCGATGGGCCGTCTGACTGGCGTAGAGGCGGATGGCGCTGGCCCAGTCACCGGCCAGATAGGCCAGGCGGGCTTCCTCGCCGAGGCTGGCAATGCCCAGTTCCAGCGGGTCGGCATAGCCCTGGATGGCGAGCTGGCGAGTCTGCTGGAACGCTTCCCGTGCGGACTGGGCGGCGTCCTCCATGAACAGGCGCTGATCTTCCTCGCTGCGCCGGGCTTCTTCGACGGGGACGCCTTCGGGACGGCTCAGACTGGCCTGGGCACGTCCGAGCGAGTAAGCGGCCCAGGTACCGCGCAAGCGGCGCTGGTCCGCCGGGAGTTCCAGCACGCGGCGGAAGTAAGCGCTGGCCAGCAGGTAGTCCTGCTGGGCAAAGGCCACTGCGCCGGCAGTGTAGAGGCGCAGTTCGGCGGGCAGCTCCTGGCCCTGGTCCTCCACCTGGCTGGCGTCGGCCAGCGTGCGCAAGCGTTTCACCTGCTGGTAGAGGGAGTCTCCCAACTCCTTCTGCTCGATCTCTTCGCGCTGCTGGAGGTATCGCTCTCCACCGTCGTCCCAATACCCCACCAGGGTGGCATCCCCGGACTGGCCGAGGCCCGGTACAGGCTTGCCCAGGCGCGCGGCTTCAAAGGCGAAGTTGCCTTCGGGAAGTTCGGCCAGGGTCTGGGCGCGGTCGCCCAGCAGGCTCAGGGGAAAGTCCGGTCCACAGGCCTGGGCACTCATTAGCGGCAGGCAGAGTGCGATGGCGAGGGCCAGACGCCGGCGGCGTTCAGGGGTAGACATGGGATCCTCCTTGATCGATTTGCTGGCAGCGTGCCCAACCCAGGGCGCGTTGCTGGCCGGCGGTGAGCTGGCCTTCGGTATGACGGGTGAATACCAGCGCGTTGGCCGTGCGTTCCAGGCGGTAGCCGGCGAGGGCATCGGCGGAATCGCAGGCTTGCGCCGGCAGCTCGATGCGTTGGGGCAGCGCGGTGGTCAGGTTGCCCTGATTGGCCAGCGCCAGTTCATGGAGAGGCCCACGCTGACGGATCAATGGCTGGACATCGGCATACAGGCTTTCGCCGCGCGCCACGGCCTTGAGGGTCGTGAGGGGCCACGCGCGTCGGTCTCCGGCCAGTGGCAGGCGGAACCAGATGACGCCAGCCATGTGCTCGGGACGTTTCTGCCGCAGATCGGCGAGCAGTTTCGCCAGTTGCTGTGGGTCTGCCTGGAGTTCGTGGCGCGGGCCAACCAGCGCCAGCGGGCTTTCGCTTTCCACCTGGCCATTGACCAGGGCAATGCCATAGGCGGGCAGGGCGAGTTGGAAGGGGCGGTCGGTTGCCTGGCTCCAGTGCCGTGCCCAGGCCTCGGCGCGGGCAGGGTCGAATAGACCGCTCGCGGGTGCGCTGACCGCATGGACCTGCAGCACGCTGCTGTTCACCTCGCGCAGCAGGTCCGGAAGGGCGGGGCTGTCGAGCCAGGCGGGCAGGGCGGTAATGCTGAGATTCAGCTCAGTTGGCAGTGCCTGGCGCAGGTCCTGGAGGAAGGCGCGATAGCCCGGCAGGCGCGCGTTGGCGCAGTCGTGGTCGATCTCCAGGCCCTGCACGGCGAGGCCCTGTGCGCGCCAGTCTTCCAGGAGCGCGAGGATATCGTCGCGGGTGCGCTGCAGGTCCAGCCCCGGCAGTTGGCCATCCAGGCGCACCACGGCCACCAGCGGTCGGCCATCGGCCTGGAGCATCCCGGCATTCACCCTGATGCGAGACCAGCCGGCACCGGGATGGGCCTGGGCGGCGAGCACCCGCAGGGTGGAAAAGTCGGCGCGGCTGGCGGCCAGGGCTTCGGCATGCGCGGGTCGCCATTGCCGTTGCCAGATATAGAGTTGCTGGTCGAGCGCGGGCGGAGCTTCCGGCCGACAGCCAGCGGCGAGTAGCAGCAGAAGGGCGAGGGCGGCACGTAGATGAAAGACAGGCATGGATGCGACGCGCACGGGGGGCGGAGTCCTTGGGCATTCGAGCCGGAATGCGGCGAATTACATCCGCATTCCCGCGCGCCGGCAAGGCCTGCCGGCGCTGGTTTGACAGTTCACCATCCGTCACCAAAGCTGCTTAGGCGGTTTCTCTATAAATCCATGCGGAGCGCAGAATATGGATAAGCGACTGCTGAGCAAGGGGTTGATCGTAGGCCTGTTGAGTGCGGCGAGTCTGGCTGCCCAAGCCGACCAGGCCGGGGGCGGCGGCTGCGGTTGGGGCCAGATGGTCTTCGAAGGTCAGCGCGGCCTTGTGCCACACCTGCTGGCCACCACCACCAACGGTACGTCGGGCAATGCCACCTTCGGCCTGACGTCGGGCACCAACGGTTGCGACTCCAGCGTCCGCATTGGCTATGGCGGCCGTTCCCTGCTGGCCATGAACGGCATGCTGGACAACATCGCCGAAGACATGGCTCAAGGCCAGGGTGAAGCGCTGGATGCCTACGCGACCCTGCTGGGGATCGAGCAGGGCGACCGCGCCCACTTCGCCCAGGTCACTCAGGCCAATTTCTCCACCATCTTCTCCGGGGCGGATGTCACCGGCGAACAAGTGCTGGCCGCGACCCTGGACGTGATGAGCCGAGACCAGCAACTGGCCCGTTACGCCAAGCAGCCGAGTTAAGTTCCGCAACGCATAAAAGAGCCGGGCAATGCCCGGCTTTTTTCTAGCCCCCGGTCGCGCAAAGGGGCGTTGCAGACGGTGGCCGGCCAACGGTTGCCTCCAGACGGACTAAGCTTGTGCGGCAGCTTGTCTGTCCATCCATTCGGAGCTTCCTATGAACAATAACAACAGCGTCCTGCGCCACCTGCCCTGGGCAGTGCTGGCTGTAGTCGGCGCCTGTGCTCTGGGCGTCGTCGCGCTGCGTCGCGGCGAAGCGATCAACGCCTTGTGGATAGTGGTGGCCGCCGTTGCCCTTTACCTGGTTGCCTACCGCTACTACAGCCTGTTCATCGCCAACAAGGTGATGCAACTCGATCCCGCCCGTGCCACACCGGCGATCATTCATAACGACGGTCTGGATTACGTCCCGACCAACAAGCACGTGCTTTTCGGCCACCACTTCGCCGCCATCGCCGGCGCCGGTCCGCTGGTGGGGCCGGTACTCGCCGCGCAGATGGGCTACCTGCCCGGCACGCTCTGGCTGATCTCCGGCGTGGTCCTCGCCGGAGCGGTGCAGGACTTCATGGTGCTGTTCATATCCAGCCGCCGTGATGGTCGCTCCCTGGGCGAACTGGTGCGCGAGGAAATGGGCCAGGTGGCCGGCACCATCGCGCTGTTCGGCGCGTTCCTGATCATGATCATCATCCTCGCGGTGCTCTCGCTGATCGTGGTGAAGGCCCTGGCGGAAAGCCCGTGGGGCATGTTCACCGTGATGGCGACCATCCCGATTGCGATGCTGATGGGCATCTACATGCGCTACATCCGCCCCGGCCGTATCGGTGAGATTTCCGTCGTCGGCGTGGTGTTGCTGCTCACCTCCATCTGGCTCGGTGGCCAGGTGGCCGCCGACCCGGTGTGGGGCCCGGCCTTCACCTTCACCGGTATCCAGATCACCTGGATGCTGATCGGCTATGGCTTCGTCGCAGCCGTGCTGCCGGTGTGGCTGGTGCTGGCGCCGCGTGACTACCTGTCGACCTTCCTGAAGATCGGCACCATCATCGCGCTGGCCATCGGCATCCTGATCACCATGCCGGAACTGAAGATGCCGGCGCTGACGCAGTTCGTCGACGGCACCGGCCCGGTGTGGAAGGGCACCCTGTTCCCCTTCCTGTTCATCACCATCGCCTGTGGTGCGGTATCCGGCTTCCATGCGCTGATCAGCTCCGGCACCACGCCCAAGCTGCTGGCCAGTGAGGCCCACGCCCGCTACATCGGCTACGGCGGCATGCTGATGGAATCCTTCGTCGCCATCATGGCCATCGTCGCCGCCTCGGTGATCGAGCCGGGTGTGTACTTCGCCATGAACAGCCCGCCGGCCGTGGTGGGGGCGGATGTCACCAGCGTGGCTGCGGCGGTCAGCAACTGGGGCTTTGCCATTACGCCCGAACAGTTGGAAGCGACCGCCAAGGACATCGGCGAACACACCATCCTGGCCCGTGCCGGCGGTGCGCCGACCCTGGCCGTGGGCATCGCGCAGATCCTCCACCAGGTGCTGCCGGGTGAGAACACCATGGCCTTCTGGTACCACTTCGCGATTCTCTTCGAGGCGCTGTTCATCCTCACCGCAGTGGACGCCGGTACCCGTGCCGGTCGCTTCATGCTGCAGGACCTGCTGGGCAACTTCGTCCCGGCCCTGAAGAGAACCGAGTCCTGGACTGCCAACGTCATCGCCACCGCGGGTTGCGTGGCCCTGTGGGGCTGGCTGCTGTATCAGGGCGTGATCGACCCGCTGGGCGGCATCAACACCCTGTGGCCGCTGTTCGGTATCTCTAACCAGATGCTGGCCGGTATCGCCCTGATGCTGGGCTGCGTGGTGCTGATCAAGATGAAGCGCCAGCGTTATGTGTGGGTGACGCTGATTCCTGCCACCTGGCTGCTGATCTGCACCACCACCGCAGGCGTGATCAAGCTGCTCGACCCGAACCCGGCCGTCGGTTTCCTGGCCCTGGCCAAGAAGTACAGCGATGCGCTGGATGCTGGCCAGATCCTCGCCCCGGCCAAGGACATCACGCAGATGCAGCACGTGATCTTCAACGCCTACACCAACGCGACCCTGACCGTGCTGTTCCTGTTCGTGGTGCTGAGCGTGCTGTTCTACGCGCTCAAGGTGGGCCGCAACGCCTGGATGAAACCGGAGCGCACCGATAAGGAATCGCCGTTCCAGCCGATTCCGGACGCATGAGGAGGCCGCGCGCATGTTCAATGACCTGAGTCGCATGGGCAAATACCTCGGCCAGGCCGCCCGCATGCTGGTGGGCATGCCCGACTACGACAATTACGTCGAGCACATGCACAACAAGCATCCGGACAAGCCGGTCATGACTTACGAGGAGTTCTTCCGGGAGCGCCAGGAGGCGCGCTACGGCGGCGGCAAGGGCCGACCCATACGTTGTTGCTGAGCTGAAAGGCATAGGCATGAGCGCCACGCATTGTCGTGGCGCTTTTTTTTTGCGCCTTCGAGCCGACGAATGTGGACCGGTTCGCGTACCGGGCAATCCGGCAGCCAGACACAAGCGACTGGCAGGCACGGCCATGACGATGCTGCTGGTGATCGTTTAAATCCTCCCCAGCCCTCATGGGAGCAGGGCGGGAGGGAACCATGAAGAAGACGCTCTGCCTGTTGCTGTGCACCTTGCTGGCCGGCTTTGCCCAGGCCGAGGAGGTGCTACGGGTCTACAACTGGACCAACTACATCGATCCCGACGTGCTCGCGGCCTTCCAGCGTGAGAGCGGGGTTCGCGTCGAGTACACCACCTTCAATACCGCCGCCGAGCTGGATGCGGCCCTGGCCGGGGCAACGCCGTACGACCTGGTCGTGCCCTCGCATTTCCAGCTCACGCGATTGATGGGCGAAAAGCGCCTGCAGCCGTTGGACTTCAGCCAGTTGCCCCATTACGGCAGCCTGGACCCGGCACTGCTGGCCATGCTGGCCGGATTCGATTCGGCGAACCGCTACGTGGTGCCCTATCTCTGGGGCTCGGTGGGTCTGGTGAGCAATCCGACCCTGGCCGAAGCAGCACTTGGCGGCACCTTGCCGAATAGTTGGAGTCTGCTCTTCGACGAGCAACAACGATCGCGCCTGGCGAGTTGCGGCCTGGGGATGCTGGATGCGCCGGAGGAAACCCTGTCGCTCTGGCTCAACTATCGGGGTCGCAACCTGAGCAAGGGTGGCACCCGGCAGGTCGATCAGGCCGGCAAGCAACTGCTGGCCATGCAGGGGCAGATTCGCAACCTGGACAACGACGGCTACGTCGCCGATCTCGCCAGCGGCAAGCTCTGCGTGGCCATGGCCTGGGTCGGACATGCGCTGACGGCTGCGGAGAAGAATCCTGCCCTGCGCTTCCGGATTCCCGATGAGGGCGCGCTGGTCTTCATCGACAGCCTGGCCATCCCCGCCAACGCTGCGCGGCCGGACCTGGCCTATCGCTTCATCGACTTCCTGCTGCAGCCGGATAATGCCCGCCGTAATGCCCTGGCATCGCATTTCTACTCGCCGCTGAAGGCCGACTCGCCGGAAATGGCCCGGCTGGCGAAGGAGCAGCCGATGCTGGTGCCCAACCAGGCCGAGCGCAAGCGGCTGTACCTGCTGGAGCGCCTGACGCCGGCGCAGAAGGAGAGGGTCGATGCGCTGTGGCAGCAGATCAAGGCGGCGCGTACGGCGTTGTGACGGGCGAAATCGCCACCCTTCAGTCGCTCAAATTCAGGCTGCTGGTGGCTCCAGGATTGCTTGTGCGTCGCCGGCGCGAGTCACCCCTCTCCTCTTCAGGGAGAGGGGCCGGGGGAGAGGGTGGGCCGGGTGGCTCAATTCATCCTGCCCATTCACCACAAACCAAACGCCCATAAAAAAGCCCGGCATTTGCCGGGCTTCTTCATTGCGCTGTCGCTTACTTGCCGTAAACCGGCAGCTTGGCGCAGATGGCCTTGACCTTCTCGCGAACCGCGTCGATCACGGACTCGTCGCCCATGTTCTCGAGGATGTCGCAGATCCAGCCAGCCAGTTCGCGGCACTCGGCTTCCTTGAAGCCACGAGTGGTGACCGCCGGGGTGCCGATACGCAGGCCGGAGGTGACGAACGGGGAACGCGGGTCGTTCGGCACGGAGTTCTTGTTCACGGTGATGAAGGCGCGACCCAGGGCGGCGTCGGCGTCTTTACCGGTGATGTCCTGCTTGATCAGCGACAGCAGGAACAGGTGGTTCTGGGTGCCGCCGGAAACCACGTCGAAGCCGCGGTCGATGAAGACCTGGGCCATGGTCTGGGCGTTCTTCAGGACCTGCTGCTGGTAGGTCTTGAACTCAGGCTGCAGGGCTTCCTTGAAGCACACGGCCTTGGCGGCGATTACGTGCTCCAGCGGGCCACCCTGGGCGCCCGGGAATACGGCGGAGTTCAGCTTCTTCTCGATCTCTTCGTTCTTGCGAGCGAGGATCAGGCCGCCACGCGGACCGCGCAGGGTCTTGTGGGTGGTGGTGGTGACCACGTCGGCGAACGGAACCGGGTTCGGGTAGACGCCAGCGGCGACCAGGCCGGCAACGTGGGCCATGTCGACGAACAGGTAGGCGCCTACCTTGTCGGCGATGGCGCGGAAGCGCGGGAAGTCCAGGACCTGGGAGTAGGCGGAGAAGCCGGCGACGATCATCTTCGGCTTGTGCTCGACGGCCAGGCGCTCGACTTCGTCGTAGTCGATCAGACCGTTGGCATCGATGCCGTACTGCACGGCGTTGTACAGCTTGCCGGAGGAGCTGACGCTGGCGCCGTGGGTCAGGTGACCACCGTGGGCCAGGCTCATGCCGAGGATGGTGTCACCGGCGCTGAGCAGGGCCAGGTAGACGGCGCTGTTGGCCTGGGAGCCGGCGTGCGGCTGGACGTTGGCGTAGTCGGCGCCGAACAGTTCCTTGGCGCGGTCGATGGCCAGCTGCTCGACGATGTCGACGTACTCGCAACCACCGTAGTAGCGCTTGTGCGGGTAGCCTTCGGCGTACTTGTTGGTCAGCACGGAGCCCTGGGCTTCCATCACCGCCGGGCTGGTGTAGTTCTCGGAGGCGATGAGCTCGATGTGCTCTTCCTGGCGCTGGGCTTCTTGCTCCATGGCGGCGAACAGGTCGGCATCGTAGCGGGCGAGGGTCAAATCACGGCTGAACATGGCGGTCCTCTTAAGGATCGGTGCTAGGAAAGGGCCGCATTCTACCTGATCGGTCGCTGGCTGGCATATGAAGGTCGGTCATGTGACAGACAAGTGGCCCTCATGGCCGCCATCACTGTCCAGGGCTGAATGCTGACTCAGCTGAGGATGAAGTTGGCACTGCTGCCGAACAGGTGCTCGAAGCGCGCCGCCGGCACCGGGTGGCCGAACAGGTAGCCCTGGACTTCGTCGCAACCGTGCTCGCGGAGGAAGTCGAGCTGGGCCTGGGTTTCCACACCTTCGGCGATCACCGCCAGGTTCAGGCTGTGGGCCATGGCGATGATGGCGCGGGCGATCTGGGCGTCGCGTTCGCCATCGGGCAGCCCGTCGACGAAGCTGCGGTCGATCTTCAGCACGTCGATCGGGAACTGCTTGAGGTAGTTGAGGGACGAGTAACCGGTGCCGAAGTCGTCCACCGCGATGCACAGGCCGAGGCGCTTGAGGTTTTCGAGGATGTCCATGGCTTCGGCCACGTCGCGCATCAGGATGCTCTCGGTCAGCTCCAGTTCCAGGCAGGCCGGTGGCAGGCCGCTGTCTTCGATGATGGCGGCGATACGCTCTGCCAGTTGGCCGTCGGCGAACTGGCGGGCGGAAATGTTCACCGAGATCTTGGGCAGGCGCATCTTCTCCTGGTGCCAGGCCTTGAGCTGGCGGCAGGCTTCGGCCAGTACCCACTCGCCCACCTGGACCACCAGGCCGAGTTCCTCCAGTACCGGGACGAACTCGCCCGGCGGAACCAGCCCGCGCTTGGGATGGCGCCAGCGCAGCAAGGCCTCGACGCCGGTCAGGCGCTTGCCGTCGCCGGAGAACTGCGGTTGGTAGTAGAGCAGGAATTCACCCTGCTCCAGGGCGTGGCGCAGGTCGCTTTCCAGTTCCAGGCGTTCCAGCGCGCGGGCGTTCATGTCGGCCTGGTAGAACTGGAAGTTGTTCTTGCCGCGTTCCTTGGCGTGGTACATCGCCGTGTCGGCGTTCTTCATCAACTGGCTCAGCTCGCGGCCGTCCTGGGGGGCGAGGGCGATGCCGATGCTGGCGGTGACGAAGAACTCGCGACCTTCGAGGACGAACGGACGGGCCAGGCTGTCGAGGATCTGCTCGGCGACATGCACGGCCCGGTTCAGGGCGCCTTCGCGAGTGGCGCGCGGCTGCAGCAGCAGGGTGAATTCGTCGCCGCCCATGCGTGCCACGGTGTCGTCTTCGTGGACGCAGGCCGCGAGGCGCACGGCCACATCCTTGAGCATGCGGTCGCCCGCCGCGTGCCCGAGGGAGTCGTTGATCGGCTTGAAGCGGTCGAGGTCGAGGAACATCAGCACCACCCATTCCTGGTTCCGCTCGGCATACTGCAGGGCCGTATGCAGGCGATCCTGGAACAGCGTGCGGTTGGGCAGGTGGGTCAGGCCGTCGTAGTAGGCCAGGCGGTGAATGCGCTGCTCGCTGGCCTTGCGCTCGCTGATGTCGCTGAAGAAGCAGACGTAGCTGACCAGGTCGCCGTCTTCGTCGTGCACGGCGGTGATACCGACCCAGGCCGGGTAGGTGTCGCCCTCGCGGCGCTTGAGCCAGATCTCGCCTTCCCAACTGCCGCGCTGGTTGAGCTGGCCGATGATGTAGTTGAGCTGGTTGGCTTGCTGACGATCGGCGGTGAGCATCGACGGCAGCTCGTCCAGCACATCCTCGGCCTTGTGGCCGGTGATGCGGCAGAAGGCTTCGTTGACCTGGACGATGTACCCCGCCGGGTCGGTAACCAGGATGGCCGAGGTGGAGTGCTCGAATACCGTGGCCGCCATGCGCATTTCTTTCTCTGCGCGGCGTTGCTGGCTGATGTCCCGGCCGACGCCGAGCATGCCCTCGAAGCGCCCGTATTCGTCCCACATCAACATGGTGCGCAGTTCCACCGGGATCTTCTGGCCATCGGCGCGCATGCAGTCGAACAGGAACAGCCGCGCCGGCGTCTGGCTGCGCAGCTCGGCCAGGCGCTGGGGGTTGCCCAGGGCGCTGCGGATCTGCTCCAGCTGATCGAACAGCTCGAGCATCTGCCGCGGATCGGCAGCCATGCCCTGGAAACCATTGGCGATGGCCCAGTCGGCGTTGTAGCCCAGTACTGGCAGGACCGACGGGCTGACGTAGTTGAGCTGCAGTTCGCTGTCCGTGGTGAAGATCACGTCACTGATGCTTTCCGCCAGCATGCGGTAGCGGCGGCCGCTCTCGCGCATGGATTCGGTGGCCTCGATCTGCTCGGTGATGTCCTTCGCTACGCCGATCAGGCGGCTGACGCGGCCCTTGTCATCGCGGGCCAGGGCCTGCTCGCGCACATCGAACCAGTGCCAGCTGCCGTCCTTGTGGCGCCAGCGCAGCTGGCACTGCAGCAGCGCACCATCGCCGACGACCTGCTGCAGGTTGCGCACGCGCCAGTACTGTTCTTCGTCGTCGGGGTGCAGCAGCTCTTCCCAGAAGCGCTCGCCCATCCGGCGGACGTCTTTGCGGCTGTAACCCAACTGCTGGGCCAGGCGATTGTTGGTGAGCATCACGCGTTTGCTGATGACGTCGTGCACGTAGAGGGTGTCGGGCACTGCCAGCACCACGTCGGACCAGAAACGCTCGCGTTCGATCAGCGACAGCTCCACCTGCTTGCGGCTGGTGATGTCGCTGATGCTGAGGGTGACGGCTTCGAGGTCCTGGATCATGTCCGGCAGGTGCAATACCAGCCAGATGTGCCGGACCTGACCCTGGGCGGTGACGATCTGGCTTTCCATCTCCAGGTGCCGGTTGCCCCCCAGCAGGGCGGCCATCACCTGGAAGCGGATGCCGCCTTCGCGCAGCGGGTGGGTGCCGATCAGCTGTCGCCAGGCCTGCTCGCTGCTGCTGACTTCCAGCAGATGCATGGCCACCTGGTTCACTTCGGTGATACGCAGCAGGCGCAGCGCTTCGGCGTGAAGCTGGCGATTGTCCTTGACCCATGCCGCGAGGCTGGCGTGATCGCGCATGCCTTGCTGGATCAGGTACCGACGCAGTTCAGCGAGGTCGAGCACGCAGAGCGCGATGCCGCTGCCTTCGAAAATGTCCTGGTAGCGCCGCCGGGTTTCCTGCAGTACGCGCAGCGCTTGCTGTTCTTCGGTGACGTCGCGCACCACCCAGACATAGCCCAGCAACTGGTTACCGTCGTTGAGATCGTTGCGGGTAACCGCCAGCAGTCGGGTCTCGCCGTTACGTCGGAACTGCACCAGGTCCGAACCCAGTTCATGGTCCAGGTCCGGCGCATTGAGCAGCAGCGGGTCCAGGCCTGGCAGCAGGGCCAGCAGGTGATGGTCCTGGGCGGCCGCGCCGCTGATGCCGAACATGGACTCGGCCTGGGGGTTGAGGTAGCTCAGGCGGCCGTCCACCTGGGTCACCAGCACGCGCTCCTCGATCACGCCGAGGGCGCTGGCGGCCTGGCGTAGCGAGCGCCGCGATGCGGCATTGAGTTCGCGCAGGCCGCGCTGTTCGCGTTGCAGGTAGTAGAGGGCGATCAGGGCCAGGCTGGCGCTGATGAGGAACAGCAGCAGCTTGCTGAGCAATTCGGGCAGCAGCCGCGTGCGTACCTGGCGTTCATCGTGCAGGGCGCGCAGCTGCCAATCGCTGTTCCGCAGCGCGGAAACGAGAATGGTCTGCCCTTCCTGCTCAGCGGTTACCGGCATCACGATGGAGCTGTTGCGGTTGGGCTTGCCGCTCTGCGCCAGGACTCGCTGGAGGAAGCGGTCTTCCAGCAGCCAGCGGTAATCGCGGTCCTCGTGCTTGAGCAGCCAGGTGCGAATGGCTTCGGCGTCCAGGCGCAGGGCCCAGTAGCCGCTGGGCTCGGGCAGCGGTGACTGGCGCAGGATCAGGTAGACCTCGCCGCGACCCTCGGTACTGAAGGCGAAGTGGTAGGTCTGGCCCTCGCTGCGCTGGGCCAGGCTGGCGAGGAACAGTTCGTCGTCGCTGTCGGCCTGGGTATCGGCCAGCACGCCGCCATTGGGGTTGAGCCAGGCCAGGCTGGTGATCGCCGGCAGGATGGGACGCACGAGTTCGAGTTCCGCCAGCCGCTCGTCTTCGACCTCCGGCCGCGTCGGTTGCTGGCGAAGCAGGGCGAGTACCGCGTCGGCCTTCATCTGCATGACCAGTTCGAGATGGCTGGCCAGTTCGCGGGTCAGGGTGTAGTTGCGCTCCCGGGCGCCGTCCTGCAGCTGGCGATATTCCTGGTGCAGTTGCCAGAGGAGGAGGGCGAGCATCAGCAGCACGAGGCCAGCCAGCAGGCCCTTTACCGAGCCGCGCGCAGGTGCGTTGGCCAGGGGAAGTCCTGGCTCAGGCTGGGCTGGAGGGCGGGGGCTGGCTGGCAAAGAATGGCGTTCCTGCTACTGCTCGATGGGCAGGTGACGGGGTGTCGCGCGCAACCGGGCGCGCGGGGCGGCTAGCATGCCCTGACGGCACTCAAAGTGCCAGTACGACCGTCGCGTGTTGTTTGCCCTCCCCGGTGCATTCCGGTAGCTTTGCCGCACGCGCGCGGGAGCGCCTGTTCCCTGATTGTCGCTCCCCGCCTTATTCCACATTCGCTACAGCACCAAGGTCTGTCATGGCTCAATACGTCTACACCATGCACCGGGTCGGCAAAGTCGTGCCCCCGAAGCGTGAGATTCTCAAAGACATTTCCCTTTCCTTCTTCCCGGGCGCCAAGATCGGCGTGCTCGGTCTGAACGGCGCGGGCAAGTCGACTCTCCTGCGCATCATGGCCGGGGTGGACACCGAGATCGATGGTGAAGCCCGCCCGATGCCTGGCATCAAAGTCGGCTACCTGCCCCAGGAACCCAAGCTGGATCCGACCAAGACCGTGCGCGACATCGTTGAAGAGGCGGTGGGCGAAATCAAGCAGGCCCAGGCCCGCCTGGACGAGGTCTACGCCGCCTACGCCGAGCCGGACGCCGACTTCGACGCCCTGGCCGCCGAGCAGGCCAAGCTCGAAGCCATCCTCCAGGCCTCCGATGGCCACAACCTGGAGCGTCAGCTGGAAGTCGCCGCCGACGCCCTGCGCCTGCCGCAGTGGGACGCGAAGATCGAACACCTTTCCGGTGGCGAGAAACGCCGCGTGGCCCTGTGCCGCCTGCTGCTGTCCGCTCCCGACATGCTGCTGCTGGACGAGCCGACCAACCACCTGGACGCCGACTCCGTAGCCTGGCTGGAACACTTCCTCCACGACTTCCCGGGCACCGTGGTAGCCATTACCCACGACCGTTACTTCCTCGACAACGTTGCCGGCTGGATCCTCGAACTGGACCGCGGCCACGGCATCCCCTTCGAGGGCAACTACTCCGGCTGGCTGGAATCCAAGGCCAACCGCCTGGCCCAGGAAGCCAAGCAGGAAGCCTCCCACGCCAAGGCCATGAAGGCCGAACTGGAATGGGTTCGCCAGGGCGCCAAGGCTCGCCAATCCAAGTCCAAGGCCCGTCTGCAACGCTTCGAGGAAATGCAGTCGCAGGAATTCCAGAAGCGCAGCGAAACCAACGAGATCTACATCCCGGCCGGTCCGCGCCTGGGCGACAAGGTCATCGAGCTGAACAACGTCACCAAGGGCTACGGCGATCGCGTGCTGATCGACGACCTGTCCCTGAGCATACCGAAGGGCGCCATCGTTGGCGTGATCGGCGGTAACGGTGCGGGCAAGTCGACCCTGTTCCGCATGCTTACCGGCAAGGAGCAACCGGACTCGGGCACCATCGATATCGGTGAAACCGTGCAGATCGCCAGCGTCGACCAGAGCCGCGAGATCCTCGACGGTGGCAAGACCGTCTGGCAGCAGGTTTCCGATGGCTTCGAGCAGATCAAGATCGGCAACTACGAAGTCCCATCGCGTAGCTATGTCGGCCGCTTCAACTTCAAGGGCGCCGACCAGCAGAAGTTCGTCAAGGACCTCTCCGGTGGTGAGCGTGGCCGCCTGCACCTGGCCCTGACCCTGAAGCAGGGCGGCAACGTGCTGCTGCTCGACGAACCGTCCAACGACCTCGACGTGGAAACCCTGCGTGCGCTGGAAGAAGCGCTGCTGGACTTCCCCGGCGCCGCCATCGTGATCTCCCACGATCGCTGGTTCCTGGACCGTATCGCCACTCACATCCTCTCCTACGAGGACGACGGCAAGGTGAACTTCTTCGAAGGCAACTACACCGAGTTCGAGGCAGACCGCAAGAAACGCCTTGGCGAGGCTGCCGCCCAGCCGCACCGCGTGCGTTACAAGAAGCTCGCCCAGTAACCTTACCGGGCAGGCATCACAAGACAACGGAGCCCTTTGGCTCCGTTGTTGTTTCAGGAGGTTCCGTGAAGGGATTCAATCACTACCTGTTCTGGCTTTCGACCCTGGCGCTGTTCGGGGTCTGCGGCCTGTACTTCTCCTTCTACCCATCGCCTGCCTGGAAAGCCGGTTCAGTCGGCTGCGCCCTCGTGCTCGGCAGTGGGCTTTATGCCTGGCTGGCCTGGCGCGAGCGCTTCGTCAGCCTCTTCCAGCTGGAAACCGACAATGCGCGCTGGCAGTTGCACGTTGTGCTGGGGTCACTCCTGATTCTGGTGGTCTGGGGCGCCCTGCAGGTTCCGGTGGCCGCGCTTTATACCCAGTGGCTGGGGGAGGATTCCGAGTTTGCCGCGCGGATTCTGGGCAAGGCTGACGGTGGCCTCGGCTGCCAGTTCCGAGTGGAGCTGGTGCTGGACGATGCGGCAATGGGCGTCGGAGTCTGCGTTGCGGAGGACGTCTGGCATTCCCTGCCGGACCACGGCACGGTGGTGATGCGCGGCAAGCGCAGCGCCATGGGCATCAATCCCCGAGAGGTGTTGAAGGTGTCCGCGCGTTGATGGCGGGTCAGTGCCATGGGCAGATCTGGTGCGCTGGATGCTCGGGCGTGGTGCGACCATTGGTCGGCTGGCTGCGGTGCCAATCCCCGGAAATAGAGCGTTAAGGTACGGAAATCCGCTGCTTTCGGTGCTGATTTACATTTAATGCACCAAAAAGATTCAGATATGCGTCATTTTGCCCTATCGAGGTGCTGTCCAGATTGGTAGAGTCTCGCGCCATAAATTGTTCACAAAAGAAGAAATTGGTGAGAGTCATGACGCAATCTGTCGACGCCTTCCTGCTGCGCCTCAAGCAGCGCGACCCCGACCAGTCTGAGTTCCATCAGGCCGTGGAAGAGGTACTGCGCAGCCTTTGGCCATTCCTTGAAGCCCATCCACAGTACCTGCAGGCCGGCATCGTCGAACGTATCGTCGAGCCGGAACGCGCAGTCCTGTTCCGGGTGCCGTGGGTCGACGACCAGGGGCAGGTCCGCGTCAACCGTGGTTTCCGTGTGCAGATGAGCAGCGCCATCGGTCCCTACAAGGGCGGCCTGCGCTTCCATCCCTCGGTGAACCTGGGCGTGCTGAAATTCCTCGCCTTCGAACAGGTCTTCAAGAACTCCCTGACCTCGCTGCCGATGGGCGGTGGCAAGGGCGGTTCGGACTTCGACCCCAAGGGCAAGAGCGACGCCGAAGTCATGCGCTTCTGCCAGTCCTTCATGAGTGAGCTGTACCGCCACATCGGTGCCGACCTCGACGTGCCGGCCGGTGACATCGGTGTGGGTGCGCGCGAAATCGGTTTCCTCTTCGGCCAGTACAAGCGTCTGTCCAACGAGTTCACCTCGGTGTTCACCGGCAAGGGCCTGGCCTACGGCGGCAGCCTGATCCGCCCCGAGGCCACCGGTTACGGTTGCGTTTACTTTGCCCAGGAAATGCTCAAAGGCATCGGTCGTGACTTCGACGGCCAGCGCGTGACCATTTCCGGTTCCGGCAATGTGGCCCAGTACGCGGCACAGAAGGTGATGGAACTGGGCGGCAAGGTGATTTCCCTGTCCGACTCCGAAGGCACCCTGTTTGCCGAGGCGGGCCTGACCGTCGAGCAGTGGGAAGCGCTGATGGAGCTCAAGAACGTCCGTCGTGGCCGCCTCAGCGAACTCTCCGGCCCAGGCCTGCGCTTCCTGCCTGGCCAGCGTCCCTGGGCCCTGGCATGCGACATCGCCTTGCCCTGCGCGACCCAGAACGAGCTGGATGCCGAGGACGCCCGCGCCTTGTTGGCCAACGGCTGTGTCTGCGTCGCCGAAGGCGCCAACATGCCGTCGACCTTGGCAGCGGTGGACGTATTCCACGAAGCGGGCATCCTCTTTGCCCCGGGCAAGGCCTCCAACGCCGGTGGCGTCGCTACCAGCGGCCTGGAAATGAGCCAGAACGCCATGCGTCTGCACTGGACCGCGGGTGAAGTGGACCAGCGCCTGCACGGCATCATGCAGAACATCCACCACGCCTGCGTGAGCTATGGCGAAGAGAATGGTCGGGTGAACTACGTGAAGGGCGCCAACATCGCCGGCTTCGTAAAGGTCGCCGATGCCATGCTGGCGCAGGGCGTGGTGTAACGCTGCTGTAGGCCTTGTAGGGGCGAATTCATTCGCCAAGGGCAGCGTAGCTGCCCCCTTCAAGGTCTGTAGGGCAGACCTTCGGCCTGCTTGGCGAATGAATTCGCCCCCACAGATTCACTGCCGTCATTCCGGATGCAACGCCCGCCCCATGGCGTTGCTCCTGTCCCGCTCCCACTCATCGTCGTGCCGATCACGGCGCCATTCCTCGACATCGCGGCGCTCCTCGCTCTGCACCTGCGCCTGGCACTGACGAAAACCATCGCTCCAGCCTTCGGCGTACGTTGCGTCCTTGAGGTAACGCGGCACGTCCTTGCGGAACTCTCCGCTGATGGTCCCCGCTGCCTGGCGGCCGCTGCTGCAGCCATCGGCGAAACCGTCTGCGAAGGCGGGTGGATAGCCCTGGGCGATCAGGTGGTCATGGGTGGTCTCACAGCCTGCAATCAGGCTGCCGAGAAGCATGAAGAGGGCGACGTGACGCGACGCCATGGTGGCTCCCGTGCACCGAGGAGCGGGCGCACGCGCAATGGGGAATGCGAACGACTCTAGCGCGGGCCTTGTGATGAAAACGTCAAGGCGCTCAACCCTTGACGCAGACCACCTGGCGCAGCGTATGCACCACTTCCACCAGGTCGCGCTGGGCGGCCATCACGGCATCGATGTCCTTGTAGGCCATGGGGATCTCATCGATCACGTCCTTGTCCTTGCGGCATTCGACGTGGGCGGTGGCGCGGATCTGGTCTTCCACCGTGAACAGCTTTTTCGCCCGCCCACGGCTCATGGTTCGACCAGCACCATGGCTGCAGGAACAGAAGGCGTCCTCGTTGCCGAGGCCCCTGACGATGAAGCTCTTGGCCCCCATGGAGCCGGGAATGATGCCCAGCTCGCCTTTCTGCGCAGACACCGCGCCCTTGCGCGTCACCAGCACCTCGTGGCCGAAGTGCCGCTCCTTCTGCACGTAGTTGTGGTGACAGTTCACCGCTTCCAGGCTGGCTTCGAAGGGGCGCTTGAGCGCCTTGCGGGCGGCGTCGATAACCGCCTGCATCATCAGGGCGCGGTTCTGCCGGGCGAAGTCCTGGGCCCAGCCCACCGCTTCCACGTAGTCGTCGAAGTGTTTGCTGCCTTCCTCGAAGTAGGCCAGGTCGCGGTCCGGCAGGTTGGCGATGTGCTGGCGCATGTCGGCCTGGGCTAGTTCGATGAACAGGGTGCCGATGGCATTGCCCACCCCGCGCGAACCACTGTGCAGCATGAACCAGACGCGATCCGTCTCGTCCAGGCAGACCTCGATGAAGTGGTTGCCGGTGCCCAGTGTCCCCAGGTGATGGCGGTTGTTGGTCTTCTCCAGGCGCGGGTACTTCGCGGTGATAGCCTTGAAGCGCCTGGCGAGAGGGCGCCAGGCCTGGTCGGCGGCATCCGGTACATCATCCCAGGCGCCCTGGTCATGCCGACCGAAGGTCTTGCCGTGCGGTACCGCCCGTTCGATGGCGCTGCGCAGGCCGTGGAGGTTGTCCGGCAGGTCGCGGGCGTGGAGGGAGGTGAGGGCGGCGATCATCCCGCAGCCGATGTCCACGCCGACTGCGGCAGGAATGATGGCGCCCACGGTGGGGATCACACTGCCGATGGTCGAGCCCTTGCCCAGGTGCACATCGGGCATCACCGCCAGGTGCTTGAAGATGAAAGGCATCTTCGCCGTATTGATCAACTGCTGGCGGGCTTCGTCCTCCACCGGCACACCCTGGGTCCAGAGCTTGATCGGCTTGCCGTTGGCGACTTCCAGCAATTGGGGACCGTTGGTGTTCATCTGCATCGCCTGACGAGGGTGTGGATAACCATTCTGAGCCCGTTGTGGCGGGCCGGGCGCACATCTTACCGGTGGTGTCAGTGATGGGTATCGCAGGCGAGCGAAGCGATACCCATCAATAGTGGTACCACTTCAGCTCCAGCATCACTTCGTTCACCGGCGCGGCGAGCTGGCTGAACTCCCGCTGCGCGGTCAGGCGCAGGCCGAGATTGCGGGAAATCTCCCATTGCTGGTTGAGGGACAGCCGGCGACGGACTTCGCCGTTGTGGAAGTAGTCGCCGGCCGCTTCCAGGCTGAGGCTGCCCAGCGGGTTGTGCCAGAGCAGGCCGGTGTTGAAGCCTGCTGCGGTGGCGACGAAGGGGGCGAAGTCTTCGTTGTGCTCGATGCGGGCGGTCGCCAGGGCGAAGCCGAGGGCGTCGTCTCCGAGTTGCCAGGAACCGCCGACGCCGCCATTGAGGTGGCTGACCAGGCGTTCGTCGCCATCCTCGCCCAGTACCCGCTCCAGGCCACCCGCCACCTGCCAGGACAGCGGCTTCAGCAGGTCCCCGCGCGGGGTCAGGGAGCGGATGGTCGCCAGGTCCAGGCGCTGCAGTTGCCAGTGGTTGTCCTCGTACTGGCGCAGCTTGAGCTGAAGGATCTCGATCTGCGCGCCAAGCGGGAAACCGGACAGGTTGTCATTGAGGTCGTGATAGGCCATGCGCAGGCCGTACTCGGCGAAGGCACGGTCCTCGCGGGTACCGGCGCCGAGTTGCCAGGTGCGGGATTCGTGGCCTTCTTCGGGCAATCCGGGGAGTTCCAGGCTCAGCTCCGGCGGCGGATTGCGATTGATGCTCTGCAGCAGCTTGTAGCTGCGTGTGGCGCTTTCGCGGGTGCGCTCTTCCCCGGTGGCGCGATAACGAACCAGACGGAAGGCGGCGTCCTGGATCAGGGCGCGGCGCGGAGCGGGCAGGGCGAGGAAGGCCGGGTCATTCAGCAGCTGTTCGTTCTCGGCGAGCTGGCGCACCCACTGCTGTTCGGCGTGGTCCAGCGGCTCGGCGCGCGCCAGCAGTTCCTTTTCCCGCGAGGGGCGGTAGTCGATCGACTCCACCAGGCCAGCTTGCTTGACCGCGCGCACGGTGTCGGTGGGGATGGCGGTAATCGGGAACTGGTCGGTGAGCTCGACTCCGGGGCGGGCGATCTCCAGCAGTTCCAGCAGACGGTAGGAGCAGTTTTCGTCGAAGAAGTAATAGTCGAAGCGAATCTGCTTGAGTTCCCAGACGTGCTCCACCATGCGCCCGGTTTCCTCGGCGGTAAGGTTCAGGCGGTATTCCCACAGATCGCGATTCTCCAGGCGGCTGTATTCCTTGAGCTTGTCGCGGTAGGGCACCAGGGCGAACAGGCCGGGATAGCCCCCCATCAGCCCCTTCCAGGCGTAGAGGATGCTGTTGTCCGACCCTTCGATGAAGGCGCCGAAGTTCAGCGCATAACTGAGCATCGCGGTGTTGTTTTCGTGGATGTCCGGCTGGTCGATCCGCAACAGGGTGTGGCCGAACATGGAGGACGGGCTGTTGAGGTAGGCCGCGGGGAACACCAGCACGGTGCTATCCGGGTTGATGTCGGCGTACCAGGCCTTGTACTCGCCGCAAACCGGCTGCGGCAGGTCGCTGAGCTGGAGCTGCTCGCGCAGCCAGCGGGTACGTGCGGGATAGACGCATTGCGGATGTTTGTCGCCTTGCTCGGCCGGCGCATAGAGCGCAGCCAGGGTGGCGCGCAGTTCGACTTCCGGGTCGTTCGCCCCCGTTTCGGCCAGGAAGAACTCGGAATCGTCCACATAGCTGCGCCAGCCGCCCAACTTCCCGGTCTCGTAGTGGCCGAGGGCAATCCAGTAGGGATCGTTCGCCAGCGCCTGGAGGCGTTCGGCGGGGATCTGGGGAGCGGCGTGGGCGGCGATCGAGGTGCACAGGGCGAGGTACGGGAAAATCCGTTTCAAGGGCGCAGCTCTTCCTGGTGAGAGATTCGTCGGGAGCTTTGGGTAACGCCGGGGCGGGTGTCAAGCAAGGCGATGACGCGCATTTGCGCAAGTTTGCACAAGTGGGATGCAGGCTGCGTTACAGCGTCCACACTTAGGGAGTGAACTGGGGAGATTCCAGCATGACCACCACCGACCCTCGGGCTGCACTCGATGCCCTGATAGTGGAGTACACCGCCCGCGCCAACTCCATTCGTGAAGACCTGGCCAGCAGCCACTCGCCGGACTTCGCCGAGCAGGCGGGGGAGCGCGAGAACGACGAAGTGCTGACTGCCATCCTCGCCGAAACCGAGGCCGCCCTGCGCCGCGTGGGCATGGCCAAGCTGCGCCTGGCGGACGGCAGCTACGGTTTTTGCCAGCGTTGCGGCGATGCCATAGAGCCGGCGCGACTGGCGGTGCTACCGGCGGCCGAGTACTGCCTGAGCTGCGCTGACCTGGCCCACTGAACACCCTGGCGTTTTGCCTTGCCAGTGATGTCAGGGCGGCGCCAGAATGCGGCCATTGCTTTCTTGCCGAGCCATTAAGGACACTCGATGCCTGACTCCTTCGCTGCCAGCCTGCGTCTGGCGCCCGATGCGCTGACCCGTCCCTTCGAGCCCCACCAGTTCAGTTTCAAGTCGACCGAGGACCTGGAGCCCTTCCGCGGCGTGCTCGGCCAGGAGCGCGCGGTGGAGGCCTTGCAATTCGGCGTGGCGATGCCGCGTCCCGGTTACAACGTCTATGTGATGGGCGAGCCCGGCACCGGCCGCTTCTCCTTCGTCAAACGCTACCTCAAGGCCGAGGGCAAGCGCCTGGAAACCCCGGCGGACTGGCTCTACGTCAACCACTTCGAAGAACCCCGCGAGCCTCGTGCCCTGCAGTTGCCGTCGGGCGAGGCGAGCGATTTCATCTGCGACATCGAGCATCTGGTGGATAACCTCCTGTCCACCTTCCCGGCGGTATTCGAGACGCCGACCTTCCAACAGAAGAAGAGCGCTATCGATCGCGCCTTCAACCAGCGCTACGACCGTGCCCTGGACGTCATCGAACGCCTGGCTCTGGAGAAGGACGTCGCCCTCTACCGTGACAGCGCCAACATCGCCTTCACGCCCATGAAGGACGGCAAGGCCCTGGACGAAGCGGACTTCGCCCAGCTGGACGAGGCCGAGCGCGAGCGTTTCCACGATGACATTTCCCTGCTGGAGGAGCGCCTGAACGAGGAGCTGTCCAGCCTGCCACAATGGAAGCGCGAGTCCAGCAACCAGCTGCGCCAGCTCAACGAGGAAACCATTACCCAGGCCCTGCAACCGCTGCTTTCGCCCCTGTCGGCCAAGTACGCGGAAAACGCCGGCGTCGTGGCCTATCTGCAGGCCATGCAGGTGAACCTGCTGAAAACGGTGGTGGACCAGCTCCTGGACGACAAGCCGGACGCCCAGCGTCGCGAGATACTGGAAGAGCAGTACTGCCCCAGCCTGGTGGTGGGTCATCACTCCAGCGGCGGCGCCCCGGTGGTGTTCGAGCCGCACCCCACCTATGACAACCTGTTCGGCCGCATCGAGTACGGCACCGACCAGGGCGCCCTCTACACCAGCTACCGCCAGCTGCGCCCAGGTGCGTTGCACCGCGCCAACGGTGGTTTCCTGATCCTGGAAGCTGAGAAGCTGCTGGGCGAACCCTTCGTCTGGGATGCCCTGAAGCGCGCACTGCAGTCGCGCAAGCTGAAGATGGAGTCGCCCCTCGCCGAGCTCGGCCGCCTGGCCACCGTCACCCTGACACCCCAGATGATCCCGCTGCAGGTGAAGGTGGTGATCATCGGTTCGCGCCAGCTCTACTACACGCTGCAGGACCTGGATCCCGACTTCCAGGAGATGTTCCGCGTGCTGGTGGACTTCGATGAGGAAATCGCCCTGTCGGACGACAGCCTCGAGCAGTTCGCCCAGTTGCTGAAGACCCGCACCTCGGAAGAGGGCATGGCCCCGCTCACTGCGGCTGCCGTCGCCCGCCTGGCGACCTACAGCGCCCGTCTGGCCGAGCACCAGGGCCGGCTTTCGGCACGTATCGGCGACCTGTTCCAGTTGGTCAGTGAGGCGGATTTCATCCGTCAGCTGGCGAACGAGCCGATGACCGATGCCGATCACATCGACCGCGCCCTCAAGGCGAAGGCGACCCGCACTGGCCGTGTATCTGCGCGCATCCTCGACGACATGCTGGCGGGCATCATCCTGATTGATACCGCCGGCGCCGCTGTGGGCAAGTGCAACGGCCTGACGGTGCTGGAAGTGGGCGATTCGGCTTTCGGCGTGCCGGCGCGGATTTCCGCGACCGTCTACCCAGGCAGCTCGGGCATCGTCGACATCGAGCGCGAGGTCAACCTGGGCCAGCCGATCCACTCCAAGGGGGTGATGATCCTCACCGGGTACCTCGGCAGCCGCTATGCCCAGGAGTTCCCCCTGGAAATCTCCGCGAGCATCGCCCTGGAGCAGTCCTACGGCTACGTGGATGGCGACAGCGCTTCCCTCGGCGAGGCCTGCACCCTGATCTCCGCCCTCTCGCGCACGCCGCTCAAGCAGTGCTTCGCCATCACCGGCTCGATCAACCAGTTCGGCGAGGTGCAGGCAGTCGGTGGCGTCAACGAGAAGATCGAAGGCTTCTTCCGCCTATGCGAGGCCCGTGGCCTGACGGGCGAGCAGGGGGTCATCATCCCCCATGCCAACGTCACCACCCTGATGCTGGACGAACGCGTGCTGGAGGCCGTGCGCAAGGGACGCTTCCACGTCTATGCGGTCCGCCAGGCCGACGAGGCCCTGAGCCTGCTGGTGGGCGAGCCGGCCGGCGTACCCGACGACAAGGGCCAGTTCCCTGAAGGCAGCGTCAATGCCCGCGTGGTCGAGCGACTGCGGGAAATTGCCGAGATGGGGCTGGAGGAAGAGGAGAAACCCGCACTCGTTCAAGAGGTTGTGGATGCCGTTGCCAAGGTCGCGGCACCGCCCAAGCCTGCACGCAAGGGGCCGAAGCAGGAGCCCGGCAAGGCGCCGGTCCCGGACAAGACCCAGGGTCCGTCCTGAGCCTCTGCTGACTCTTCGCGCCGGGTTGGGTGCCCGGCGTGGCTGGTCAGTCATTGAGCGGTGGGGGAGGCCCCTCGGGTAGCCGGCGTCCCACCGCCTTTCCCTCACCCTGTACACAGGCTTATCCACAGTTCACGTGGATAAGCATCGCGCTTTCGCAGGTCTAAACTCGGGTGTAGGCTGAAAAACAGGCCTCTGCGAGGAAAGCCGCCATGACGCGCAACCTCTGCCTTACCCGCCAGTGCCTGGGACTCGTGACCCGGATCGAGTGTGTGATCCGTCCGCTGGCGGGAGAGAATGGACTCTGGACGCTGCTCTGTGCAGCGGGAATGTCGGGGGAACAACCCTCGGCGATCAAAGCCCAGGGCCCATTCCATGGGCCTCTCGTGGCGGAGTCGGTGCTCTCTGCAATTGCCGATTGCCTCGCCGAACAGGGTTACACCGAAGCCCACGATCCACCGATCTGGCGCCTGCACCTCCAGGGTGAGTTGCGACGCATCAACGGCACGCGTTGTCGAAGCCTTGGCGACTGCCAGTTCCGCCCTGAAACCTGACGGGCTTCAGTTGGCCAGCTTTTGTGCAGCGACTGGGAGCCTACGGCGGTAGCGGCGTGCGTCGGACGTTCCAATGTTCGCTCACAGACTTATCCACAGTGTTTGGGGATATTTCGCTGCTCGTTGCCATTATTTTTCTGTAAGAAGCACCTCGCTATACTCGCGGCCGGTTTTTTACTGACTACGAGAAGCCATGGAACGCATTCTAGAAAACTCGATGTACGCCGCACGCTGGTTGCTGGCCCCGATCTACTTCGGCCTGTCCTTCGCGCTGTTGGCCCTGACCCTGAAATTCTTCCAGGAAGTCGTGCACATCCTGCCGCACGTCTTCGAGAAGTCCGAAGCAGACCTGATCCTGGTGCTGCTGTCGCTGATCGATATGTCGCTGGTGGGCGGCCTGCTGGTGATGGTGATGATTTCCGGCTACGAGAACTTCGTTTCTCAACTGGACATCGACGACAGCAAGGAAAAACTGAGCTGGCTCGGCAAGATGGACTCCGGCTCGTTGAAGATGAAGGTGGCCGCATCCATCGTGGCGATCTCCTCCATCCACCTGCTGCGCATCTTCATGGACGCGCAGAACATCGATAACAGCAAGATCATGTGGTACGTGGTGTTGCACATGACCTTCGTCATCTCGGCCTTCGCCATGGGTTATCTGGACAAGATGACCAAGCACGATCACTGACAAGGTTTTATCGCTGCTCTGACCGCCCGGCCGCTGAAAAGCGGACGGGCGGTTGCGTATCCGCCGTCCGCATCCGGTCCAGTGCATTAGATTGGAGGTGTACAGCGAGCGAGGGCGACGCCATGAAATTGCACGACCTCAGCAGTCATGCCCGTGCCGGGCACATCGAAGAAATCAACCTGATCTCTCTGGAAGGCGGCATCTATCTGCTGGAAGCCCGAATCGATGGGCGTAGCCATCATCTGGATGACGGCCAGGGCCATGCGACGCACCTTCGATCGGTGGAACACGCCCGGGAAGTGCTTCGCGAGTTCCCGGACCTGCCCTTCCACCTGGTGCACAGCGTGGTGCACGACGAGATGTGCGGGATGGAGGCGGACAGCCAGGATACGGTGCGCGTGCCCATTTCGACCCGCGTGTCCCACTGACCTACGGCTGTGGGCGGTCGCCCGCGCCGGGAAAGGGAAGCTGTGCTAGTCTGGCCGGCCTTTTTTTCCCGGAGCGGAGTTCCGCCATGTCCCAACTCGATCTCTCTACCGACGAAACCCGCGTCAGCTACGGCATTGGCCGTCAGCTCGGCGACCAGATCCGTGACAATCCCCCGCCCGGTGTGAGCCTGGACGCTGTGATCGCTGGCCTCAGCGATGCCTTCCAGGGCCTGGAAAGCCGCGTTGATGGCGCTGCCCTTTCGGCAAGCTTCCGCGTGATCCGCGAGCGCATGCAGGCCGAAGCCGAAGCCAAGGCCGAAGCCGCCGCCGGCGCTGGTCGCACCTACCTGGAAGAGAACGCCAAGCGCGAAGGCGTAACCGTTCTGCCGTCCGGCCTGCAGTACGAAGTACTGGTAGCGGGCGAGGGCGCCAAGCCGTCCGCCGAAGACACCGTGCGCACCCACTACCACGGCACCCTGATCGACGGCACTGTGTTCGACAGCTCTTACGATCGTGGCCAGCCGGCCGAATTCCCGGTTGGCGGCGTGATTGCCGGCTGGGTCGAGGCCCTGCAACTGATGAACGCTGGCAGCAAATGGCGCCTGCACGTTCCGAGCGAACTGGCCTATGGCGCCCAGGGCGTCGGCAGCATCCCGCCGCACAGCGTGCTGGTGTTCGATGTAGAGCTCCTGGACATCCTCTGATCCAGGGCGACCCCTTGGACGAGCCGTCCCTGGCCCGTCCAGGAACCGGCGAGGGCGCCTTTGCCCTCGCTGCAAGCGCGGCGCCCGGGCGCCGCTCTTGCGGATGACGCATCCTCGCGTCATCCAGATTCCCCAATGACCCTCAGTGCAGCTCGCCGTGCGGACGCAATGCCCTGGCGTAGCAGAACAGGAAGATGTTTCGCACCAGCTCCTTGAGCACCAGCGGTTCGCTTGAGTTGAGGCCGGCCAGGTCGAGGTCGCCCTGGTCACGCAGTTCGTCGAGGGCTTCTTCTTCCAGCACGGCGCAGACCTCACCGGTTTCCCGATGGAGTATCCGCAGGTAAGGGTGGGGGCGATCCAGCCAGGCATCGATCAGGTAGGTCATGGCTCATCTCCTTGAAAACCGTTGAGATGAGAATAATTCCTATTATCAAAATAGCAAGCGCTAATCGATACCTTTCGTCGAGGCATAAAAAAGCCCGTCTCAGGACGGGCTTTTTCGACTGACCAGGGGCCTCAGTGGGTTCGCGCGACAGCGAACTCGGTGAGCTCGACCAGGGCATCGCGATAAGCGTTGTCCGGCAGCGTATTCAGGCAGGTGATGGCACGGGCGGCGTAGTCGCGGGCCAGTTGGGCGGTGTAGTCCAGGGCGCCGGCGGCTTCCACGGCTGCGCGGATACCTTCCAGGTCCTGGCTACCGCCTTGCTGGATGGCCTTGCGCACCAGGCTGGCCTGCTCCGGAGTGCCATCGCGCATGGTGGCGATCAGCGGCAGGGTGGGTTTGCCTTCGGCCAGGTCGTCTCCGACGTTCTTGCCGAGGGTGGCAGCATCGCCACGGTAGTCGAGCAGGTCGTCCACCAACTGGAAGGCGATGCCCAGGGCGTCGCCGAACTGGCGCAGGGTCTCGGACTGCTCGGCGCTTGCGCCGGCCAGCACAGCGGCGCTGTGGGTCGAGGCCTCGAAGAGCATCGCGGTCTTGCCGCGAATGACTTCCATATAGGTTTCTTCGGTGGTGCTGGCGTCGCGGATCTTGGACAGCTGCAGCACTTCGCCTTCGGCGATGACCCGGGTGGCCTGGGAGATGATGCGCATCACCGGCATGGAGCCGAGTTCCACCATCATTTCGAAGGAGCGGGCATAGAGGAAGTCGCCCACCAGCACGCTCGGCGCGTTGCCCCACAGGGCGTTGGCGGTCGAGCGGCCGCGGCGCAGGCCGGAGGCATCCACCACGTCATCGTGGAGCAGGGTGGAGGTGTGCAGGAACTCGATGGTGGCGGCCAGCAGGCGCAGTTGGTCGCCGCCGAAGCCAAGGGCGTTGCCGCTCAGCAGGACGAGCAGCGGACGCAGGCGCTTGCCACCGGCGGAGACGATGTAGTCACCGATCTTTTCCACCAGGGGGACGCGGGAGGTCAGCTGCCGGCGAATGATGTCGTCGACTGCGGTAAAATCGTCCGCCACCACGCGGTAGAAAGCCTGGGGTTGCATCGGCCAGAAGTGCTCCTGTTGGGATGCGCGGCATGCTAGGGACCGGGCCGGGGACTGTCAAGGCGAGCCCTGGCGGTGCTTGCGCGGCAATCGTGCCTTGCGTACAATCGCGGCCCCTGAACTTCCTTGGGCATTTTCCTGCCTTACGCAATTGCACGGGCGTCAGTTCCGGCCCCATGCAGCCATGCCGACCGATACCTCTTTTTATAAAGCGTCGGGTGAGCAGGTTTAACGGAGAAAATCCATGTACGCAGTTATCGTTACCGGCGGCAAGCAATACAAAGTCGCTGAAGGTGAATTCCTGAAAGTCGAGAAGCTCGAAGTCGCCACTGGCGAATCCGTGACTTTCGACCGCGTCCTGCTGATCGGCAATGGCGAAGACGTGAAAATCGGTGCTCCGGTTGTTGACGGTGCCAAAGTAGTCGCTGAAGTGGTCTCTCAAGGCCGTCACGACAAAGTGCGCATCATCAAGTTCCGCCGTCGTAAGCACCACATGAAGCGCCAGGGCCACCGCCAGTGGTTCACTGAAATCAAAATCACCGGCATTCAGGCCTAATTTCCTTTTTGGAGGATTTGACTCATGGCACACAAAAAAGCTGGCGGTTCTACCCGCAACGGCCGCGACTCAGAAAGTAAACGCCTTGGCGTGAAGCTGTACGGCGGCCAGGTCATCAAGGCCGGCAACATCATCGTGCGTCAGCGCGGCACCAAGTTCCACGCCGGCGTCGGCGTTGGCCTGGGCAAGGACCACACTCTGTTCGCGAAAGTGGACGGCGTGGTCAAGTTCGAGGTCAAAGGTGCTTTCGGCCGCAAGTACGTAAGCATCGTCGCAGCCTGATTGCGACTTCGCTGGAAAAGCCCCGTCTTGCGACGGGGCTTTTTCGTTTCTGCTTCATGGAAACTCTGCATTGAGCGGGGTTCCCTGTATCCTATGTGCTTTGTTTCACTCAACCCGTCCCCGTGGCGGGAGGCGTCCTGATGAAATTCGTCGATGAAGTATCGATCTTTGTAAAAGCGGGCGACGGCGGCAATGGCCTGATGAGTTTCCGTCGCGAAAAATTCATTGAAAAGGGCGGCCCCAACGGTGGTGACGGGGGCGATGGCGGCTCCGTATTCATGGAGGCCGATCCGAACCTCAATACCCTGGTCGATTACCGCTACACCCGTCGTTTCGACGCCCAGCGCGGTGAAAACGGCGGCAGCAAGGACTGCACCGGTCGCAAGGGTGATGACCTGGTCCTGCCGGTGCCGGTAGGGACCACGATCATCGATGCGGCGACCCAGGAAATCATCGGCGACCTGACCAAGCCGGGACAGCGTCTGATGGTCGCCCAGGGCGGCTGGCACGGCCTGGGCAACACCCGATTCAAGTCCAGTACCAACCGCGCCCCGCGCCAGACCACCAAGGGCAAGCCGGGCGAGTCCCGCGACCTCAAGCTGGAGCTGAAGGTGCTGGCCGATGTTGGTCTGCTCGGCCTGCCGAACGCGGGCAAGAGCACATTCATTCGTGCCGTTTCCGCTGCCAAGCCGAAAGTGGCTGATTACCCCTTCACTACGCTGGTGCCGAACCTTGGCGTGGTCAGTGTGGGGCGTTTCAAGTCCTTCGTGGTTGCCGACATCCCTGGCCTGATCGAGGGTGCTGCAGAAGGCGCCGGCCTGGGGATTCGCTTCCTCAAGCACCTCGCGCGTACTCGCCTGTTGCTGCACATCGTCGACATGGCGCCGCTGGATGAAAGTGATCCGGCCGAGGCTGCTGCAACCATTATCGAAGAGCTGGCGCGCTTCAGTCCGGCCCTGACCGAGCGCGATCGCTGGCTGGTGCTGAACAAGGCAGACCAACTGCTCGATGACGATCGCGATGCGCGCCTGAAGGCGGTGCTCGAGCGTCTGGGATGGGAAGGGCCGGTGTTCGTGATTTCCGCTCTGGAGCGCGAAGGTACCGAGGCGCTCTCCCAGGAGATCATGCGCTACCTCGACGAGCGCACCCTGCGCATGGAGGAGGAGCCGGAGTATGCCGAGCAGCTCGCTGAGCTGGATCAGCGCATCGAAGACGAGGCGCGTGCCCGTCTGCAGGCCATGGATGATCAGCGTGCGCTGCGCCGTGCCGGCATGAAGAGCGCTGGCGTCGACGATGACGACGATTTCGATGACGACGAGGATGACGGCGACGGGCCGGAAATCTTCTACGTACCCTGATCCTGGCGCCACCCGGCGCTGTGGGATGTTCGCATGGCCGCGCGCCTTGCCGCGCGGCCTTCTAGCTAAGGTTGGACGATATGCGGGACAAGGTGACTGGCGCTCAGCGCTGGGTGGTGAAGATCGGTAGTGCTTTGCTCACGGCTGACGGCCGCGGGCTGGATCGCTCGGCCATGGCTGTCTGGGTTGAGCAGATGGTGGCCTTGCGTGAGGCAGGTGTGGAGTTGGTGCTGGTGTCTTCCGGTGCTGTGGCGGCGGGTATGAGCCGCCTGGGGTGGCAGAGTCGCCCGAGCGCCGTTCACGAGCTGCAGGCTGCCGCTGCCGTAGGGCAGATGGGGCTGGTCCAGGCCTGGGAATCCAGTTTCGCCGAGCATGGTCGCCACACTGCGCAGATCCTGCTTACCCACGATGACCTGTCCGATCGCAAGCGCTACCTGAACGCTCGCAGCACCCTGCGCACCCTGGTTGAGCTGGGTGCGATTCCGGTGATCAACGAGAACGACACCGTGGTTACCGACGAAATTCGCTTCGGTGACAACGACACCCTGGCGGCGCTGGTGGCCAACCTCGTGGAGGCGGACCTGCTGGTGATCCTTACGGATCGCGACGGCATGTTCGACGCCGACCCTCGTCACAATCCCGATGCTCAGCTGATCTTCGAAGCTCGTGCCGATGATCCGGCGCTGGATGCCGTTGCTGGTGGTACCGGTGGTGCTCTGGGGCGTGGTGGCATGCAGACCAAGCTGCGTGCCGCGCGGCTGGCGGCACGCTCCGGCGCGCACACCGTGATCGTTGGTGGGCGGATCGAGCGGGTTCTGGATCGCCTCAAGTCTGGCGAGCGCCTGGGTACGCTGCTTGCGCCTGAGCGCGGCATGCTGGCGGCGCGCAAGCAGTGGCTGGCTGGCCATCTGCAGACGCGTGGCACGCTGGTGCTCGATGCGGGTGCGGTCAAGGCTCTCCGGGAGGACCGCAAGAGCCTGCTGCCGGTCGGCGTGAAGGCTGTGCAGGGCAGTTTCCGTCGCGGTGAGATGGTGGTGTGTGTTGGGTTGGATGGTGCGGAAATCGCCCGTGGCCTGGCCAACTACAGCGCCCTCGAGGCGCAGAAGATCATCGGCCAATCGTCCGATCTCATCGAGAAGCTGTTGGGCTACGTCGACGAGCCGGAGCTGGTGCACCGGGATAACCTGGTCCTGGTCTGAGTTGGAGGGGCAGATGCGACTGATCAAGGGATTGGCGGCAGCGCTTCTGGCGATGCCGCTGGCGGTTGCTGCGGAGGAAATCGGCTCGGTCTCCACCGTGTTCAAGTGGATGGGGCCGAACGACAAGATCACGGTCGAAGCATTTGATGATCCGGGCGTCGAGGGTGTGACCTGCTACCTGTCGCGAGCCAAGACTGGCGGAGTGAAAGGTGGCCTGGGATTGGCCGAGGATCGTGCCGAGGCGTCCATTGCCTGTCGCCAGGTGGGGCCTATTCGCTTCAATGGCGAACTCAAGGATGGCGAAGAGGTATTCAAGGAGCGTACGTCGCTGGTTTTCAAGACCATGCAGGTCGTGCGCTTCTTCGATCGCAAGCGCAATACCCTGATCTATCTGGTCTACAGCGATCGCGTGATCGAGGGCAGTCCACAGAATGCCGTGACCGCGATCCCGATCATTCCATGGCCGAACCGCCCATGAATTGATGCTGGAAAGCAGAAAAGCCCGGAATCTCCGGGCTTTTTCATGGCTGCAGATCCTGCTTCAGGAAATGCGGGCAATAAAAAAACCGGCCAGAAGGCCGGTTTTTTCGCAAGAACTCAAGCTTAGGCAGCAGCTTGACCGAGCGCCTTGATGTGGGCGTTCAGGCGGCTCTTGTGACGAGCAGCTTTGTTCTTGTGGATGATGCCTTTGTCGGCCATGCGATCGATCACCGGTACAGCGGCGGTGAAAGCGGCTTGTGCCTTCGGCAGGTCTTTGGCGTCGATAGCCTTGACCACGTTCTTGATGTAGGTACGAACCATGGAGCGCAGGCTGGCGTTATGGCTACGACGCTTCTCAGCCTGTTTGGCGCGTTTTTTGGCAGAAGGTGTGTTGGCCACCGTCAAGCTCCTCGAAACTGGGGAATTGAATCAAATTAAGGCCGCGAATCATGCCCACGTGATGTGGGCTTGTCAAGGGCGTTCAGGCAGGTCGGGCGACGAGCGTGAGCTTTTCTTGCAGGATGCTTTTATCCCGCACGGACTCTACACTCGGCAGCCTCGATTGTCCCCTGGCAGCATTGCCGAAGGACCGCGCAACACCTGTCCGGACCCCTGAATGAACCTGCTCAAGTCGCTGGCGGCCGTCAGCTCCATCACCATGCTTTCCCGCGTATTGGGCTTCGTGCGCGATACCATCGTCGCGCGCTATTTCGGCGCCGGCATGGCCACCGACGCCTTCTTCGTCGCTTTCAAGTTGCCCAACCTGCTGCGTCGAATCTTCGCCGAGGGGGCGTTCTCCCAGGCATTCGTCCCGATCCTGGCGGAATACAAGACCCAGCAGGGCGAGGAGGCGACCCGCACGTTCATCGCCTACATCTCCGGCCTCCTGACCCTGGTACTGGCGTTGGTGACCCTGCTCGGTGTGCTCGCGGCTCCCTGGGTGATCTGGGTGACCGCCCCGGGTTTTGCCGATACCCCTGAGAAGTTCGCCCTGACCACCGACCTGCTGCGGGTGACCTTTCCGTACATTTTCCTGATTTCGTTGTCATCGCTGGCGGGAGCGGTCCTCAACACCTGGAACCGTTACGCGGTGCCGGCCTTTGTGCCGACCCTGCTGAACGTCAGCATGATTGTCTTCTCGCTGTTCCTGATTCCCTATTTCGACCCGCCGATCATGGCCCTCGGCTGGGCGACGCTCGTCGGTGGCCTGGCACAACTGCTTTACCAACTGCCGTCGCTCAAGCGTATCGGCATGCTCGTGCTGCCTCGTCTGAACCTGCGGGATACCGGGGTCTGGCGTGTGCTCAAGCAGATGGGGCCGGCGATTTTTGGGGTTTCCGTGGGGCAGATCTCGCTGATCATCAACACCATCTTCGCCTCATTCCTGGCGGCGGGATCGGTGTCCTGGATGTACTACGCCGACCGCCTGATGGAGTTGCCGTCCGGTGTGCTCGGCGTCGCCTTGGGCACCATCCTGCTGCCATCCCTGGCCAAGACGTACGCCAGTGATGACCGCCATGCGTACTCGCAGCTGCTCGATTGGGGCCTGCGGCTGTGCTTCCTGCTGGTACTGCCTTGCACCCTGGCCCTGGCGCTGCTCGCCGAGCCGCTGACAGTGGCGCTGTTCCAGTACGGGAAATTCACCGCCACCGACGCGCTGATGACCCAGCGTGCCTTGATCGCTTACGCCGTGGGCCTGCTGGGGATAATCCTGGTCAAGGTACTGGCTCCTGGTTTCTACGCGCGGCAGAACATTCGCACGCCGGTGAGGATCGCCCTGTTCACGCTCATCGCCACCCAGTTGATGAACCTCGTCTTCGTCTTCCCGCTGCGCCATGCCGGATTGGCCCTGGCGATCAGTCTGGCGGCCTGCATGAACGCCGGGCTGCTCTACTGGCAGCTACGCAAGCAGCAGCTCTTCCAGCCGCAGCCGGGCTGGGGGAAATTCCTGGCAAAGCTGGTGCTGGCGGTGCTGGCGATGTGCGCTGTCCTGCTCGGCGTGATGTACCTGCTGCCCGCATGGGAGCTGGGAGGAATGGCCGAGCGATTGCTGCGTCTGGCCGCGCTCGTGGGGGCCGGTGTGATCACCTATTTCGGCATGCTGGCGTTGCTGGGTTTCCGCCTTCGCGACTTCGCCCGGCGGGCCGTGTAATTCGCCGAGCTGCGACTCGTCGCCGCTTGTCGCGGTGACGGGCCTGTAGCGCCTGTTGTCCAGCCTCGGCTGTGCGTATAATCGACCACTTTGTGAACAAGACTTGTGCTATGCAGCTGGTTCGAGGTTTACACAACCTGCGGCCCCAACATCGGGGCTGCGTCGCCACCATCGGCAATTTCGACGGCGTGCACCGCGGCCACCAGGCCATTCTCAAGCGGTTGCGCGAGCGTGCGGCTGAGCTGGGTTTACCCACGTGCGTGGTGATTTTCGAGCCGCAACCGCGCGAGTACTTCGGCCCTGACACCGCCCCCGTACGCCTGACGCGGCTGCGCGACAAGCTCGAACTGCTGGCCCGTGAAGGGGTGGATCGGGTGCTCTGCCTGGCTTTCAACCACCGCCTGCGTGAGCTCAGCGCCGCCGAGTTCGTCCATGCCGTACTGGTCGAAGGGCTGGGCGCCAAGCACCTGGAGATCGGTGACGATTTCCGCTTTGGCTGCGACCGCGCCGGAGACTTCGATTTCCTGCTGCAGGCCGGCGAAGCGGAAGGTTTCAGTGTCGAAGCTGCGGCAACCGTCGAGCTGGATGGCTTGCGGGTCAGCAGCACCCGCGTGCGCCAGGCCCTGGCCGACGGCGACTTCGGGCTTGCCGAGCGGCTGCTGGGGCGGCCGTTCACCATTACCGGCCGAGTGCTGCATGGGCAGAAACTCGGTCGCCAGCTGGGTACCCCGACCGCCAACGTGCAACTCAAACGCCGCCGCGTCCCGCTCAACGGGGTGTACCTGGTCAGCGTGGAGCTGGAAGGCCGGCAGCTGCCCGGCGTTGCGAACATCGGCGTGCGCCCCAGCGTGAAGGGCGATGGACGCGCCCATCTGGAGGTCCATCTGCTGGACTATTCCGCCGACCTCTACGACCGGCGGATCAGCGTGACCTTCCACCACAAGCTGCGTGATGAGCAGCGTTTTGCCTCCCTGGAGGCGTTGAAGTCGGCGATCGATGCGGATGTCGCTGCCGCCCGTGCCTATTGGCAGGGTACTCAATCAAATTGAAGAGCCTGGACTTGAAATGACCGATTACAAAGCGACCCTGAACCTGCCCGAGACGGCATTCCCGATGAAGGCCGGTCTGCCCCAGCGCGAACCGGAACTGCTGCAGCGCTGGAACAGCATCGACCTGTACGGAAAGCTGCGGCAGATCGGCGAAGGTCGCCCGAGGTTCGTTCTGCACGATGGCCCGCCCTACGCCAACGGCAGCATTCACATCGGTCACGCGGTCAACAAGATCCTCAAGGACATCATCGTTCGCTCCAAGACCCTGGCGGGCTACGACGCGCCCTATGTTCCGGGCTGGGATTGCCACGGCCTGCCCATCGAGCACAAGGTCGAGACCACCCACGGCAAGAACCTGCCCGCGGACAAGACCCGTGAGCTGTGCCGTGCCTACGCCTCCGAGCAGATCGAAGGCCAGAAAGCCGATTTCATCCGCCTCGGTGTACTGGGCGACTGGGGCAACCCCTACAAGACCATGGCCTTCGGTAACGAGGCTGGCGAAATCCGTGCACTGGCCGAAATGGTCAAGCAGGGCTTCGTATTCAAGGGCCTGAAGCCGGTGAACTGGTGCTTCGACTGCGCTTCGGCCCTGGCCGAGGCGGAAGTCGAATATGCCGATAAGAAGTCCGACGCCATCGATGTCGCCTTCGCCATTGAGGATGCCGACAAGCTGGCCGCTGCCTTCGGCCTGTCGAGCCTGGCCAAGCCTGCTGCCATCGTCATCTGGACCACCACTCCCTGGACCATCCCGGCCAACCAGGCACTGAACGTCCACCCCGAATTCAACTACGCGCTGGTGGATACCGGCGCGCGCCTGTTGATTCTGGCCGAAGAGCTGGTGGAATCCTGCCTTTCGCGCTACGGCCTGGAAGGCCAGGTCATCGCCACCGCCAAAGGCGAGGCGCTGGACCTGATTCGCTTCCGCCACCCCTTCTACGAGCGTCTGTCGCCCGTCTACCTGGCCGAGTACGTCGAGCTGGGCGCCGGTACCGGTATCGTCCACTCCGCGCCGGCCTACGGCGAGGACGACTTCCGTACCTGCAAACAGCACGGCATGAGCAATGACGACATCCTCAGTCCGGTTCAGAGCAACGGCGTATATGTACAGGATCTGCCGTTCTTTGGCGGCCAGTTCATCTGGAAGGCCAACCCGGCCATCGTCGCCAAGCTGGAAGAAGTGGGCGCGTTGCTCAAGCACGAATCCATCAGCCACAGCTACATGCACTGCTGGCGCCACAAAACCCCGCTGATCTACCGCGCCACTGCACAGTGGTTCGTCGGCATGGACAAGCAGCCGGAGCAGGGCGCCACCCTGCGCGAGCGCGCGCTGACCGCTATCGAACAGACCGAATTCGTTCCGGGTTGGGGCCAGGCGCGCCTGCACGGCATGATCGCCGGCCGTCCTGACTGGTGCATCTCCCGCCAGCGCAACTGGGGCGTACCGATTCCGTTCTTCCTGCACAAGGCCACCGGCGACCTGCATCCGCGCACCGTCGAGCTGATGGAGCAGGTTGCTCAGCGCGTCGAGCAGGAGGGCATCGAAGCCTGGTTCAAGCTGGATGCCGCCGAACTGCTCGGCGATGAGGCTGGCCAGTACGACAAGATCAGCGACACCCTGGACGTCTGGTTCGACTCGGGCACCACGCACTGGCACGTCCTGCGCGGCTCCCACGCGGAACTGGGCCATGCCAGCGGTCCGGCTGCCGACCTCTACCTGGAAGGTTCCGACCAGCACCGTGGCTGGTTCCATTCTTCCTTGCTGACCGGCTGCGCCATCGACGGCTACGCACCTTACCGCCAACTGCTGACCCACGGCTTCACCGTGGACGAAAGCGGCCGCAAGATGTCCAAATCCCTGGGCAACGTCATCGCCCCGCAGCAGGTTACCGACAGTCTCGGTGCCGACATTCTGCGCCTGTGGGTATCGGCTACCGACTACTCCGGTGAGATGGCGGTTTCCCAGCAGATCCTCCAGCGCAGCGCCGATGCCTATCGCCGCATCCGTAACACCGCGCGCTTCCTGCTGGCCAACCTGAACGGCTTCGACCCGGTCAAGGACCTGCTGCCCGCAGAAGACATGCTGGCCCTCGACCGCTGGGCCGTAGACCGCGCCCTGCTGCTGCAGCGCGAACTGGAAGAAGCCTACGGCGAGTACCGTTTCTGGAACGTCTACTCGAAAGTGCACAACTTCTGCGTGCAGGAACTGGGCGGCTTCTATCTCGACATCATCAAGGACCGCCAGTACACCACCGCCGCTGACAGCGTACCGCGCCGCTCCTGCCAGACCGCACTGTTCCACATCGCCGAAGCCCTCGTGCGCTGGATCGCGCCGATCCTGGCTTTCACTGCCGAGGAAATCTGGCAATTCCTGCCGGGCGAGCGTAACGAGTCCGTCATGCTCAACACCTGGTATCAAGGCCTGTCGGAGCTGCCGGAAGGCACCGAGCTGGACCGCGAATTCTGGGAGCAGGTCATGGCCGTCAAGGCCTCGGTCAACAAGGAACTGGAAAATCTGCGCAGCAACAAGGCGATTGGCGGCAACCTGCAGGCCGAAGTCACCCTGTTCGCTGAAGACGCCCTGGTGGCGAGCCTGGCCAAGCTGGGCGACGAACTGCGCTTCGTGCTGATCACCTCGGCGGCCGACGTCCAGCCCCTGGCCAGTGCCCCGGCCGATGCCGTGGATACCGAAGTCGCCGGCCTCAAGCTGAAAATCCACAAATCCGCCCACACCAAGTGCGGCCGTTGCTGGCACCACCGCGCCGATGTTGGTCAGTTCGTGAAACACCCGGAGCTGTGTGGCCGTTGCGTCGAAAACATCGATGGCGCCGGCGAGGTTCGTCACTATGCCTAAGGCATACGGCCGTCTCGGCTGGCTGTGGCTGACCGCCCTGGTGTTCATACTGGATCAGTTGAGCAAGTGGTTCTTCGAAACCGAGCTCAACCTCTACCAGCAGATCGTGGTCATTCCCGACTACTTCAGCTGGACCCTTGCCTACAACACCGGCGCGGCCTTCAGCTTCCTCGCCGATAGCTCCGGTTGGCAGCGCTGGCTGTTCGCGCTGATCGCCCTGGTCGTGAGCGGCGTGCTGGTGGTCTGGCTGAAGCGCCTGAAACCCGAGGAAACCTGGCTGGCCATTGCGCTGGCCCTGGTCCTGGGCGGTGCCCTCGGCAACCTTTATGACCGCGTGGTACTTGGCCACGTGGTCGATTTCATCCTGGTGCATTGGCAGAACCGCTGGTACTTCCCGGCGTTCAACCTGGCCGATAGCGCCATCACCGTCGGCGCCGCGATGCTGGCGCTGGATATGTTCAAAGCGAAGAAGTCCGGAGAACCTGCCCATGACTGAACATCGCATAGGGCCGGACATGGAGGTCACCCTGCATTTCGCCATCAAGCTGGATAACGGCGACGTGGTGGACAGCACCTTCGAGAAGAAGCCGGCCACCTTCAAAGTAGGCGACGGTAACCTGTTGCCTGGCTTCGAGAGCCTGCTATTCGGACTCAAGAGCGGCGACAAGCGCGTCCTCGCCGTCGAGCCGGAGCAGGGATTCGGCCAGCACAATCCCCAGAACGTGCAGGTGATGCCCCGTGGCAACTTCCAGGACATGGAGCTTTCCGAAGGCCTGCTGGTCATCTTCAATGACGCGGCCAACGCCGAGTTGCCTGGGGTGGTCAAGCTAATCGACGACACGCATGTGACCATCGACTTCAATCACCCATTGGCCGGCAAGCCTCTCGCCTTCGAGGTGGAGATCCTGTCGGTTCGCCCTATCTGATGGGGCGGGACACCTGTTGGAGCGAGGGGGACGCCGAGTTCTTGCTCGCGAATGGGCGATTCCCGGCTGCGACGGCTGCACGAGGTAAACAGCATGCAAATCAAACTCGCCAATCCGCGCGGCTTCTGCGCCGGCGTCGATCGCGCCATTGAGATCGTCAACCGCGCGCTCGAAGTCTTCGGTCCGCCGATCTACGTGCGCCATGAAGTGGTGCACAACAAGTTCGTGGTCGAGGACCTGCGCGCCCGTGGCGCGGTCTTCGTCGAAGAACTGGATCAGGTGCCGGACAACGTCATCGTCATCTTCAGCGCCCACGGCGTTTCCCAGGCCGTGCGCCAGGAAGCTGATCGTCGTGGCCTGAAAGTGTTCGACGCCACTTGCCCGCTGGTGACCAAGGTGCACATGGAAGTCGCGCGCTACAGCCGTGACGGCCGCGAATGCATCCTGATTGGCCACGCCGGTCACCCCGAAGTGGAAGGCACCATGGGGCAGTACGATGCCAGCAATGGCGGTGCGATCTACCTGGTGGAGGACGAAACGGACGTGGAACGCCTGCAGGTCCGCAATCCGGAGGTGTTGTCCTTCGTGACCCAGACCACCCTGTCCATGGACGACACCAGCCGCGTCATCGACGCGCTTCGCGCCAAGTTCCCGAGCATCGGCGGCCCGCGCAAGGACGACATCTGCTACGCCACCCAGAACCGCCAGGATGCGGTGAAGCAACTGGCTCACGAGAGCGATGTCGTCCTGGTGGTCGGTAGCCCCAACAGCTCCAACTCCAACCGCCTGCGCGAACTCGCCGAGCGCCTGAACACCCCGGCCTACCTGATCGACGGTGCCGAAGACCTCAAGCGCGAGTGGTTCGAGAAGGCCCAGCGAGTGGGCATCACTGCCGGCGCATCCGCACCTGAAGTCCTAGTGCAAGGCGTGATCGATCAGCTCCGAGAGTGGGGTGCCGAGGTAGCTGTTGAATTGGATGGTCGGCCGGAGAGTGTGACGTTCTCGATGCCGAAGGAACTGCGGGTGGTCAACGTCGGGTAGGACTCGCGCCCAAAGTCTTGTGGGGTATCAGCAGGAGCCCGGCGGCTGCTTGGTTCTGCGTACCCTTCCCGCTGCGTTGATCACCAACTTCCTGACATCCGATTTGCCGTCGGTGTGGCAGAGCGTGAGTGTTCCGGCCTGAAAAGCTCCTCCCTGCATGATTGCCCGGCCCGTCGGTGTGTAACGGATGTAGCGCCTGACGGGCGAATTACCCTTGATGACGACTCCCGCCGGTTGCGGACCTATTTGCCTGATTAGAGGGTCGCTTTCGTCCCATCGCCCATTTCCGTTTTGATCGGCATAGACCCACCAGCCGGTCGACCAGTCTCCGTCCTGGTTGTCGACCAATACCGCGATGCCTCTCGTGATTGATTCATGCCTGGCTAAGACGAAGCTCGTTGATAGATCTTGGCTGGCGGAGTGTACTTGCTGGGTGTGTACAAGCTCCGATAGTGCGGGTAATCCGAAACTGAAGCAGATCCCGATGATGGCCAGGGTAAACAGCGTCTCAATGAGCGTGAAAGCGCGAGAGATGGAAGTCATGGCGTCCTTGCCTTTTTGCCCAAACTGAAGGGGTCAACCTGTCGTCCGCGGTCTTGGTCCGCTTGTCGCCGACAAAAGGACTATGACCGGCCTGGTCTATAGGCTCCGGTAAACGAAGGGTTTTTTCCACGGCGGAAAGTTGACGTTGTAGGGCGAAATTCTCGGAAATTTGGCTGCAGATCACTTTGTTCGTTGTGGGAAAAGCGCATGCTCACTGTAAGAGTCTGCTGGCGATACAGGTCGAGCATGGCGCATCCGCGTTTTGATCGACGACGCTACCAGAGCGGATGGTTATGGCATGACATGGGTAGGGGGCGGGATGTTCTCCGGGTGGGAGCGCCAGAAGGCAGCCCGGGCCGCATTTACTCCTGTCATTCGACTGAGAAGGTATTTCAGTGAGAAGAAAGAACGAGAGCGGCTTTACTCTTATAGAGTTGATGATCACGGTTGCGATAATCGGGATTCTGGCTGCTGTGGCATACCCCTCTTATACCAGTTATGTGAAACGCTCCAATCGCGGGGAGGCGCAAGCTTATCTGATGGCTCTTGCGCAGAAGCAGCAGCAACTTCTCATGGACTCCAGGGCTTACACATCTATTGTTACTAATCTCGAAGTTAATGAGCCTTCCAGCGTTTCTCGTAACTATACTGTGACCGTTAGTTCCATCGGTGCTACACCTCCAACATTTACTATTACTGCAGCGCCAAAGGCAGGTAGTGTTCAAGTGGGCGACGGTAATCTATCGATCGACCAGAGCGGCGATAAAGTATGGACGGGTGGTTCTTGGTGAATACCAGAAAATCAGATCCTGCTGCGCGTAATTGTTCTCAGCGATCTGTAAAAAAAGTGACTTCTCAAGCTCGTGCTGAGAAAGGATTTACTCTAGTAGAGTTAATGGTCGCGCTAATGGTGCTGGCTATTCTGATTGGCGTTGCGGTGCCTTCTTATCAGAACATAATTGCCTCGCAGCGTCTCCGTGCAGCTGTTAGCGATCTGCACAGTGCGCTGGTCTTCGCCCGTTCGGAGGCTATCAAGCGCAACCGCTCCATTGCTCTAAGCCCGTCCCACGATGACTGGGGGTTGGGTTGGAGGATTCCCAGTCCAGTAGCTGGGCAGGATGATATTCTTGTTCATGGGCAAATTTCCGGAATTTCCATTGAAAGTTCACAAGACCAAGTTGAGTTCAGTGCCTCGGGGCGCGTCACCGATTCGGTAGAGTTTGAAGTCAGCGTTTCAGTCAACGCGGATGAACACAAGACGAGTTGTCTGATGCTGGGATTGGACGGGCGCGCCTCTTCCACGAGTGGAGAATGCTGATATGGAGTTCAAGCACAGCGGGCGCCAGTCGGGATTCACTCTTATAGAAATTCTTGTGACGCTTTTGATTCTCGCGGTAGGCCTGTTAGGAATGGCTGGATTGAATGCGCGAGTGCTCAATGGGCAGTTTGAAGCGTATCAGCGGTCCCAAGCCCTGAGGCTTGTCGAAGATATGGCAAGTCGTATTCGTAATAATCCAAAAGCCGCGCGAGATGGAGCATATGGCGGCACTACGGTGTACGGAGTTACCGCTCAGGATTGTGGGACGGAGTATTCTGTTGACTATGACCGCTGTAACTGGAGTGAGGCATTGAGAGGTGTCGGAGTCAGTTCGGCGGGCGGTGCCCAGCAACTGGGTAGCATAATCGGGGCTCGGGGATGCATTGAGAATATTTCCGGCGCAGTGACTAATAAGCAAGCCGTAGTGCGAGTAACTGTGGCATGGCAAGGGGTTAGTCCATCTGTGGCACCAGCGTCAAACTGCGGTGCCGGGGCATATGGTGCTGACGATAGTTTTCGTCGGGCTGTGAGTGTCGATGTAGTGCTGGCATTTCTAGGAGATTGAACATGCTGTCCAAATTCCTGGGCGTCGGTCGGCAGCAAGGATTTTCTCTGGTGGAGATGATGATTGCCATGGTGCTTGGCCTCGTCATACTCCTGGCGGTATCCGATATATTCCTAAAGGACAGTCGAGTTCGAGGGGAAATCGAGAAAACCAGCCGCCAGATCGAAAATGGCAATTATGCATTGCGTTTGTTCGAGAGCGAATTGGAAAATGCGGGATATTGGGGCGAGGCAGGTGCGCAGGATGTCTCGCCTTCGCTTCCTCCGTTGTGTCCGACAAATGAAAGTGATGTCAACACCACTCTGGGTTACCCGGTCCAAGGTGAACTTGGGGCAGGTACCAATTGTGCAAACTCCAAGGCCGGGACTGATTTCATTGCCATACGCAGGGCGAGTACATGCGCTATTGGAGATGATGGTTGCATTGATAGTTCCAATTACTATCTTCAAGTTTCGGCTTGCCAGTCATCATCACCCGGCGTGGTGATCTTGACGAGCGATTCTAGTAAGTTGACAGCGAAACAGCGTGATTGTGAGACGTCTGCGCCACGTTATGGATTTTTAAGCAGGGTCTACTATGTAAGCGATGCCAATGTGTTGATGCGTGCCGAGCTTTCGGGGGGGAATTACTCCACGGTCACATCGCTGGTGGATGGCGTCGAGAGTATCCACTTTGAATACGGTTTGGACGACTCCGGCGATGGAATCATAGATGAGTTCAAGAGCAGTCCGTCAGGTGTTGAGTGGTCAGACGTAATCGCGGTGAAAATTTACCTGATCGCGAGGAACTCTGAGCCGACTAGCGGCTTTGTCGATAGCAACTCATATTTTCTTGGCGATGTGGAATATGAAGTTCCTGATGCGTTGAAGGGCTATAAGAGACAGCTTTACTCTACAACTGTCAGTCTGCGCAATGTTGCGGGAAGAAGAGAGTTGCCATGATGCTGGATAATACGATTGGTAGGCAGCGTGGAGCCGTCCTGCTCGTTGCGCTCATCATGCTGTTGCTGGTTACCTTGCTGGCTGTCAGCGGTTTCAATATGACGCAGACAAACCTCAAGGTAGTGCAGAATATGGAGAGCCGGAATCTTGCGAAGTATGCGGCGAATGCTGCAATAGAAGAGGCAATAAGCTCTGTCCAGTTTTTGAGTTCGCCCGGCTCTGTGTTTCAGGAAAACTGCGAAGAGAGCAATAGAAAGTGTTACGACTTTGATGGGGATGGAAGGAAGGATGTCGCTGTAAAAATGGATACCCCATCATGCGTCATCGTACTACCAATAAAGAATTCTGAATTGGATGCTGATAATGCGTCAGATGCTAGCTGCTTCATACAGGGACAGTTGAACTCTATGTGCGTCAATACTGTATGGGAAATGCGTGCCACGGCTACGGATGCTGTGACCGGTGCCGAGATAACTGTATTACAAGGCGTTGCTGTCCGGGCAACCAGCAATAATGTTGCGACTGCTTGTCCTGACGAATGAGAGGTTGCGTCAATGAAAAGAATAGTCAAATGGATTGATCTAGCGCTGCTTTCACTCTTGTTCGTAGCGGGCCCCGCGGCCGCTGAGGATATTGATTTATTCGTTGGTAGCGCTGGCTCAGACTCTGCTCTGCCAAGCGTCATTTTTGTCTTGGACAATACCTCGAACTGGTCAAGGCAGGCTCAGAAATGGCCGGGTGGTTTGACGCAGGGGCAGTCGGAGGTGCGAGCCATCAAGAACACCCTGCCCAATCTTGTGGATAAAGTGAATATTGGGGTGATTGAGTATACTACTCAGGGTAATGCGAATCAGGATGGTGGTTACGTAAGGTTCAATCTGCAAAAGTTGACTGAAGAAAGTAAGACGCAACTGAGTAACACCCTCACGACCATTGAAAATAATATTGAAAATCCCACGGAGAAGAGGAACTCGAATACTCCTTACGGCGATTTGATGTATGACGCTTACAATTACCTCGCAGGCCTTCAACAGAGTGACAGTGGCGCGGGCACCCCGAGCCTCGCGGATGTCAACGGTTATACGACTGCCTACTCGCAGTTCAAATCGCCTATTATCACGGAAAATCTGTGCACCAATACCTATTTGATATTCATTGGGAACCCGGACCAGAGCGGGCCGGTGGCGGATACCACCAGTAACACCAATGCACTGAAAGCCCTTTATGATGCCGCGGGTGGGACTCCAGACGGCCTCGCGGGTACCTCCACTCCGGCACCGCTGCCAATACCGGGTTTTTCCGTTACGACTGTTACCGAGCCAAGCACCTCGTTGGGTTTTTCCACTCAGTGCTACAAGGATTCCGAAGTTGCTAGCTGTACGGCTGCACAGGCACTTACGGGAGGGTTGTGTGTAAATAAGACGGAGTGCGCCTGCAGCACTTCGTCAAAAAGCTCCAACACGACTGGCTGCGTGACCAGCGGTAATCCGGCAAATCGTAGTGCTCGCCTCGCCGTTATTCAGGGAGGAGGTACAAGCACCAAAGTAACCCCCAATGGCACTTCGAATACGACGTCTGGTCGTGCTTGGAACTTTGATGATTGGGCAAAGTTTCTGAGTGATTATGGCGTGCCGGTTGGTGAGCCGGATGAGAATGGCATAAAACAACGCATTTCTGTCACCACATACGCAATCGATGTCTTCAATAAACAACAGAATGCCGAGCAAACGGGGCTTATGTTGAGTGCCTCCGAAGGGGTTGGCGGTGGTCGATATTTTGCAGCAAAAAATGAGGATGATATTTCTGATGCTATCAATAGCATCATGTCGGACATTATCTCCGTAAGCTCTACTTTTGCTGCGGTCACGCTTCCGCTCAGTGCGACTAACCGTGCCCAGCAAGAGAATCAGGTCTACATCGGCATGTTCCGCCCCGACAAGAAGGCAGCGCCTCGCTGGTTCGGCAACCTCAAGCGATACCAGATTGTTCTTTTCGATGGCGTCCCGCAGTTGGCGGATGCCACTCGAGATGTCGCTATCAACTCCAACACTGGTTTCGCCACGGAATGCGCTGAGAGTTTCTGGAGCACGGACTCCGGAGATTATTGGTCCGGCCTTGGCATTACTCCTCCACCACGGAGCCAGTGCACGGAGGCGGGAAACACGCATAGTGTCTGGTCCGACCTGCCGGACGGTCCGTTTGTGGAGAAGGGTGGAGTTGCCCAGGTCACTCGCGAAAGCAATCTGAGCAACCGGAATATCCTGACCACCTCCTCGTCAGCTGACAGCCTTGTGACCATGAACAAGGCTACGGAAGTTGGGGGGCAGACGATTCTTGATTACCTGTTTGGCAAAGCAGCTGGAGTGGACGAGACGGCTGATAGCCAAGGTGTGCGGCCAAGCCTTCATGGCGATGTTATCCATTCTCGACCTTTGACCATCAACTATGGCGACAGCAATGGCGTATACGTCTACTACGGTTCCAACGATGGTCTGCTGCGCTCCGTAAGGGCAACGGATGGGGCAGAGGAGTGGTCGTTCATTGCGCCTGAGCATTACGACAAGATAAAGCGTTTGTACGATAACTCGCCGGTGATCGCATTCCCCAATCAGGACTTCACGGAGACGCCGGCACCGCAGCCCAAGGGGTATTTCTTTGATGGGTCCATCGGACAGATAGTTCGCTACAACGCTGAGAGTCAGGTTGATCTCGCCTATATATTCCCCACCATGCGGCGTGGCGGTCGGATGGTTTACGGATTCAATGTGACCGATCCGACTGACCCTGAACTGCTCTGGCGTTTCGGATGTCCGAGCCTGACCAGTGATGGTTCCTGCATTGGTGGGAGCAATGAAATTGGCCAGACCTGGTCCGCACCGCAAGGCGGTTATGTGGCAGGTTATGCGGCGGAGACAGGCGAAATGAAACCTGTCGTGATGTTCGGTGGTGGATACGATAATTGTCTGGATAGCGATGTGGCGAACTACCCCTGCACATCTAGTGCAAAAGGGAAGCGAATTTTCGTCCTCGATGCGGAAACCGGTACGTCACTGGGTGTGGCCGCGAATCTTTCAACTGATGCACCGATCGTGGCGGACTTGGCGACGGTGGATATCGACTTCAATGGTTCAATTGACTTCGCTTATGCAGCCGATGCCGACGGTGGGCTCTGGCGGGTGAACTTTGCCACTGTCGACTCCAACGGAAATGTGACTTCTCTGAGTCCGGCAAATTGGTCAGTCACGAAGATCGCCAATACGCTTGATCCAACCCGGCGCTTCCTGAATCAGCCCAGTGTCGCCGTATTCAAGAATTCTGTTTACGTGGCAATTGGTTCGGGGAACCGTGAGCGTCCGTTGGCAAGTAACTACCCCTACGTCAGTAGCGTACAGGACCGCTTCTATACCTTTGTGGACTTCCCGGCTGTGGCTTCGACTACCGCGGTGGACCTCGACGGTAACCTGCTCGGAAACGTCACGCAGGTGACTGGCACGACCGGTGGCGCATGTACTGGTAAAGGTCAGCGTGGTTGGTACATCAATCTGGCGGACAGAGGTGAGCAGGTGGTAAACCCGGCATCCATCGCGGGTGGCCAGGTTCTGTTCAATACCTATCGCCCATCAGTCGAGAACGCCAATGCGTGTTCACTGCGGCTGGGGGCTGCTACGGGGTATCACATGAGCTTGTTCAACCCGACCTCTTGCGATGTCGACAGAACCACGGATATCAAGGGTGAAGGAATGCCGATTCCACCGATCATCACGGTGGTTCCGGTTACCGATAAGGATGGCAACAACGGGAAAACCGTCACGGTCTGCATTGGTTGTGAAGGGCTGGATCCCAATGAAATCGTGCCTGATACCGACCAATCCAGGCGCAGGGTTTACTGGAAGAGCGATGTAGATCGCTGATCCCTATAAAGTCATGAGGTAAATGGCCGGTCCAGTGACCGGCCATTTTTTTACCAGTCGTTGGCTATATTCGCCCTGGTTGCGCCTTCCGATGACTTCCATGTTGAATTTCTCTGCACGAACGCGCGACGGCGTCTTTTGTAGCCGTCGGTATCCTGAGCATGCCGGATTAGTCTTGTTTTAGAATCCGCATCCCTGATGAGGCTGACTCCGCGTAGGGGCAGGTCGAGATTCCGGTTGGTTGCATTGTTCTGGAGGTTCCATGCGCGTGTTGTTGGTCGGAGGGGGGGCAATCGGGTTGCTGTCTGCATACTCGCTGGCGCTGGCAGGGCTCGAAGTTTGCTTGCTGGACAAGGGTGAATGTGGACGCGAGTCCTCCTGGGCCGGCGGCGGCATCGTTTCGCCTCTTTATCCCTGGCGTTATTCCCCGGCCGTGACGGCCCTGGCGCATTGGTCTCAGGACTACTACCCCGGTCTGGGGCAGCGTCTGTTCGCTGAAACCGAGATCGACCCCGAAGTCCATGAAACCGGCCTGTACTGGCTGGATCTAGATGACGAGGGGGAGGCGTTGGCCTGGGCCGCGCGGGAGGGCCGGCCGTTGGCGCCGGTGGCAATGGATCGGGTGCACGCTGCTGTGCCTCCGTTGGGGCCGGGCTATGCGCGGGCAATCTTCATGGCTGGCGTGGCCAATGTGCGCAATCCGCGTCTTACCCGGTCCTTGCGCGCCGCCTTGCTGCAGATGCCCAACGTATCGCTGCGAGAGAATTGCGAAGTGCATGGATTTATCCGGCAGGGCGAGCGTGTGCTTGGCGTGAATACCGCCGAGGGTGAGGTCCTGGCCGATCGTGTGGTCTTGGCGGCCGGCGCCTGGAGCGGTGAGCTGCTCGCCAGCCTCGGGCTGGAGTTGCCAGTGGAGCCGGTCAAGGGGCAGATGATTCTGTTCAAGTGCGCGCCAGACTTCCTCCCCGCCATTGTGCTGGCCAAGGGGCGATACGCGATTCCGCGTCGGGATGGCCACATTCTGGTGGGCAGCACCCTGGAACATGCCGGCTTCGACAAGACGCCAACCGGCGAAGCGCTGGAAAGCCTGAAGGCTTCTGCCTTCGAGTTGCTGCCGCAACTGGCGGACGCCGAACTGGTCGGGCATTGGGCTGGGTTGCGTCCCGGGTCGCCGGAAGGAATTCCCTTCATCGGGCCGGTGCCCGGAGTGGATGGTCTTTGGCTCAACTGTGGCCACTACCGCAATGGGCTTGTACTGGCGCCTGCGTCTTGCCAATTGCTGGCGGACCTTATCCTTGGCCGGGAACCCGTCATCGACCCGCAGCCCTATGCCCCCGCGGGCCGCTTGCGTTGACAGCACTCTGATGCCCGCGTGACATCCGCGCTTCTTTGAGCCCCTTTGAGCTTGCCCATTCTTGTGGGCAAGCTCGCAGTTCGCAAAAGCCAATTTAAAACGAACGTCCCACTCAGCTACTATTCGCCTGCAATTCGCCACTAGTCGTTAAATTCGACCGCTTGTCATGGATGTCTGGCAAATCCGGAGCAGGAAGCTTCGTTGCGCGGGCACTTGCCCGCTCGAGTTCGCACCGTTCAGTTTGGGAGGGGCAGGGAATGTCGCAACGAGGTTTTACGTTGATCGAACTGCTGGTCACGCTAGTCGTGCTCGCGGTTCTGATCGGCTTGGCAGCACCGAATCTCTCCCAATTGCTTCTCAGAAGTCGCGCGTCAGCGGAATTGAGCGCGTTTTCCGACATGCTCAACTATGCGCGGCGCGAAGCTGTGCAAGGCGCGCAGACAATCAGGGTACGTGGGCCGTTGGCCGCCGACGGCGCGTGGCAGGTGCTGCGCGAGCGTGATAGTCAGGAGTTGCGCCGGTTCTCGCCGCTGTCTTTGTTCGCGCTCGAGCCCGAAGGGCAGCAAAGTGTCCTCTTCGATGCTCAAGGGCGCCTGTTGAGTGTGGCCAGGGTGAGTCTCGATCTGTCGGTGACAGATTCCAGCCTCGATTGCGCCGCCTTTAATCGCACGATTTCCATCGAACTGTCCGGGTCGATCTCCCAGCAGAAGGGGGGGTGCCAATGAATTTCGAATTTCAGCGCGGGGCCTCCCTGATAGAGGTCCTGGTAGCGCTGGTGCTTTTCTCGATAGGGGTTCTGGGCCTCGCTGCCATGCAACTCACCGCGCTTAAGGCCAATCAGACGGCATCCGTACGCACCCACGCAACCTTCCTCGCCTATGAGATGGCAGATCGGATGCGCGCGGCGCGGGGGGATGCGCAGGCCGGGTTTTACAACTTGGCAATCGGTGCCGAACTGCCTTGCGACCCGGCGAATGAGACGTGCCTACCGTTCCAGCGTGACTTGGCGGAGTGGCGAGCCAACCTGGCGCAGCAACTGCCCGACGGGAATGGCGGAGTAGTGCAGAACGGTGACCGTTTCACGGTCGTCGTGCAATGGAACGAGGAGCGGGTAGGTGGAAGCAACGCCCAGCAATTCTCCTTCGTCACGCAGATTTGACGGGGTGCACATGCGCAAGCAACACGGCTTGAGCCTGGTGGAACTGATGGTGGCCATGGCACTTGGCCTGGTTATCAGCCTGGCAGTGCTCCAAGTATTCATCAGCAACAAGAATACCTTTCTGCTCCAGGGGGCGGCCGGCCACTTGCAGGAGAATGGTCGCTTCGCTCTTCAGTACCTTGCTGCCGAGTTACGTCCTGCAGGCGTTGGGGTGGGAACCCGGCTCGATGAAGAGGATATCTGCGTGGTGGCCAGTAATGGCACCGCAGCGGAATGGAATTCGATGAATCGCCCGATCTGGGGCAAGCGCAACGCCGCGGCTGGTGGAATGGGCGCGGCGGGCACCGACGAGCTGTCCATCTTCGCCAACGACGGCTGCGAGTCCTTCCTCACTGCCGGCGAGCTTCTCAAGCCAGCGCAAAACGCAAATCTCAAGGTCACGGCCTATTGTCCGAGCATGCAGAAAGATCATGCGGTGATGGTGTTTGACATGGAAAAGGCGGTAGTCGTCCGCATAACCAACAAGCCGAACTCATCTGGCGCCGGTCAAGTGACCCTTACCCACGCCGCTGGCAACAATGACAAGAACGCCAAGTGCGGTGGTTTCAAGTTTTCCGATATCCAGTTCACCAGCCCGGCGCGGGTAGTGGGATTCGCACATAAAACCTTCTACGTTGCGGAAACCGGCCGTACCTCGGTGGCTGGGCAGCCGGTCCGCGCCTTGTTCGTTCGCGACACGGCGCAGGTTCCAGTTAAGACCAATGAGATTATCGAAGGCGTGGAGTCCCTGCGCACCAGCTTCGGTGTCGCGGCGGGCAACAACATCGGCGTTCAGACCTACCTGAGTCCTGCCGAGGTGGAAGCGGCCAATCGCTGGCGCGATGTTCGTACGGTGAAGATCGATCTGTTGCTTGTCAGCGAGGAACGGGTTACGGGTGCGCAGGACCAGGCCATTCAATTCGGTGGCGCGACAGTGGCGGCAGATGGGCGGCTGCGCCAGGTATTCAGCACGGTAGTCGCCTTGCGCAATCGGATTGACTGACAAGACAAGGATGAATATGCAAAAGCAAAAAGGGGCGGTGCTGCTGGTCTGCCTGATTGCAATCCTGGCCTTGACCGTGCTCGGGGTGACTGCGATGTCCGGCAGCACTCTGCAAGAACGCATGGCCGGTGGCGCTCGGGATTACAACGTGGCCTTCCAGGCGGCGGAAAGCGCATTGCGAGTCGGCGAGGCCCATGTGCGCCAGCAGGTGGAGGCAAGCGCCGACCCGGCTCAGTTGTTCCTGGCAAGCACTGATTGTCCGGCCGTTACAGAGGCACAATGGTCGCCTCCCGCCGAACTCAATGCCAAGCCTCGGCAACCGGCCTGCCGGGTGCGCAGTTTCTACGGTGCCTCGGGTGGGGCGAGCTCCTTCATTTGCGAAACCGATGGTTCCATCGCCGAGAACCGCGCCTTCGACTGCCTGAGCCGAACCTATCTGTTCAACGTTGAAGCCACCGGATACGGCAGCGGGGATGCCGAAGTACACCTGCGCTCCACCGTGGCCATTGCCATTCGCAGTCAGAACTGATCGAAGGGAGACACAAATGATCAGGTCGAGAATCCTATTTGTGGTACGGGTAATGGTCGCCGGTCTGCTGACCGCTGGCATTAGCCATAGCGCCCTGGCGGCCTTCGTGCCGTCGCAGGTTCCTTTGAACTTGGGCGGTCAGGTCGAGCCCAACCTCATGTTCATCCTGGACGATTCCGGGTCGATGCGCTGGGGCTTTCTGCCCGACGATCTGAAGCCTTCCTACCTCGAGCGCACAGGCGATTGGTACGAGCGCAAGGAATGCACGGGGCGGGGTGCGTACGCCGGCAATAATCTGCATTTCTGCCCCAAGAGCGGTCATCGTTACCTGGCCTCCAGCCACCTGAACAAGTCCTACTACAACCCGTCCGTGCAGTACGTGCCGCCAATCAAGAGCGACGGGCAGCGCTATGCCAATGCGAGCTTCTCGGCCGCATACGTGGATGGTTATGCGGGAGGACAGACAGTCAACCTCGGCAGCGACTACATGGCGATCATGGACGACTATTTTTCGCCCAGCAGCTATGAGTGTCTCAACAGACGTTGCAGCAACGTGGAGTATTACAACGGTTTCGCCGTAGGGGCGACAACTGGCGGTGTTGCTGCGTTCTATTACGACTACGTTGCGGGGGGCTCCTGCTCCAGCAATCCGCGTCAGGACGCCTGTTATACCGAGCGCAGTGTAGGGGCGGCCGAGCAGCAGAACTTTGCAAACTGGTTCTCCTATTACCGTAGCCGCATGATGTCGGCCAAGGCCGGTGTAAGCCAGGCGTTTTCGGGGTTGTCCGGCGACGTCCGGGTAGGCTACGGCGCGATTAACGTGACAGGACAGCGTGTCGACGGGAGCTCCACCGACACCTTGGTGCGAGGCGTAAGGCGTTTCGAGGGTAGCGGCCGCTCCGAGTTCTACAACTGGCTGTTCGCCGCCTCGGCTTCTGGGGGCACGCCATTGCGCCGGGCCCTGGGGGATTCCGGTGAGTACTTCTCCCGCACCGACGCTTCCGGACCGTGGAGTTCGACTCCCGGCCAGTCGGGAGGCAAGGAGTACTCCTGCCGCCAGAGCTACACGATCCTCACCACCGACGGCTACTGGAACAACGACGCCGCCTCCAAAAACGCTGCGCGCGCCAATGTGGATAACAGCAATGGCCCAGTGATCAGTGGGCCGGATGGAGAGTCCTACCGTTACGTGCCCAAGTCGCCATTCAGCGACAGCCAGAAAGACACCCTGGCTGACGTGGCCATGTATTACTGGAACCGCGACCTGCATTCCACCCTGGCCAACCGGGTGCCGACCGATCCGTCCGATCCCGCGTTCTGGCAGCACATGGTCACCTTCGGTGTGGGCCTGGGGATGAGTGGGACCATCGATCCGAAGACAGCTTTCGCCGCAATCGGCACCGGTGCTGCGGTGACCTGGCCTGACCCGGCCAGTAGCGAACCGGCCAAGCTGGATGACCTGTTGCACGCGGCGGTGAACAGCAGGGGCGGTTTCTTCAGTGCGCAGGACCCCCAGCAATTCTCGACGGCGCTGGGCGATACCTTGGCGTCGATTGCTGACCGCACCGGGTCGAATACCTCGGCGGTACCGAACGCCCGTCGCCTGGACAGCAATACCTTGGTCTACGAGGCGTTCTATAGCAGCGCAGACTGGTCCGGCAAGTTGCTGGCCAAACGCCCGACGCAGACCAGCGCCGGGGTGGTATTCGAGGAAGTATGGGAGGCGGGGCGGACGTTGGGCACAGGTACACGTAGCCTGTTCACCCATGACGGCGCCGCAGGCAGGGACCATGGCCTGGCCCTGAGCTGGGGTGACCTGTCGACTGACCTCAAGGCTCGCTTCGACAACAACGAGGCGCTGTTCAACTACCTGATGGGCAGCCGCGCCAACGAGGCGCCGGCCGGGCTGAAGTACCGCAAGCGTTCGACCTTGCTCGGCGATATCGTCAACTCCACGCTGGTGCTTGCCAACAAGCAGGACTGGGGCTTCCATGGTCGCGTGCCAGTGCCGAGCGATGGGCAGAGCTATGCGCAGTTCGTTGCCGCCAAGGCAAGCAAGGCGCCGGTGCTGTTCGTCGGTGCCAACGACGGATTCCTGCATGCCTTCAACGCCAACAACGGCAGCGAGCTCTTCGGCTACATGCCCAGTGGCGTGCTGGATAACGTCAAGCTCCTGGCTTACAGCGATTACAAGCACCGCTACTTCGTGGATGGCAAGCTGCATATCCGTGATGCCCGTCTTAACGACCAGTGGCGGACCGTGCTGCTCGGCAGCCTGGGCGCAGGTGGGAAGACTGTCTTCGCCCTCGACGTTACCGATGTCTCCACCAGTGGTTTCGGTGCCAGCAAGGTGCTCTGGGAGATCAAGGACGACGCAGATCTGGGCTATAACTTCGGCGAACCGCTGGTTGGGCGCATGAAGGACGGCAGCTGGGCGGCCATCTTCGGCAATGGCTATGGCAGCACCAGCGATGACTCCGTACTGTTCATCGTCGACCTGGCGACTGGCGCGGTGAACAAGGTCCGGGCAGGTACCTCCACCGGCGGACTTTCCAGCCCGTCTTTCGTGTACGCCACAGACGACTCCGGCAATATCTATGTGCAGGACGTCTATGCCGGTGACCTCAACGGTAACCTTTGGAAATTCAACCTGAAGAGCAATGGTTCCGGCGTCGGCGATTTCGAGGTCAGCCTGAAGTCAGGCAACAAGCCGCAGCCGCTGTATGTGGCGGCCAATGCCCAAGGCACCCGCCAACCCATCACCGTCAAGCCGGAGATCGCCTACCATCCGGACGGCGAGGCCAATGGTGCGGTGGTCTACTTCGGCACCGGGCGCCTGTATAGCTCGGGGGATGTCGTGGATCTGGGCACGCAGACCATTTATGGCATCTGGGACAAGAAGGCCACCAATGGTTCCTCCATTGCCTTCACGGGGCGCTCGGCGCTCGAATCGCGATCGATCCTTCTTGAGGGTAAAGCGTTCTCACGTGATGTGAGGGTCGTGGATGCGCCCGCCAATGGCCTGGACTGGACCACCAAGCGGGGCTGGTACCTCGACCTGACCTCACCGTCTCTCGGGGCTCAGGGCGAGCGGATGATCTTCTCCCCGCGCATTCTGCTCAATCGCCTGGTCGTCGAGACTGCCATCCCGTCCTCCGATCCCTGCCAGGCCGGCGGCTCCGGCTGGACCATGGTGCTCGACATGGCCACCGGCGGGCGGCTCAACTACGTATTGCTGGACCTGAACAAGGACGGCAAGTTCACTGAAGCAGATATGGTCGACGTCGATGGTCAGAAGCTCCCGCCGTCCGGTATCGGCTCATCGAGCAGCATACCCACCGGCTCGTTTGACTTGATCGACCCACAGAAGTACTGGCTCTGCCGCGGTACCGGGGTGGACGATTGCATTCCTGCAGCCAATACCCTGAATGTGCTGGAAGGCCGCCAGTCCTGGAACCAGATTCGATGAAGAACAGCAAGGCGTTCACCCTGATTGAACTGATGATCGTGGTGGCTGTGATCGGCATACTCGCCGCAATTGCCTATCCCAACTACACAGAGCACGTTCGACGCGGGAAGCGGGCCGAAGCCAAGGCCGCCTTGATGGAGGGAGCGCAGGCATTGGAGCGCTATTACTCCACCCACAGCTCCTATCTGGATGCCAATGGGAACTTCGCTGCTGTTTTCGCTGCACAGGCGCCGGCTTCGGGGGCGGCCAACTTCACCCTTGCCGCCCAAGGGGCGGCGACCGCGAGCACCTTCCTGCTGCGGGCCACCCGAACCGGCAGTATGGCTGGTGACCCTTGCGGCGACTTCCAGATCAGCCACACGGGTGCGCGCACCCTGGCCAATGCGACGCGCACCGTGGCCGAGTGCTGGTAGGCAGCAGCGGGTAGTTTGTTGCAGCTTCGCCATCCAGTTCCTGCTGCACTCCGGAGGCATTTGTAGGAGCCAGCTCGTTGGTGAGCTGGCTCTTGAGGGCCGGTGTCAGTCGATGCCCAGCTTCTTCAGGCGATAGCGCATGGAACGGAACGTCAGGCCCAGGCGCTGGGCTGCGGCCGTGCGGTTCCAGCGGGTTTCTTCAAGCGCCTGCATGATCAGCTTGCGTTCGATGTCTTCCAGGTAGTCTTCCAGATTGTCGATCTGCGCGAGGTTGGCCTCTCCGCCTTCGACCGCACCGCCCGCTTCGGCCAGTCGGAGGTCGCGTGCCTGGATCTGGTCGTTCTCACAGAGCGTGTAGGCACGCTCGAGCATGTTCTCCAGTTCGCGCACGTTGCCGGGAAAGCGATAGCACTTGAGCTTGTCCAGGGCCTCCGGGGCGAGGCTGGCGGGGGGCAATCCGCTTTGCTGGGCCAGGCGTTTGAGCATGGTCTCGGCCAGCAGCGGGATGTCTTCCCGACGTTCGCGGAGCGGCGGCACGCTGAGTTCGATCACATTGAGCCGGTAGTAGAGGTCCTGGCGGAAGCGTCCGGCCGCGACTTCAGCGGCGAGGTCCCTGTGGGTGGCGCTGAGGATGCGCACGTCGACGACGACTTCCTGTTGACCACCCACAGCGCGCACAGCCTTCTCCTGGATGGCGCGCAGCAGCTTGACCTGCATGGCCAGTGGGAGGTCCGCCACTTCGTCGAGGAACAGTGTGCCGCCGTTGGCCGCCTGGAACAGGCCCTGCTTGTCCTCGACTGCGCCGGTGAAGCTGCCTTTCTTGTGGCCGAAGAATTCGCTTTCCATCAGCTCGGACGGAATGGCGCCGCAGTTGACCGGTACGAAGGGGCGCTCGGTGCGCGGACCCTGTTCATGGATCAGTCGTGCGACCAGTTCCTTGCCGCTACCCGATTCGCCGCTGATGTACACAGGCGCCTGGCTGCGGGCGAGTTTCTGGATCTGCTTGCGCAGGGCATTCATGGGCGGCGAGGTGCCCAGCAGGCGGCCATCCACGGGGGCTTCGCCTTCTTCCGGGGTACTTAGGCGCAGTGCGGTGTTGACCAGTTCGCGCAGGCGGCCGAGGTCCACCGGCTTGGTCACGAAGTCGAAGGCGCCGGCCTTCAGTGCGTTCACCGCAGTATCGAGGCTGCCGTACGCGGTGATCATCGCCACCGGGACCATCGGGTGGCGCTGCTGGATGTATTGCACCAGTTCCAGGCCGGTCCCGTCGGGCAGGCGCATGTCGGTCAGGCACAGGTCGAAGGGCTCGCGTGCCAGCCACTCGCGGGCTTCCTTGAGGTTGCGGGCGCTGCGCGTGTCGAGCTTCATCCGCCCGAGGGTGATCTCCAGCAGCTCGCGGATATCGGGTTCGTCGTCGACGATCAGGGCTCGTTGTCGGGTCATGGTCAGCTCAGTTTGCGCGGATGGGCGAAGGTGATGCGGAAGCAACTGCCACCTTGTTCGCGCGGTTTGTAGTCGAGTCGGGCCTGGTTGCTCTCGCAGAGTTCGCGGGAGATGTACAAGCCGAGTCCGGTGCCCTTGCTTTCAGTGGTGAAGAAGGGCTCGAAGATATTGTGCACTTGCTCGGGCGGGACGCCGTCTCCGTCGTCTTCCACTTCCAGTATCGGCAGGTCGCTTTCCGGGTCACGGAAGAGTTTGAGCCAGACCTGGCCCCGGGTGTTCTTCTGGGTGCTGTAGCGCAGTCCGTTCTGCACCAGGTTGGTCAGCACCTGGGTGAGCTGATGCGGGTCCATGCGGGTCTGCAAAGTGCTGCCGAGCGTGGACAGGTGCAGGCTCTGGTCGGGGCTGGAGGATGTGCGGAACTCGCTGGCGAAACGGGTCAACCAGTACTTGAGGTCCAGCAGTTGGGGCTCGGATTGCCGCCGACGGGACAACTGCAGCACGTTCTCGATCACCAGGTTCATGCGCCGCGAATGGTCCTGGATGATGTGCGCCAGCCGCCGATCTGGTCCCTGGAGCTCTTCCGACTCCTGCAGCAGTTGCGCCGCGTGGCTGATGGCGCCCAGGGGATTGCGGATCTCATGGGCGATGCCTGCGGTCAGGCGACCGAGGGAGGCAAGTTTCAGCTGCTGGGCCTGCTGGGTGATCTGCGAGATGTCTTCGAGGAAGACCAGGACGTTCTGCTGATTGCCATTTTGCAAGTGAACGAAGCTGGGTTGCAGTGTTGGGCCATTGGCGAAAGCCTGGAGGCTCTGCGGGCGCAAGGTGGGATTGGCCAGCCACTGCTGCAGGCTCTCCAGCAGTTCGGGGCACTGGCCGACCAGGGGGCGTCCGGCCAGCGATTCCTTTCTCAATAGTGACTGCGCGCCATTGTTGGCGAGGAGGATGAGGTTCTGCGGGTTGAGCACCAGGATGCCGGTGCGCATGCGCTCGAGAATCTGCGCGTTCAGAGCTTCCAGATTGGCCACATCCGCCGCGCGTTGCTCCGCGAGGCTTTCGCTGAGTTGCAGGCGTCGACTCAATCCCTGAAGGAGCAGCGCCGCGGCGAAGCACAAGGCGCCGAAGCCGCCGGCCTGGACGAACTGGCTGGCAGCCTGGGGATGACTGATGCTCAGGTAGAAGGTCAGGTAGATCAGGCCTATCGCCGCGACCGCAGCCACCAGCAGGCCGATGCGTCCGCGCAGCAGGATGTTGGAGATGGCGACCGAAACCACGATGAGGTTGGCAATACCGCTGGGGGTGCCCCCCGCCGCGAAGAACAGGGCGCACAACAGCAGCACGTCTACCACTGCCAGGCTGAAGACCTGCACCATGCTCCGCGGGCGGGGTACCAGCGCGACGATCAGGGTGTTGAGGATCAGGTAGAACCAGCTGGCGTTGCGGAACAGCTCCGGTCGTGCCAGGTCCAGGAGGCTGTCGTCCAGTTCGCTGGAGATCAGGAGGACCAGTGCCAGGCCGATCAGCAGTCGGTACAGGCTGTACAGGCGGAATATGCGCCGCCCCTGGGCGCTGAGTGCGGCGGGGGCGGGGAGGGTATCAGCGCTCACCAGTGCTCTGGTCCTGTTCCAGGTGAGCCCGGCTGCAATACCAGCGATTGTCCTGGGACAGGGCGTGGCTACGGGGGACGTGCACGCCGCATTGTGCGCAGCGCACCATGGGCTGGTTGTCGTCCTGCTGGCGCGGCTGGGGGCGGGGCTTGGAAGGGGTCTTGAAGCGGCGCCACAGCCAGATGGCGGCGAAGATCACGACAATCCAGAACAGCAGGCGAAACATGCCGAAGGTGCTCTCTTCTTGATGGAAAGCTGGCAGTTTAGCCAAGCCGGTTCTCCTCGCACAGAGACCCGTCGCACGCTGTCACGACTTGCATGGTTTCCGCTGCGGGCGCTGCGGAGTATGTTGGCGTTGAGACGTATTCGATGCCTTGTTCAACGCCCGGGAGGCGGTCATGCGCCAGAGCCTGCGAATCGTGATGGCCCAGCTCAATCTCCGAGTCGGTGATGTCCAGGGCAATGTCGAGCGGATGATCGAGGAAGCGAACGCTGCCCGTGAGGCCTGGGAAGCGGATGTCATCGTTTTTCCTGAGCTGTCCCTGTGCGGTTATCCACCGGAGGACCTGCTCCTGCGTTCCAGCATGCAGCGGCGCATCGAGCAGGGGCTGCGGCAACTGCGCGACGAAGTCCGCGGCATCTATCTGGTGGTGGGGTATCCGTGGCTCGAAGAAGAGCTGCGCTACAACGCCTGCGCGGTGATCGCTGATGGCCAGTTGCTGGCCAGTTACTACAAGCAATGCCTGCCCAACTATCGGGTGTTCGACGAAAAGCGCTATTTCGAGCCGGGGCAGCAACCTTGCGTCGTGGATATCAAGGGCGTGCCGGTGGCGCTGTCGATTTGCGAGGACATCTGGTTCCCCGAACCCATGGCCCAGGCCCACGCTGCCGGGGCGAAGCTGATGCTCAGTCTCAATGCCTCGCCCTTCCATCTGGACAAGCAACTGGAGCGTGAGGAAGTGCTGGCCGAGCGGGGCGCCGAGGGTGGGATGCCGATCATCTACGTTAACCAGGTCGGCGGCCAGGATGAACTGGTGTTCGATGGCGGAAGTTGTGTCATGGACGCCAGTGGGATGATCTGCCAGCGCGCGCCAGCGTTCGTCGAAGGCCTGTACCCGGTAGATCTGCAATGGGTGGAAGGGCGTTGGCTGCCTCGCCGGACCCACTGCGCCGAACTGCCGGAGGTGGAAGCCAGTGTTTACCAGGCGCTGGTGGTGGGCGTGCGTGACTATGTGCAGAAGAATGGTTTCAAGGGTGTGGTCCTGGGGTTGTCCGGCGGTATCGACTCGGCGCTGACCCTTGCCGTGGCTGTCGATGCCCTGGGCGCCGAGCGTGTAGAGGCAGTGATGATGCCCTACCAGTACACGTCGCAGATCAGCCTGGAGGATGCAGAGACCGAGGCGCGTCTGCTCGGCGTAACCTATCGCGTGCTTCCCATCGCGCCTGCCCTGGAGGGATTCCAGCAGGTACTCGCTCCGGTATTCGACGGCCATTCGCGCGATGCCAGTGAGGAGAACCTGCAGGCGCGCTGCCGTGGGGCGATCCTGATGGCGATTTCCAACAAGAAGGGCAGCCTCGTGCTGACCACCGGTAACAAGAGCGAGCTGGCCGTGGGCTACGCGACCTTGTATGGCGATATGGCCGGCGGCTTCGATGTGCTCAAGGATGTGCCCAAGACCCTGGTGTTCCGTCTTGCCGAGTACCGCAACAGCCTTGGGCCGGTGATTCCGCCGCGAGTGATCGAAAGGCCGCCCTCTGCGGAGCTGGCACCCGGACAGCGGGATGAGGATTCGCTACCGCCTTATCCGGTGCTGGATGAGCTTCTCAAGCTCTACATCGAGCACGACCTGTCGGCCAACGCCATCATCGCCGAGGGATTCGATGCGGACATGGTGAATCGCGTGCTGGCCATGGTCGATCGCAATGAACACAAGCGGCGCCAGGCGGCGATCGGCATCCGCGTGACCCAGCGGGGATTCGGCAGGGACCGGCGTTATCCAGTCACCTCCGGGTGGCGATTGGGGGACTGATGCAGGCGGCTGAAACGAAAAAGGGAGGCCAGTGGCCTCCCTTCTCTATCGCTTGCGGCGTTGTTCAGTCGAACAGGCCGAAGGTCATGTAGCTGAACCAGGAACGGTCGTTCTGGTTGGCTTCGGACTCGTGCTCTTCTTCCTGCACTTCGTCCTGGTTCTCCGGCAGCAGTTCTGCGGGAATTTCTTCCTTGGCGTTTTCGTACTGCTTGATCACGTCCTGGGCGGCGCGGGTTTCGCCCGGGGGCAGCGGTGCGTCGCTCTCGATCAGGCCCAGAGTGGCCTTGGCCAGCCAGGAGCGGTTGTCGGCTTCTTCTTCGCGAGCCACGAACTGCCCGTCAACCAGTTGCGGGTGGTCCGGGTAGTTCAGTTTCAGGGTTTCCAGGCTGGAAGCGGACAGGTCGTTCAGGCCCAGACGTTGGTAGGCCTCAACCATCACGGCCAGGCCGTCGCCGACAGCTGGGGTTTCCTGGAAGTTTTCCACTACGTAGCGGCCGCGGTTGGCAGCGGCGACATAGGCCTGACGGGTCAGGTAGTAGTCGGCAACGTGGATTTCGTAGGCGGCCAGCAGGTTGCGCAGGTAGATCATGCGCTGCTTGGCGTCCGGGGCATAACGGCTGTTCGGGTAGCGGCTGGTGAGCTGGGCGAACTCGTTATAGGAGTCGCGGGCGGCGCCCGGGTCACGCTTGGTCATGTCCAGCGGCAGGAAGCGCGCCAGCAGGCCGCGATCCTGTTCGAAGGAGGCCAGGCCCTTCAGGTAATAGGCGTAGTCGACGTTCGGGTGCTGCGGGTGCAGGCGAATGAAACGCTCCGCGGCGGACTTGGCAGCCTCCGGCTCGACGTTCTTGTAATAGGCGTAGATCAGCTCGAGCTGGGCCTGTTCGGCATAGCGGCCGAACGGATAGCGGGATTCCAGGGCCTTGAGCTTGGCGATGGCGGGGGTGTAGCTGCTGTTGTCCAGATCGGCCTGGGCCTGCTGATACAGCTCGGCTTCGCTCAGGTTCTCGTCCACTACTTCTTTGTTGGAGGAACAGGCAGCGGTGAGGGCGAGAATGGCGATCAGCAGCAGGTGTTTCACTTGCATGGCGGCTTGCGTCCCTGTGACGGCTGGCTGTCTTGGCTGGAGCCGTCCTGTTATGATGGGCGCCCCGGAACCCCCGGGACAAAGACGCAGTATTTAACCACAAGCGCGCAACCGAAACCAAAGGCTGCGCCCCCTCCGTTCCCGAGCATGTCTTCCAATATCAAGCAGGTCATTCAACTCAGCGCCGAAGTGCCTTCCGAACTGGGCGGGCAACGTCTCGACCAAGTCGCTGCGCAACTCTTTTCCGAGCACTCCCGCTCCCGCCTTTCCGGCTGGATCAAGGACGGGCTTCTCACCGTTGACGGCAGCGTGCTGCGTCCGCGCGACATTGTGTATGGCGGAGCTCAGCTGGAGCTGAATGCCGAGCAGGAGTCCCAGGGCGAGTGGATCGCCCAGGACATCGAGCTGGATATTGTCTTTGAAGACGATCACCTGCTGGTGCTGGACAAGCCCGCTGGCCTGGTGGTGCACCCGGCTGCCGGCCATGCCGACGGCACGCTGCTGAACGCATTGCTGCACCATGTGCCGGGGCTGGCGAACGTGCCGCGCGCCGGTATCGTCCACCGCCTGGACAAGGACACCACCGGCCTGATGGTGGTCGCCAAGTCTCTCGAGGCCCATACGAGCCTGGTCGCGCAGCTGCAGGCGCGTAGCGTGAGCCGTATTTACGAGGCCGTGGTGGTCGGTGTGATCACCTCCGGTGGCAAAGTGGATGCGCCGATTGGTCGTCATGGCCAGCAGCGCCAGCGCATGGCTGTGGTTGCCGGTGGCAAACCCGCAGTCAGTCATTACCGGGTGCTGGAGCGCTTCCGTTCGCATACGCATACCCGCGTCAAGCTGGAAACCGGCCGCACCCACCAGATTCGCGTGCACATGGCCTATGTGAACTTCCCGCTGGTGGGCGATCCGGTCTACGGCGGTCGTTTCCGCATTCCACCTGCGGCGAGCCCGACGCTGGTCCAGACGCTCAAGGAATTTCCGCGTCAGGCCCTGCATGCGCGCTTCCTCGAACTGGATCACCCCGTGAGCGGTGAGCGCATGAAGTGGGAGTCTCCGCTGCCTGATGACTTCGTCTGGCTGCTGAGCTTGCTGCGCCAGGACCGCGAGTCCTTCGAGCAATGACTACCTGGCTGACGCCCGACTGGCCCGCCCCGGCGCGGGTGAAGGCGTGCGTCACCACCCGCGAAGGTGGATTCAGCCAGTCGCCCTATGAAGGCCTGAACCTCGGCAGCCATGTCGGCGATGAGCTGCAGGCCGTGGAACAGAACCGTCTTCTGCTGACGTCCAGCCTGGGCTGTCGCCCCGCCTGGCTGAGCCAGGTGCACGGCGTGCGGGTTTCCAGGGCCGATCCGTCCCGAGTGGATGAAGCGGATGCCAGTTGGACCGACGAACCAGGTGTTGCCAGTGCGATTCTAACCGCCGATTGCTTGCCTGCTCTGTTCTGCGACCGCGCCGGCACCAAGGTCGCCGCCGCCCATGCCGGCTGGCGCGGGCTGGCCAACGGGGTGCTGGAGGCCACGCTGGATGCGCTGGCCCTGCCGCCCGAAGAGGTATTGGTCTGGTTGGGCCCGGCCATTGGCCCCGCGACATTCGAAGTCGGCCCCGAAGTGCGCGAGGCCTTCGTCACCCTTCATCCGCAGGCTGAGCAGGCATTCCAGGCCAGTAGCAATGCCGGTAAGTTCATGGCCGACATCTATCAACTGGCCCGCATCCGTCTGGCCGCGCGAGGTGTGCACGCCGTTTCGGGCGGTGGCTTCTGTACCGTCAGCGACCCGCGCTTCTACTCCTACCGTCGTGCTTCGTGCACCGGCCGTTTCGCCAGCCTGGTCTGGTTGGCCCACTGACTGCCGGTAACGGTCCTGTGCAAGCCATCGGCCTCGGATGATGGGTTTCGTTCCTCAACCCATCCTACGGGGTTTGCAGATTCGCTCCCTGACCGGAGCGAACGAGTTCGCACCGATAGGCAGCTTGCAGCAACACCTCATGATGCCGGTCAATCGCGGAAAGGTTGAATCGCCAGGAATCGTCCCTATCTAAGCTTCATCCCGGCGGGTTTTCGTATCCGGCGCCTTCATCGTGCCGCCCGCTATCTGAAGGAAGGACGAATCCATGCGAATTGACCGTTTGACCAGCAAGCTGCAACTGGCGCTCTCCGATGCGCAGTCCCTGGCAGTTGGCCATGACCACCCCGCTATAGAACCTGTACACCTGGTGCTGGCCCTGCTCGACCAGCAGGGCGGTTCCATCAGGCCGCTGCTGATGCAGGTGGGCTTCGACATCGCGGCCCTGCGCCAGGGCCTGACCCGCGAACTCGATCATCTGCCTAAGATCCAGAATCCCACGGGCGACGTGAACCTGTCCCAGGACCTGGCGCGCCTCCTCAACCAGGCCGATCGCCTGTCCCAGCAGAAGGGCGACCAGTTCATCTCCAGCGAACTGGTGCTGCTCGCCTCCATGGACGAGAACACTCGCCTTGGCAAGCTCCTGCTTGGCCAAGGCGTGACCCGCAAGGCGCTGGAAAATGCCATCGCCAACCTGCGCGGTGGCCAGGCCGTGAACGACCCCAATGTCGAGGAATCCCGCCAGGCACTGGACAAGTTCACCGTCGACCTGACCAAGCGCGCCGAAGAAGGCAAGCTGGACCCGGTGATTGGTCGTGACGACGAAATCCGCCGGACCATCCAGGTCCTGCAACGCCGCACCAAGAACAACCCCGTGCTGATCGGCGAGCCCGGCGTCGGCAAGACCGCCATCGCTGAAGGCCTGGCCCAGCGCATCGTCAATGGCGAAGTGCCGGATGGCCTGAAGGACAAGCGCCTGCTGGCCCTGGACATGGGGTCCCTGATCGCCGGCGCCAAGTTCCGGGGTGAGTTCGAGGAGCGCCTGAAGGGTGTGCTCAATGAGCTTTCCAAGCAGGAAGGGCGGGTCATTCTCTTCATCGACGAACTGCACACCATGGTCGGCGCCGGCAAGGCCGAAGGCGCCATGGATGCGGGCAACATGCTCAAGCCGGCGTTGGCCCGTGGCGAGCTGCATTGCGTTGGCGCGACCACCCTGGATGAGTACCGCCAATACATCGAGAAAGATGCTGCGCTGGAACGCCGCTTCCAGAAGGTACTGGTGGATGAGCCGAGCGAGGAAGACACCATCGCCATCCTTCGCGGCCTGAAGGAGCGCTATGAGGTGCACCACGGCGTGACCATCACCGATGGCGCCATCATCGCCGCCGCCAAGCTGTCGCACCGCTACATCACCGACCGCCAGTTACCGGACAAGGCCATCGACCTGATCGACGAAGCGGCCAGCCGCATCCGCATGGAGATCGACTCCAAGCCGGAAGCGCTGGACCGGCTCGATCGTCGCCTGATCCAGCTGAAGATCGAGCGCGAGGCCCTGAAGAAAGAAGAGGACGAGGCCACCCGGAAGCGCCTGGCCAAGCTGGAGGAGGACATCCAGAAACTGGAGCGCGAATACGCTGATCTGGAGGAGATCTGGAAATCCGAGAAGGCTGAGGTACAAGGCTCGGCGCAGATCCAGCAGAAGATCGAACAGGCTCGCCAGGATATGGAAGCGGCGCGGCGCAAGGGTGACCTGCAGCGCATGGCCGAACTGCAATACGGCGTGATTCCGGATCTGGAACGCAGCCTGCAGATGGTTGACCAGCACGGCAAGACCGAAAACCAGCTGCTGCGCAACAAGGTCACCGACGAAGAGATCGCCGAGGTGGTTTCCAAGTGGACCGGCATTCCCGTGGCCAAGATGATGGAGGGCGAGCGCGAGAAGCTGCTGCACATGGAAGAGGGGCTGCACAAGCGGGTCATCGGCCAGCACGAGGCGGTGGTCGCCGTGGCCAATGCCGTGCGTCGCTCCCGCGCCGGCCTGGCCGATCCGAATCGCCCCAGCGGTTCCTTCCTGTTCCTCGGCCCCACCGGCGTGGGCAAGACCGAGCTGTGCAAGGCCCTGGCCGAGTTCCTCTTCGACACCGAGGAGGCGCTGGTGCGCATCGACATGTCCGAATTCATGGAGAAACACTCCGTGGCTCGCCTGATCGGCGCACCGCCGGGCTATGTCGGCTACGAGGAAGGCGGCTACCTGACCGAAGCCGTTCGCCGCAAACCGTACTCGGTCGTGCTGATGGATGAGGTGGAAAAGGCTCACCCGGACGTGTTCAACGTGCTGCTTCAGGTGCTGGAAGACGGCCGCCTGACCGACAGCCACGGGCGCACCGTGGACTTCCGCAACACGGTAATCGTCATGACCTCCAACCTGGGCTCCTCGCAGATTCAGGAACTGGTGGGTGATCGGGAAGCGCAGCGCGCGGCGGTGATGGACGCGGTAAGCGTTCACTTCCGTCCCGAGTTCATCAACCGGATCGATGAAGTGGTGGTGTTCGAACCCCTGGGCCGTGACCAGATCGGCGGCATTGCGGAGATCCAGCTGCAGCGTCTTCGCAAGCGCCTGGCCGAGCGCGAGCTGAGCCTGGAACTGAGTCCGGAGTCGCTGGACAAGCTGATTGCCGTGGGTTACGACCCGGTCTACGGTGCCCGGCCGCTGAAGCGGGCAATCCAGCGCTGGATCGAGAACCCGTTGGCCCAGCAGATTCTTGCTGGCCAGTTCGCGCCGGGTGCCGCTATCAAGGCCAAGGTGGAAGGCGAGGAAATCGTCTTCAACTGATCCCCGCCGGTACAAAAAAGCCCTGCTATGCGGGGCTTTTTTTGCTGTGGCTGCATTAAGTGTTGTAAGGCCCGTAGGGGCTGGCTTGCCAGCGAATGGCCCCTTTTTTCGCTAGCAAGCTAGCTCCTACAAGGTTCTTGGACCGACGGTCAGGGCGTACGAATGGATTGCAACAGGTCTTCCAGGACGATGGCCTGGTCTTCGGCCAGGTCGATGATGTGGAAGCCCGCCCAGCAGTTGTGCCGATCTTCGCCCATGCGCGTCCACAGGCAATCGGCGCCCAGGCGGATTTCCTCCAGCCCTTCTACCCAGGTCAGGGGGACGAGTCGGCACTCCCACACCGAGTCGGCGACCAGTGGCAGCTCGCTCAGCAGCATGAAGCCATCCATCGACAAATCGACGATGCGACCCAGGCGCTGTCCCGAGTGCAGATCGAATACTTCCAGCTGTAACTCTGTGGCATGGCGGCTGTGCTGGCGACGTTCTTCCATGGCGAACTCCTACGGCGGGCTCAGGTGGTGCGGCCGGTAAAGCGCTGCAGTACCCGGTAGATGGCGCCCAGGGCGCGATCCACCAGCGGGGCGCTGCGGTCCGGCGGGACCAGGCGGGCCAGTCCTTGCTCCATGTCCAGGGCCAGCTGGGTAATAGGCATGATCGCCACCCGCTGGCCACTGTGGTCGACGAACATATAGTTGCGTGTGGTCGGGCTGTACCAGGACAGTTTGAGGACTCGGCTGTCGGGGCCGTCGATGAATTCGAACCAGGTGCCGAACTCCAGGCGGGAGAGTTCCCGGATCAGCGCTTGGGCACGGTTGGAAAGGGTGACCGGGCGCGGTGTGTTGGCCAGATCCGCGTCATCACCGAGCATCTCGCCCAGCTTGCTTTCCGGCAGCGGGCTGTCGATGCGCGCGGCCAACTGGGGCTGCTGTGATTGAACGGCGTGCTGGCACGCAACCAGGTCCTGAAGCAGGCGGCGGATACCGTCTTCGTGGTAGCCACCTAGCAATTCCAAGCCTTTGCGCAGGTCTTCCAGCATCGGTATGCGCAACTGTTGCAGGCGGGCACGGCCGTCGGCGTCCAGCGGGGTGCCGCTCCACGCCAACTGTTCGGCGACTTCCACCGAGCGTTGCCATTCATTGCTGCGGTCGCCGTGGCGGAGCAGGACGAAGACCAGTACGTCGGTCCAGGTGAGTTCGAGGAAGTGCTGGATGATGCCGGGCAGTTCGCGACCCGCGAGGAATCGGCCCACTGTATCGACAGCCTGCTGACGGGCACCGAGCAGCTTGTCGCGACCCTTGGCGGCTTCCACGGCGCGCTGTTCGCGCAGCTCCACCTTGTGCCTCAGCGTGCCGACGTATTCGTTGAACTCATCCAGCAGGCTGTCGAACAGCAGCAGATCGCCACTGAACCCATGGACGACGCGCTCGACGACCCAGTGCATTTTCGCCAGCAGTCCGCGCTCCTCACCCTCGCCGGCGTAGAGCACGCCAGACTGGGCCATGCAGTTGAGCAGCCGGCGGGCCGGATGATGGTGCTGGGTGAACAGCGCCTTGTCCTGCAGGGCGACCTTGAGATAGGGCGTGTGCAGGTGGGAGAGGGCGGTCTTGTAGACGTCGGCCAGGTTGTCGTCGTCGAGGATGAAATCGAAGAGCATGCCCACCAGGTCGATCACGTCGGCTTCGTAATCGGACAGCTTCTGCTGGCCGGGCACGCTGCTGTGGCTTTCCAGTTGTTGTTGCAAGTCGGCTTTCAGGCCCTCGACCCGCTGCGGTTGGCGCAGTTTGCTGGCGAGGTCCTGGGCCGATTGCTGCTGCAGCCGGTTCAGGGCTTCCAGCAATTCGGCCGCGCTATAGGTACGCGTCGCGCCTCGCGGGGCAAAGCTGGCAATACTCGGTGTGCCGCCGGGTAACGGCGCATCGCTGTGGTGCTGGCGGCGCTCACCCAGCAACGCAGCCAGGCCGCTGAACAACTGGCCGGGATCGCTGGGAGGCGCCCCCGTCAGATCTGGCGGGCCGCTGGGTTGAGTGCCCGGTGTCGTGGGCGGCGGCTGCTCGGCGGTGGAGGGCTGTTTCGCGGTGGGCGATTGCGGCTGGGCCGCGCTGGTGGACCGTTGCACGCCGTATTTGAGGTTGGGCAACACGCCAGCCTGGATCAGTCGCTGGTTGAGCGCCTCGTAGACGCTGTCCAGGCCGTGCATCACATGCTGGTCGAAGAGCATATAAAGGATGGTCTTGATCCGCAGCGGGAAGGGGCAGGGTTCCAGCGCTTCGCGGAAGGCCACCGCTATGGCTTGTGGGCCGAAGGGGTTTTCATCATCACCCAGTTTGCGCCCGCCATTGAGCACCGCCAGGCGCTGGTCGAGGGCGAACAGGGATTGCGAGCAGCGCGCCTTGACCCGGCTGACCATATTGGTGACGAGCAGGCTTTCCTCGTACTCGTCGTTTTCCATCAGTTGAAGGTGGTCCGCATCCAGCTCGCTGGCCTTCAGCTCGGGTTTCAGCTTTCCACTGAGGAAGTCTTCGAAGGTCTTGGCGATGCGCTGGTGGTAAGCGCGCTCTATTTGCGGACGCTGCTTGCGGATATCCCGCATGCTGTCGAAGAAGAGGGTCTGGACCTGGTTGTTCTCGGCCTTTTCGGCGCATTCGAAGAGCGTGTCGTCCACCTGGCCAAAGACGCCGGTCAGATGTTCCGCCAGCCGGTTCATGACCAGCTTGCGGCAGCTTTGTACCAATTCACCGAAGCGCGGTTGTATGCCGCGGCTGGCCAGGGTCGTCACGGGGCCGGAAGGGGGTGGAGGGCGATCCTGATTGCTCATAGCTGTCCTGTAGGGAGACAGGCCGCGACCACGACCTGTAACGATCTCACCACGGCTCAGGTATAGCACTCGGACGGCCATCTGCAAATCATTGTAGGAATTCGTTTTTTTAGGGGTTGACAGGGCGTTCGCTATCCGTAAAATGGCGCGCCTCTGAAGCGCTAAACCAAAACGGTGAAGCGAATAAGAGTTGGAAGATCGAAGTTCCGCGATAGCTCAGTCGGTAGAGCAAATGACTGTTAATCATTGGGTCCCTGGTTCGAGTCCAGGTCGCGGAGCCAACTTCCAGACGGGGTATAGCGCAGTCCGGTAGCGCGCCTGCTTTGGGAGCAGGATGTCGGGAGTTCGAATCTCTCTACCCCGACCACCTCTATTTTGGGTCGTTAGCTCAGTCGGTAGAGCAGTTGGCTTTTAACCAATTGGTCGTAGGTTCGAATCCTACACGACCCACCATATAAGACCTCTCGAGAGGTCCGAAGAAGCGGTAAGGCGAAAGCCTTACCGCTTTTTTGTTTGCGTCGATTTTTTGTGTCGCGACTGGGCTGCGGTGCGATGTGCGAGGCAAGGCGGGGCTTCGGTAAGCGAAGCCCCGCCTTGCCTGGTGCGTATCAGTGAAGCTTCAGGCGAGGATCGGTGCTGCGGCCGATGCGATCGCTCAGCATCAGCAGACCTGTGCGGAAGGCACCGTAAAGCGCCATCTGGTGCATGCGATAGAGCGAGATGTAGAACATCCGCGCTAGCCAGCCTTCCAGTTTCACGCTGCCCATGAGGTTGCCCATCAGGTTGCCGACGGCGCTGAAGCTCGACAGCGAAATCAGCGAGCCGTAGTCCTTGTACTGATAGTCAGGCAATGGCTGGTCCTGCAGCCGTAACTTGAACGACTTCACCAGCAGCGAGGCCTGCTGGTGCGCGGCCTGCGCGCGAGGCGGCACGTTGCGTTCGGTGCCATCGCCCATGGGGCAGGCGGCGCAGTCGCCAAAGGCGAAGATGTCGTCGTCGCGAGTGGTTTGCAGAGTTGGGCGCACGACGAGTTGGTTGATGCGGTTGCTCTCCAGTCCATCCAGGTCCTTGAGGAATCCCGGGGCGCGAATGCCGGCGGCCCAGACCTTGAGGCTGGCGGGAATTTTCTCACCTTGAGCGGTAAGCAGGCCCTCAGCGGTCACCTCCTTCACTGCCGCGCCGGTCAACACGGTGACGCCAAGCTTCTCCAGGGTACGGTGCACCGGCGCACTGATGCGTTCCGGCAGTGCTGGAAGAACGCGCGGGCCGGCTTCGATCAGGGTGATGCGCATGTTTTCCGGCTGAATGCGGTCTAGACCGTAGGCCGCCAGCTCGTGGGCGGCGTGATGCAGCTCGGCGGCCAGTTCGACGCCAGTGGCGCCGGCACCGACGATGGCGACGCTGATCTGGTCATTCGCGTCCTGCTGGGCATGGGCGCGCAAATAGTGGCTGAGCAGCTTGCGGTGGAAGCGTTCGGCTTGCTCGCGAGTGTCGAGGAAAATGCAGTGCTGGGCCGCGCCTTCGGTACCGAAGTCGTTGGTGGTGCTGCCGACGGCGAGGACCAGGCTGTCATAGGCCAACTCGCGGGCAGGCACCAGCTCGCGCCCGTCCTCGTCATGGGTCGCGGCCAGCTGGATGACCTTGCGCTTGCGGTCGAGCCCGCTCATGCGGCCGAGCTGGAACTCGAAGTGGTTCCACTTGGCTTGGGCCACGTAATTCAGCTCGTTCTCGGTGGAATTCAGCGAGCCGGCGGCCACTTCATGCAGCAGGGGTTTCCAGATATGGGTGAGGTTGGCGTCGGCCAGGACGACCTTGGCCAGGCCTTTCTTGCCGAGGGTTCTACCCAGACGGGTAGCGAGCTCCAGGCCGCCGGCGCCGCCGCCGACGATCACGATACGATGGGACATGGGAAAGTCTCGCAAGGCTATAGGAATTCTTTTTCGCCGAGGGCGAGCGCAGGAGGCAGCTCATAGCACCAGTCGGCTCAGGAGGCGGCTGAGGATGCCCAGGACGATGACGATGGCCAGTACGATCCACAGCAGGCGCCATGGGCGGAACGGTTGGCGTTCCACCTGGTGCTGGGGAAGGTTCAGGTACTGGTCGACCTTTTGCTGGTCTTCGGGCGTCAGGCGGCTGGGCATGGGGGCCTCGACTCTGGAGTGGTTGGCATTCTAGCCGGCGAATTCACAGGGGCTCAACGCGCGGCGGGGGAAATTTGCGGGGTGCTTGTCAAAGGCCGATGCCCACATCGAAGAGAATGGTCCGGCCGAGGTTGCTGCGCAGGAAGTCTGGAGCGTCTCCATGGGCGAAGAGCACTCGGGCGAAGTTCGGTCCGATGAGCGATAGCGATCGCCAGCCCTGCCGCAAATACTCGGTCGGCGGTGGAAACGGGCTGTTGAAGTCCGGCGTGGCGCGTTTGAGATTGACGAAGGCCAGCAAATCCAGATCGCCGAGATCGAGGCCGCGCTCGCCGTAGTTGCGTGCCTTCTTGCGCAGCGTCGGTGCCAGCCGCGCCTGGAGTTCGGCAGCAGCGATGCGCTTTGGGCGACTTTCCCGGCGCACCAGTTGCGCGAGGGAAAAGGCGCTGCGCCGTCGCTCCAGTTCAGCTCGCCATTCCTCGTTCAGGCGCCGACCTTCATCCAGCACGAAGAACACTTCGAAGTTGGCTTCGCGGAATTGCACATCCGGTGGTTCCTGCCCGGTACTGAAGTCCTCGAGTCGATAGGGCAGGTTGAGCGCCTGCAGGAGCCGCTGGCAGACCCAGCGTTCGCGTTCCCACTTGCGCGCATTCGACAGAAAGTCGTTGGCTTGCTCGGCCTGCCGCGTCAGCAGGCGCAGGTAGTCGGACTCGTTCATGCTCCGCAGCTTAGCCTTCCCGCTGGCCCCCTGGGTACCCCTGAAGTGCCAGCGGAGACGCTCTCGCGACAAATGCACACAGCTTGATCGGCGCCTGGGCGGTGTAAACTTCCAGCAGTTGCCTGGAGCCGACCATGCGCATTCGTCCCATTACCCCCGCTGACCACGCCGCCCTGCTTGATCTCTGGCGCCGAACGCCCGGAGTTCGTGTACGCGCAGAGGACGAGCTTGAACCCTTCTGCGCCTACCTGCAGCGCAACCCGGACCTCTCCCTGCTGCTCGAGGATGACCATGGGCATATGGCCGGGAGCCTATTGGTAGGTCATGACGGGCGTCGCGGGTATTTACAGCACCTGGTGGTGGACCAGCCCTTCCGAGGCAAGGGCTGGGCGCGCGCCTTGCTGCAGGAAGCGCTGCGACGGCTGACCGCGCTGGGTATCCGCAAGTCCCATGTGTTCGTGCTGGAAGATGCCCCGGAGGCGCTCGCCTTCTGGCAGATGCAGCGGGGCTGGTCGGAGCGCGAGGACATTCGGGTTTACTCGACCACTGGAGATTGAATCGATGCGGATCTGCGTTGGCCTGTTGCTTTGCCTGCTCACTTCATTCAGTCAGGCGCTGGAAGTGGGCGAGCGCCTTGCTCCCTGGACCCTTCTGGACCAGTTCGATCAGCCCTACAGCCTCGACGAAGGGCTGAAAGTACTGTTGGTAGCCCGCGGCATGGATGGCGGCAAGCTGGTGAAATCAGCGCTGGAAGGTCAGCCCAAGGGGTATCTGGAAGCGCGCAATACGGTGTTCGTGGCCGATATCAGTCGTATGCCGTCGCTTGTTTCCTCGCTCTTTGCGGTGCCGGCCATGCAGGACTACAACTATCGCGTCCTGCTGGATCGCGAGTCCCGCGTTGCCAGTCGCTATCCGGGCGATGAGTCCAGCGTGCTCTGGCTGCAGCTGGACCACGGTAGGCTGACGGATCGCAAGGAGTTCCGTGACGCAGTGGATTTACGCACGGCACTGGAGTCGCTGGTGCCGTGATTGCTGCAGAGCTCCTGTCCACCGAAACCCTGACGCTTGGCTGGGCGATCTACCTCCCCGTCATCGCGTGGGCGATCTGGCGTACTCCGTGGGTCGAACTGTTCAGCGATTCCCGCCGCCAGCACCTGCTTTTCGGCACCGTGTTCGTGCTCTTCCTGCTCTGGTTGATGCGGCGGGATTTCGAGTCAGGAGTGTCCTACCACTTCATCGGCCTGACCGCGGTTACTCTGCTGCTGGATTGGCCTTTGGCGGTGCTCGGCGGCTTGGCGGCGCAACTCGCCCTGTTGGCATTGGGTAAGCAGGATCTGGCGGCCCTGGGCATCAATGGCGCCTTGCTGGTGCTCCTGCCGGTCCTGGTCACCGAGCTGTGCGCCAAGTGGGTCGAGCATTACCAGCCGCGTAATCTGTTCGTGTACATCTTCTGCTGCGGATTCTTTCCAGCGGCCCTGGCGGCACTGCTTTGTGTGCTGATCGGGCTTGGGTTGCTGTGGATGGATGGCGTCTTCCCCATGCCGCCCTGGCTGGAAGACTTCATCGGCTATCTCTGGCTGGTGATGTTCCCCGAGGCCTTCATCAACGGCACGGCAGTGACCGCCTTTGTGGTGTTCTGCCCGGATTGGCTGGAAACCTTCAATCGCACCCGGTATCTCCAGGCGCCCTGGAAAGACGACGACCCGCCTCGCTGATTGCCTGGGATTCGCCTATTTGATGCCGTGCTGACGGCTGATCTGCATCAAGGATTTCGCAGGGGTGGGTTCGTAGGGTGGATGGCGCTTTTCCATTGGCTATGTCTGCGTTAGCTGTTGCCAGAGATCGGCCATCGGTCCAGGGGCCTTGTAGGAGCTAGCTTGCTAGCGAAACGGGGCCATTCGCTGGTAAGCCAGCTCCTACGGGCACTGCAGCCACTTGCAACACTTAATGCGGACACAGCCTTTCCGTTCACCAACAAGGGGCAGACAGCATGGGGATTCACGATTGGGCGAGAGCCGCATTGGGACAAAGCCTCGACACGGCAAAACGGGACGGTTTCAGTGAGGAGCTGGCTCTACGCGCCTTGCTGAGCGCGGTGGTCGAGCGCAGCGCGCAGCTGCGCCCGACGGACGATCTTGCTCAGGAGCTGACCTTCCTGGCGGAGAACCTCGACCCGGAACGGGACTACAGTTTCATGCGCCCTTGAGAATCAGTGTTCGCGCGGCGGCAAGTCGCCGGAGAAAAGTTCGTCTTCCAGGTTGTCGCCGGGAATCGCGTGTTCCTCGGCGGCCCAGGCACCCAGATCGATGAGCTTGCAGCGTTCGGAGCAGAAGGGGCGGGAAGGGCTTTGCGGGCCCCATTCCACCGGAGCGCCGCAAGTCGGGCACTCCACAGTGACGGGTTGACTCATGGCTGGCCTCCTCGCAGGGTCAGGTAGAAGTTGTGCAGGCGCTCCACCTCGGCGCGCAGCCAATCCAGGCCGCGATCGTTGAGCAGCACGTCGTCGGCATGCTTGAGGCGCTGCTCGCGGCTGGCCTGCACTTTCAATATGGCTTGGACCTGCTCTTCGGGCACTTTGTCCCGCTGCACTGTGCGCTGAACCTGCAGAGCTTCCGGCGCGTCCACCAGCAACACGCGTTGGGTCAGGCGATGCTGGCCGGACTCGATCAGCAGCGGCGAGACCAGAATGGCGTATGGAGATTCGGCGCGAGCCAGGTACTGGCTGATTTCCTGGCCGATCAGCGGATGCAGCAGGGCTTCTAGCCAGCGACGTTCGTCCGCATTGTCGAAGATCCGTTGGCGCAGCGCGGCGCGGTCAAGCTGACCATCCGCTTGCAGTACGTCATTCCCGAAATGCTCGGCGATCTTCGCCAGTGCGGGGCGACCGGGTTCAACAACCCAGCGTGCTGCATGGTCGGCATCCACCAGATGCACGCCAAGCTCGCTGAAGTGAGCGGCGACGGCGCTCTTGCCGCTGCCAATGCCGCCCGTAAGGCCAAGAATCCAGGGTTTGTTCATTTGAAACCGGCGAATTGCAGATAGGTCGCCGTTATTTGATCACCCCAGAGCAGCGCAATCCAGCCGGCAATTGCCAGGTAAGGGCCGAAGGGGATGGGGGTCGCGGTGTCCTGGTTGCGCAGGCGCAACATGATCACGCCCAACACCGCGCCCACCAGGGACGACAGCAGAATGGTCAGCGGAAGCACCTGCCAGCCACCCCAAGCGCCGAGCATTGCCAGCAGCTTGAAGTCACCGTGGCCCATGCCTTCCTTGCCCGTCACCAGCTTGAACAGCCAGTAAACCGACCACAGGCTCATGTAACCGGCAACCGCACCCCAGAGCGCGTCTTCCAGGCTGGCGAACACACCCTGGCTGTTGAGGATGAGGCCAAGCCAGAGCAGAGGCAGGACCAGTACGTCCGGCAGCAATTGGTGGTCGACGTCGATCATGCTCATCGCCAGTAGGCCCCAGGTCAGTACCAGGAAAGTCCCGGCCTGCCAGTTGAAGCCGAAATGCCAGGCGACATAGGCGGACAGCGTGCCACACAACAGTTCCACCAAGGGATAGCGCTTGCTGATGGGGGCCTTGCAGGCGGAGCACTTACCGCCCAGAGCCAAGTAGCTCACGACGGGGATATTCTCCCAGGCACGAATCTCATGGCTGCAATGGGGGCAGCGGGAGTTCGGCAGGATCAGGTTGAATACCGGTCCCTTGGGTTCTGCGGGCAGGCTCAGCGCTTCACGGGCTTGTTCCTGCCAGTCGCGCATCATCATCGCAGGCAGGCGGTGGATCACCACGTTTAGGAAACTGCCCACCAGCAGGCCAAGCAGCAGGACGCAGAAAACAAAGGCCAGTGCGTGGCTGGCCAGAAAGTCGATCAACTGCATGCGCTTAGACGACGCTGCCGAGCTGGAAGATGGGGAGGTACATCGCGATGATCAGGCCGCCGACCAACACACCAAGCACGGCCATGATCATGGGCTCCATGAGTGCGGTAAGGCCGTCAACGGCGTTATCCACTTCCGCTTCGTAGAAGCTGGCGACCTTGTCGAGCATTTCATCCAATGCACCGGACTCTTCACCAATTGCGGTCATCTGTACGGCCATGGCGGGGAATACGCCGGTGGTGCGCATGGAGAAGTTGAGCTGCATGCCGGTGGAGACGTCCGATTTGACCTTGATTACAGCGTTCTTGAAAACCACATTACCGCTGGCGCCAGCTACCGAGTCCAACGCATCCACAAGAGGCACGCCCGCAGCAAACGTAGTCGCAAGGGTGCGGGCAAAACGGGCGACGGCGGACTTGTAGAGAATGTCGCCAACGATGGGAAGTTTCAGAACGGTATGATCCAACCAGTCACGAAACTTCTCGGATTTCTTGTGCGCTTGCTGGAGCAGGAAGCCGACGACGAAGAACCCAAGCAAGACGATGAACCACCACTCCTGCAAAATCTCGGAAATGCCGATTACAAATAGGGTGAATGCGGGAAGCTCAGCTCCAAAGTTCGCAAAAACTGATTGGAATTGCGGAACCACCTTAATCAACAGGATCGCCGAGACGATGATGGCTACCACGATTACTGCGATGGGATAGTTCATCGCCTTCTTGATCTTGGCCTTTAGCGCCTCGGTTTTTTCTTTATAGGTGGCGATACGATCCAGCAAGGTTTCCAGCGCACCAGCTTGTTCGCCGGAGTCGACAAGGTTGCAATAGAGCTCATCGAAGTATTCAGGCTTCTTGCGAAGCGAGTTCGCCAGGCTATTGCCAGAAGAGACTTCCTGCTTCACCTCCTCCACCAGCTTGCGCATTGCTGGCTTTTCGAAGCCTTCACCAATGATTTCGAAGGACTGTATGAGCGGCACACCAGCCTTCATCATGGTCGCCATCTGCCGGGTGAAAAGGGCGATGTCCAGGGGCTTGATTTTTTTGCCGGCGCTCAGCAGGGAAGCGGACTTCTTGCGTACCTTGGTTGGACTGATGCCTTGCTTCCGCAGCTGGGCCTTCACCAGCGCAGGGTTCTGGCCGGAAATTTCACCTCTGACCTTCGAGCCTTTCTTATCGGTGCCTTCCCAGGCGAAGGTACTGGTTTTCAGCGCTTTGTCCGCCATGCTTAATCCTTGGTGACGCGGTTGACTTCCTCAAGGCTGGTGATGCCATTCATGGCTTTCACCAGGCCCGAGGTTCGCAGGTCATTGAAGCCATCGCGGCGCGCCTGCTGGGCGATCTGGATGGAGTTGCCTTCCTCCATAATAAGCTGCTGCAGGGGGGGCGTGATTTTAACCACTTCATAAATACCCACTCGTCCCTTGTAACCCTGATTGCAGTTGTCGCAGCCGACTGGAGCGTAAAGTTTGAAGCTGCCAATCCGATTTTCCGGGAAGCCTTCTTTAATGAGCGTCTCCCGAGGGACATCCAATTCCTTTTTGCAATGACTACACAATTTACGTGCCAGCCGCTGCGCGATGATCAGGTTAACCGACGTGGCAATGTTGAAGGCAGGTACGCCCATGTTGCGCAGGCGGGTCAATGTCTCTGCGGCGCTATTGGTGTGCAGGGTGGAGAGCACCATGTGGCCGGTCTGGGCAGCCTTGATGGCGATCTCGGCAGTTTCCAAGTCACGAATCTCACCCACCATGATTACATCCGGGTCCTGACGCAGAAACGCACGCAACGCCTGGGCGAAGTCCATGCCCTGCTTGGGGTTGACGTTGACCTGGTTAATACCCTCCAGGTTGATCTCTACCGGATCTTCGGCTGTGGAGATGTTGATATCGACGGTGTTGAGGATATTCAGGCCGGTATATAGGGAAACCGTCTTGCCCGAGCCGGTCGGGCCGGTCACCAGAATCATTCCTTGGGGTTGCTTCAGAGCTGTCATGTACAGCTCTTTCTGTTCTTCCTCGTAGCCCAATGCGTCGATGCCCATTTGTGCGCTGGTGGGGTCGAGAATACGCATTACGATCTTCTCACCCCAAAGCGTGGGCAGTGTGTTGACTCGGAAGTCGATGGATTTCGTCTTGGAAATCTTCATCTTGATCCGACCGTCCTGGGGCTTGCGGCGCTCGGAGATGTCCAGTGCTGCCATCACCTTGAGGCGGGCGGCGATGCGGCTGGCAAGCTGGATCGGTGGCTTAGCTACTTCATGGAGCATGCCATCGGTACGGAACCGTACCCGATAAGAGCGCTCGTACGGTTCGAAGTGCAAGTCTGAAGAGCCGCCGCGAATAGCATCCAGCAGCATCTTGTTGACGAAACGCACTACAGGGGCATCATCAGCCTCTGTGCTACCCGGCCTGTCATCGTTGTGATCGTCCGCTGCCTCAACATCTATGCCATCCAGATCGACGTCGCCGAGCTCTTCCATGCCGCTACTGGCACTGTCGAAGAACTTCTCGATGGCATCGCCCAGCTTGTCATCTTCTACCAAGATGGCTTCAGTATTCAGACCGGTACTGAACTGAATATCGGTGACGGCTTGGTGGTTGGTGGGGTCGGAAATAGCAACGAACAACTTGTTGCCGCGGCGCCACAATGGTAGGGCGCGATGTTGGCGAATTAGCTTTTCGCTAACCAGGTCCTTGGGCTGGGCCTCCCTGTCGATGTTACCGAGGTCGAGGAAGGCCACCCCGAACTGCTCCGACGCCATTTCCGCCAGGTCGCGACTTTTTAGCAGCTTGTTCTGCACCAAGTAGGTAATCAGCGGGATCTTATTGCGTTGGGCCTGGGTATGGGCCTGCAATGCGCTTCTCTCATCCAGCAAATTGGTCAGTACCAATTGTTTGGCCAGCCCCGAAAGGGTGGTTGCAGAATCAGTCATGGTGAGAGCCAGTTCGTCGAATTGATAGCGCCTTATAGCGCACTTGACCCCGACAGCCAATTGAGCGGGCATGGAATGACAAAAAGTGGCACTAGGTGCCCTGCTGTGCGAGCTTCGTTAGTCGGGCTTGTAAGAATCCGTAGGAGAATAAGTGGGGGGAGTGTTGGCACGTTCTCTGCTAGATGCTGGATAGGTCACCTGGCCTAATAACTAAGAGGGAAAGAACATGAAAGCTCAGAAGGGTTTTACCTTGATCGAGTTGATGATCGTAGTTGCGATCATCGGTATTTTGGCTGCTATCGCGATTCCGGCCTATCAGGATTACACCGTGCGTGCGCGTGTAAGTGAGGGTATTGTTTTGGCTTCTGCTGCGAAGCTGTCGGTGTCTGAAAACGCGTCGAACGGTTCCGCCTTTGCTCAGGGTTGGACCCCTCCTGTCGCAACTGCAAACGTAAGTAATATAGAGGTTGACCCTGACAACGGTCAGATCACCGTTACCTTCACTGGTGCAGCTGGTGGTGCAGCCGGTGCCAACACGATCCTCCTGGAACCTCTGGCAGAAAGCCCTGCGATTCCTGCAATCCCTGGCTCGCCTGCGGGCTGTACTCCTAACGTTGACTGCGTTACTAACCCGGTAGCCGCAGTTCCTGCTGGTGCTGCTACTCCGCTCCGGTCTGGTACTGTGCCGCTTGGTGCCATTCGCTGGACCTGCACTGGTGGTGATTTGGCTGACAAATTCCGCCCAGCAAACTGCCGTTAATAAGCTTTAGTCAGTCGGCTGAAATGTTTTAGCCTGCTACAGGCATGCGGAATGATCTGACTAAACAGGGGGGCTTGGCTATTTTTTGAGCGCTCTGTTTTTCATCTAGTGAGCTGTCGGTGGGACCCATTGAAGCGTAAGGGTCAAATTGATAGCTTACGCACGCCGCCGGTGTAGCTCAGTCGGTAGAGCAGCTCATTCGTAATGAGAAGGTCGAGGGTTCGATTCCTTTCACCGGCACCATGATCCAAACAAAAAGCCCCGCAATCGCGGGGCTTTTTGTTGTCTGGTGTTTGGCTCAGAGGCTGAGGCGCATCGAGAGGTCGATGGCCTTGACGTCTTTGGTCAGGGTGCCGATGGAGATGTAGTCGACGCCGGTTTCGGCGATGGTGCGCAGGGTGGTTTCGTTGACGCCACCAGAGGCTTCGAGTTTGGCGCGGCCGGCGGTGAGGGTGACGGCGGTGCGCATGTCGTCGAGGCTGAGTTCGTCGAGCATGATGATGTCGGCGCCGGCTTCGAGGGCCTGCTGGAGTTCGTCGAGGCTTTCCACTTCAACTTCCACGGGCTTGCCGGGGGCGATGCGGTGGGCTGCTTCGATGGCCTGTGCGATGCCGCCGCTGGCTGCGATGTGGTTTTCCTTGATGAGGAAGGCGTCGTACAGGCCGATGCGGTGGTTGTGGCCGCCGCCGCAGGTCACGGCGTATTTCTGCGCGAGGCGCAGGCCGGGCAGGGTCTTGCGGGTGTCGAGGAGCTTCACCTGGGTGTCTTTCACCAGCTCCACATAGTGGCCAACGCGGGTGGCGACGGCCGACAGGCACTGGAGGAAGTTGAGGGCGCTGCGCTCGCCGCTGAGCAGTGCGCGGGCCGGGCCTTCGAGGTGGAACAGGGGCTGGTTGGCCTCGGCGCGCTGGCCGTCCTGGACCTGCCATTCCACTTTCACGCGCGGATCGAGCTGGCGGAACACCTCGTTTACCCAGGCGGTGCCGCTGATGATGGCCGCTTCGCGGGTGATCACCGTGGCGCGGGCCTGGCGATCCTCCGGGATGAGCTGGGCGGTGATGTCGCCGCTGCCGATGTCTTCCTTGAGGGCGGTGCGTACGTTGGTCTCGATTTCAGCAGCGAGGTCAGCGAGAAGAAGGTTGGGCATGGTGGGCTCCGCAAGCAGGATGGCGGCGATTATAAAGGCTGCCGACGACCGGCGCAGTGCCGATGAACAACCGGTCCGCGCTTTCTGCTAGAAGTCAGAGGGCATGCCGTGCGTTTGTCGGTGGGAGGCCCTGCATCTGTGACTTATTTCATGTCTGTAGGAAAACGCCGCTTGGTTGTCACGGCAGCATCCCTATAATGACGTCGGAAATTTCTATTTTTGACGCCAGATGCTTGACGTTATGGATGACTCCCCATGTTCGAATCGTGGTCCGATAGGTCCTTTGGAAGGGCTCGGCCTGCGGGAGGCTCGTGATGCAGACCGACGCTAAGGTGGTGCCGCTGAACAAGGGGGCCGCCCAGCAATCGCCAACCTCGCCCGTAGGAAGGCTGCCCGTGGCCTTGATCCAGGTGCGCGACAAAGTGGCATTGCAGCTGAAGCAGGCGCTTCAGGTGCTGTTCGACAATGCGGACGACACCCTCTTCGAGATGGCGGACCGTGCCACCAGCAACGCCGAGCAGAATGCCTTCTTCGAGGCGATGCGCGATCTGCGGCTCAAGCGCAAAAGCATCGAGCGGACCTTCCTGCAGAAGGTCTTCGAGTCATTCTCTTCCCTCAATCAGTACGAGATAGGCAAGGCACCGCAACTGGATGCGGTGTCCTTCGACACCCTGTCCCTGGTGCAGAACGACGAACTCGAGGAAGCCGTGGCGCTGGACGCCATGGTCGCCAAGGTGATGACTCGAGATGGCATTGCCCTCGGCCACCTCACCACCCGCCTGAATACCTTGGTCAGCAAGAAGGTCGAGGACAAGTCCAATCCGTTGGGCCCGCGCCTGCTGTGCGAGGTTTTCCTCGATGCGTGCCGCAGCCTTGGCGTCGAGATCAAGGTCAAGCTGATCATTCTCAAGCTGTTCGAGAAGTACGTACTCACCGAGTTGGACCAGATCTACGCCGAAGCCAACCAACTGCTGGTAGCGGCCGGCGTGCTGCCGGACCTGCGCTCGGCACCGGCGCGGCGCCAGCCGCATCAGTCCGCCCCGAGTGCCCCGCCGCCCCAGTCTGGTGCTGCAACCCTGGGCGCTGCCCAGGCCCATGACGAGGGCGTTCAGGAAGTCTTTGGGGTGCTCCAGGACCTGCTGTCTCAGGTTCGTGGCACCGCGTTGCCAGCACGCCAGCATCCCGCCGACGCGGTGCCGGTAAGCAGTATCGATCTGATGCGACTGCTATCGCACCTGCAGCAGCACCTGCCACAACAGCACAGCGATGACTACGACCTGCGCGTGAGCCTCGACCAGTTGCTGACCCGCGCCAGTGCCCGCAGCGGCCGTGCACGGGTGGTGGGACAGGTGGACGACGACGTCATCAACCTGGTGTCCATGCTCTTCGAGTTCATCCTCGACGACCGCACCCTGCCGGATTCGCTCAAGGCCCTCATCGGCCGGATGCAGATCCCCATGCTCAAGGTCGCCCTGCTGGACAAGACCTTCTTCAGCCGCGGCAGCCACCCGGCGCGTCGCCTGCTCAACGAAATCGCCTCCGCCGCCCTGGGTTGGGTGGAGCAGGACGATGCCCAGCGCGACAATCTCTACCAGCGCATCGAACAAGTGGTGCAGCGCCTGCTGAACGACTTCGTCGACGATCCGGCGATCTTCTCCGAGCTGCTTGCCGAGTTCCTTTCCTACACCGGTGACGAACGTCGTCGCAGTGAACTGCTGGAGCAGCGCACCCGCGATGCCGAAGAAGGCCGCGCGAAGGCAGAACTGGCTCGCCGGCAGGTTGAGGAAGCGCTCAACCAGCGTCTGCTGGGCCGTACCCTGCCGGAAGTGGTGGTGCGCCTGCTGCAGGAGGCCTGGAGCAAGGTCATGCTGCTGAGCTGCCTCAAGCACGGCGTGGAGTCGTCTGAATGGCAGGCCAGCCAGCAGACCATGGACGATCTGATCTGGAGCGTGGAGCCCCACGAGGCTCCCGAAGCGCGTGCCCGCCTGCTGGAACTGGTGCCGGGCCTGCTCAAGTCCCTGCGCGAAGGGCTGGCCAGCGCCGCGTTCGATCCCTTCTCCACCAGTGAATTCTTCAGCCAGCTGGAGGCCTTGCACGTCCAGGCTTTCCAGCGTTTCCGCAAACCCGAACCGGTGGAAGTGGTTGCCGACGACGGCCTCGAGTCACCGCCTCTGCTGCTCGATCTGCCGGATGAAGATGAGCCGGAAGAGGACGCACCCGCCATGGTTGCCGTGGTCGAGGAAATCGTCCTGGCCGCACCCGGTGAATCCCAGGTGCAGGAGCCCGAGCTCAGCCTGGCGGATGACGAAGAGGCGCTTGGCTTCGTCGATAACCTACGAGTCGGCAGCTGGGTCGAGTTCCAGGAAGACGAAGAGCACAAGCTGCGTTGCAAGCTGGCGGCGCTGATCAAGCCCACCGGCAAGTACATCTTCGTCAACCGTACCGGCATGAAGGTGCTGGAGAAAACCCGCATGGGCCTTGCGGTGGAGTTCCGCCGTCAAGCGATTCGTCTGCTGGACGACGCACTCCTGTTCGATCGCGCCCTGGAATCGGTGATCGGCAACCTGCGTCGGCTCAAGGGGGCTTGAGCCGGTCCAAAGGGCGGGACTTCTGCACACCGCTTTTGTAGGTTGCGGTAGAGCGCAGCGAAACCCAACATGACCATGCCTCCACCCCGCACGTTGGGCTTTGCAGAACTCGGTCAGCTACCGCTCGCCTCTCGCTAAAATGGCTCCACTGCGCCTAAAGTGGGCGGCAGACCAAGGAGCCGACATGCAGCTGGACCTCGCATCCGGTTGGTGCCAGGGCATCAGCCACTGCCCATCGCCCAACTTCAACTGTCGCCCGCAGGGGGAAGTCTCCCTGTTGGTGATCCACAACATCAGCCTGCCGCCCGCGCAGTTCGGCACGGGGAAGGTGCAGGAGTTCTTCCAGAATCGCCTCGATCCCGCCGAGCATCCCTACTTCGAGGGCATTCGCGATCTCAAGGTATCCGCGCATTTTCTGATCGAGCGCGACGGCACCGTCACCCAGTTCGTTTCCTGCAATGAACGAGCTTGGCACGCGGGCGTTTCCCTGTTCGACGGGCGGGACAACTGCAACGATTTTTCCCTGGGAATAGAGCTGGAAGGCACCGATGATCGGCCGTTCACTGAACCTCAGTACGCTGCGCTGATCGCATTGGTGAAGCAGTTGCGCCTCGCGTTCCCGGCTATCACACCGGAGCGGATCTGTGGGCACAGCGATATCGCCCCGGGCCGCAAGACCGATCCGGGGCCTGCGTTTGATTGGGCGCGCCTGCGGGCTGCACTCAAACCTTAGGAAGAGGAGGGACCCATGTATTTTCTGGTGTTGTTGCTGGTGCTCTGGATCGAGAAGTTCTCCGCCTGGCGTCGGCATATCCAGCAAGACGGCTTCTGGCTGCGCGAGCTGGCCAAGGCTGAAAACAATCCACGCCTGAGCGAGCGTCCCTGGGCGATTCTGGCGCTGCTGGTCTTGCCGCCCCTGGTGTTGCTGGCGCTGCTCCTGCTGCTCTTGGAGCCGGTGGCCTATGGCTGGTTGGCATTTCCGGTGCACCTGCTGGTGATCATCTACAGCCTGGGGCGTGGAGACGTGCTGGCTGACCTCGGCCCCTTCCGCGATGCCTGGCGGCGCGGTGACACCCAGGCTGCCTATCACGTCGCTGAACGCGACCTCGGCCTGGAGGCGGACGAGGGCGGCGACCTGTTGCAACAGGTTCAGGGCTATCAGCTCTGGCAGGCGTATCAAGGCTTCTTTGCGGTGATCTTCTGGTATGCGTTGCTCGGGCCCGTGGCGGCCCTGGCCTACCGGCTGTTTGCGCTGGCGGCCGAGCATGCCGCTACACCCGCTTTGCAAGAACGTGCGGAGTCGATTCGCCATGCCTTCGACTGGCTACCTGTCCGAGTGCTGGCAGCGAGTTTCTCGCTGGTGGGCAACTTCGTCGGGGTCAGCCGGGTGCTGCTGCATGAATTACTGAACTGGGACATCTCGGCTCGGCAGTACATCGAACTGGCCGGTCGTGCCGCCGCCGAACTGCCGGAGCCCGTTAGCGGCGATGCCGGCGTGGCAACCCTGGATGCTCTCTGGCAACTGCTGGTTCGCGCGGCTGTGCTCTGGTACGCCGGCTTCGCCGTCTGGGCGCTGCTGTTCTGATCTCCGCTCCATCCCCTGCCCGACGCAACCGTCGGGCAGGCCCTTCCTGCTTAACCTTTAGTTACAGAAACTCCTGCCGATATCGGGTACACAGATGAGCGCGCCAGAATTGTCTGACATGGCTCACAGAAGTAGCTGATTGAAATCCGGTCGCTGTCTGGCAGTGGGGAGAAGCTGCCGGCCTTGGCGGAGCACTGTCAGTCATGCGGAGCGCGCCCATAACAATAAATGAGAACAGGAGACGTCTCGTGAAGACCCTGTTGTATCCTGCCATCGCCCTGATGAACCGACTCAGTTTCGGCATGAAGTTCAGTCTGATCAGTGTTCTGTTCTTCCTGCCGATGTTGATCACCAATTTCTATCTGGTGCGCGACTCCTACCGTCAATTCGTCAATACCCGTTCCGAGTTGCAGAGCCTGGACCTGCTGGGTGCCAGCCTGAATGTGCGGCGCAATCTGGAAAGTCTCAACGACCTGGTCCTGATCAACTCGATGATCGGCCAGTCGGGTCAGGCCGGGGACCTGGAGAAACGCATCACCAGCCTCGAGCAGGATCTGCTCAAGACCCTCCAGGCGCTGGCGCCGGTTACCTCCGAGCCTGAGCAGGTCGAAGCCTTCAATACCAAGCGCGACGAGCTGGTCGCTGCCCTGCAGACCGCCAAGGTCGAGACGTCCCTGCAGAGCAAGAGCGCGATGATCGAGAAGCTGCTGGGCAACTCCCAGGTCTTCATGAAATTCGTCTCCGGCCAGGCCGGGCTCAGCCAGGACGACCAGGCTGACGTGCGCCAGATCACCGAGCTGATCACCACGACCACGCCGCAAGTCACCATGGCACTCGGCAAGGGCCGCGCCGTTGGTGCCTATTCCCTTGGCCAGGGCTTCCTCAACTCCGCCGCCAGCACCAAGCTGGACGACCTGTTGCTGGACCTGGACAAGCTCAACGCCGAATACGGCCTGAAGATCGCCGATGCCCTCGACGGCAGCCCGCGCGGTCACCAGGCGCTGGACGCGCTGACCGCCGCGAGCCGCGACACTATCAAGCAGAACGCGACGCTGTTCGAGGACAAGGTCATCATGGCCGACACCCTCGACACGCCGTGGCAGCAGTTCTACGACCAGGTCAGCACCTCTCTGGAAAAGACCTACCAGCTCAACGACGGCGCCCTGGCGTTCCTCAAGGCTGAGCTGGAAAGCCGTCTGGCTGGCAAGCGCGTGCAGACCGTGTTGCTGGTGGTAGCGCTGGTGATGGTGTTCCTCGCCATCGTCTACCTCTACAGCGGCTTCTATGTGTCCACCCGCACCACCCTGAAGAGCCTGGGCAAGGTGATGGATCAGGTTGCCGGCGGCGACATGACCGTGAGCTTCCGGGCTGAGAGTCGTGATGAGCTGGGTGAGTTGGGCCAGGTGTTCAACGGCACCGTGGTTAAGATCCATGACCTGATCGAACTGGTTGGCCACACCGTCTCCGAAGTCGAACGCCAGGCCGGCCGTGTCGAGCAGGTTTCGGGTGAAAGCAACATCGCTGTCGCCGGGCAACGCAGCCAGATCGAGCAGGTGGCCACGGCCATGAACCAGATGTCTGCCACCGCGCAGGAAGTCGCGCGCAGTGCCGCCGCGGCCGTGGACAGCGCCCAGAGCGTCAACCAGGAAACCGTCAGCGGCCGCGCCCTGGTGGAGTCCCAGTTGGGCAGCATCGAGAAGCTGGCCAGCGAGATCGACCAGTCGGTGAGCGTGATCAACCAGCTGGCTGCGGACAGCGCCTCCATCAGCCGCGTGCTGGAAGTGATCAAGGGCATCGCCGAGCAGACCAATCTGCTGGCCCTGAACGCTGCCATCGAAGCGGCGCGTGCGGGTGAGCAGGGGCGTGGTTTCGCCGTGGTGGCAGACGAGGTGCGTACGCTGGCCAAGCGTACCCAGCAGTCCACTGAGGAAATCGAGCAGATGATCGTCAAGCTGCAGGGCGGTGTCGGCGCTGCGGTCAAGGCGATGAACGTCAGCCACCAGATGGCCGACGGCACCGTCAACCAGTCCGGCAAGGTGCAGGCCGCGCTGGAAAACATCCTCGGTGCGGTGGGCATGATCGTCGACCAGAACCAGCAGATCGCTGCCGCCGCTGAACAGCAGACCGCAGTGGCCCACGATATCGACCAGAACATCGTGGAGATCAACCACGCCGGCGAGCGCACTGCCGAAGGGGCGAGTCAGACCGAGAAGGCCAGTCGCGAGCTGTCCGGCCAGGTCGCGCAGCTCAAGCAGCTGATTGGTGCGTTCCGCGTCTGAGGTTTGACCTGATGAAAAAGCCCGCCGATTGGCGGGCTTTTTTTGTGCTCGGTGTTCGCGGTCTTCCTGTGGGGGCGAATTCATGTCCCCACCTCATTTTCCAAGGTTCAGGCCCGTGTGGGCTTCAGGATTACGTGTGCCTCGCCGGCGCGAGTCACCCCTCGCCCGCCTGCGGGAGAGGGGCGGGGGAGAGGGTTGCATCAGGCTGGTGCGGAAGCCTGGCTAACGCCGACAGAGCCAATGAATTCGCCCCTACAAGGAAGGTTCACCCCGCCAGGTCGCGCCAGCCGAACACTTCGCAGGCATTACGCGTACTCGCTTGGGCCAGCTCCTCGGGCGTAACCCCGCGAATCTCCGCCAGGGCCAGACAGATGTCCGGCAGGAATTCCGGGCTGTTGCGGCCGTAGGGATGCATGGCGGGCGCCATGTCCGGTGAGTCGGTTTCCAGGACGATGTCCTCCAGCGGCAACTGCGCCACCACCTTGCGCAGGCGTTTGGCCTGGTGCCAGGTGGGCGCACCGCCAAGGCCCAGGCGGAAGCCCAGCTTGCGGTACTCCTTCGCTTCCTCAAGGCTGCCGGCGAAGGCGTGGATGATGCCGGGACGCTTGAGGCGGAAGCGTTTCAGGGTGGCGATCACTGCTGCATGACTGCGTCGTACATGCAGCAGCGGCGGTAGCTCGAACTCCGCCGCCAGCGCCAGCTGGGCTTCGAACAGGCGCTGCTGGGCGTCACGATCCAGTTCAGCGACGAAGTAGTCCAGGCCGATTTCGCCCACCGCGCAGAGCTTGGGATTGCCCGCATGGCGCTCCAGCCACTGGCGCAGTTCCCGCACGTGCTCATCCCGGTGTTGCGCCAGGTAGATCGGATGCAGGCCGAGCGCGGTGCAGAAGTCATCCCCGGCGTTGGCCATGTCCCAGACCCGCTCCCAGTTCTCGCGAAACACGCCGAGCAGCACCTGACGGCGCACGCCCCGCACGCGGCAGCGCGCCAGGACCTCGTCGCGGTCAGCGTCGAAGTCGGGGAAGTCCAGGTGGTTATGGGTATCGATCAGCATGGCGCCAGCATATACCGCCTTTTCCGGTTCGACATGCCCATTCCCAGGGCGTTCGGGCGGATTTTTCCGGTGCATCCGCTCTGCCTCGGGGCATCGCGTAGAGCCAGCAAAACAAGGCTGAAATCGCTATTGAACACTCGTTCATGCTGGGCTATGGTTGGCCCCACTCGCCGGTTCGCCGATGCAGCCACGTGACCCGGATTCCACCCTTAGCAATGGGGCCCGAACATGCGTTTCGCTTCGCTTGTGGAGAGAATGGCAGGGCCAGGCACAGCCGCCTGGGATATTCACTACGCGGCCATCGCCGCCCAACGTGCGGGCGAGGATGTGATCATCCTCAGCATCGGCGACCCGGATTTCGCCACCCCGGAACCCATCACCGCCGCGGCCATCCAGGCCTTGCAAGCGGGTGACACCCATTACTGCGACGTCGCCGGCCGCCCCGAGCTGCGCCAGGCCATCGCCGATCTGCACAGCCGCCTGACCGGCCAGCCGGTGACGGCGGACAGCGCGATCCTCGTGGCTGGCGCGCAGAACGGTCTTTATGCGGCAGCCATGTGCCTGCTGGAAGCTGGTGACGAAGTCATCGTCTTCGATCCGGTCTACGTCACCTACGAGGCCACCCTGAAGGCCACCGGCGCCACGCTGGTGCGCGTGCCCTGTCCGGCGGAGAGAGGCTTCCGCCCTGACCTCGACGCCTTGCGCTCGGCCATCAGCGAACGAACTCGCGCCATCTTCTTCGCCAACCCCAACAACCCGACCGGCGTGGTACTCAACACCGAGGAATTGCAGGCCATCGCCGGGCTGGCGCAACAGCATGACCTATGGGTCGTTGTGGATGAGGTTTACGAGAGCCTGACCTTCGAACAGCCTCACCGCTACTTCGCCACATTACCGGGCATGCACGAGCGCACCGTCAGTATCGGCAGCCTGTCCAAGTCCCACGCGATGACCGGCTGGCGCACTGGCTGGGTGGTGGCTGGCCCCGAACTGGTGGCCCATATCGAAAACCTGGCGTTGAACGTGCTGTATGGGCTTCCTGGTTTCGTGCAGGAAGCGGCGTTGACCGCCGTGCGCACCTACGACCAGGTGACCGGGGAAATGCGTGAGCTCTACCGCCGTCGCCGCGACCTTGTGGTCGAAGCGCTGCAGAATTGCGCACCGCTCAAGGTGCTGAAGCCCGAGGCGGGGATGTTCGTCCTGCTGGACGTACGCGCCAGCGGCCTCAGTTCCCTCGACTTCGCCTGGAAACTGTTCCGCGAAACCGGCGTCTCGGTGCTGGATGCTGCGGCTTTCGGCCCTTCCGCAGATGGATTCGTGCGTCTGTCCTATAGCTTGGGCGAAGCGCAATTGGCCGAAGCCTGCGCGCGCATTCGCCGCTTTGCCAGCACCCTGGGATCGGGCTCGTTCATCGAAGTGCGCCCGACCGTGCCCGCCGATGTTCGGGCGGAGAAAATCGAGCGACCGAAAATGGTGGAGGTGGATTCGATCCACAAGCGCTTTGGCCAGTTCGAGGTGCTCAAGGGCGTTTCGCTGACCGCCCGGGAGGGCGGAGTGGTGTCGTTGATCGGCGCCAGCGGCTCGGGCAAAAGTACACTGCTGCGCTGCATCAACATGCTGGAAATCCCCAACCAGGGCACCGTCACGGTCGATGGCGAGAGCATTCGTCTCACCACCAGCCGTATCGGCGAACCGATGGTGGCGGACCAGAAGCAACTGACCCGCATTCGCTCGCGTCTCGGCATGGTGTTCCAGAGCTTCAACCTCTGGCCGCACCGCACCGTGCTGGAAAACCTCATCGAAGCGCCCATCCAGGTCCTGCGTGAAAGCCGCGCCGAAGCCATCGAGCGGGCAGAGGCACTGCTGGAGCGGGTGGGACTCGCTGCCAAGCGCCATGAATACCCGTCATTCCTCTCCGGCGGGCAGCAGCAGCGGGTGGCGATCGCCCGTGCATTGGCGGTCGAACCCAAGGTCATGCTGTTCGACGAGCCGACGTCGGCGCTGGACCCGGAGCTGGTGGGCGAAGTGCTGCGGGTGATCCGTTCCCTGGCCGAAGAGGGTCGCACCATGATCCTGGTCACCCACGAAATGGCCTTCGCCCGCGACGTTTCCAGCCATGTCGCCTTCCTTCACCAGGGACGCATCGAAGAGGAAGGATCGCCGCAGGAAGTGTTCCTGAAACCACGCAGCGAGCGCTGCCGGCAGTTCGTCACCGCCCACCAGAATCGCTGATTCCGGCCGCCGGGCGCGGCCAGTTCGACAAGCTCTAACCACAACAACATCAAGCAGGGCAGAAACCATGAAGAAGTCTCAACTGGCACGTTGGATGGCGGGTGCGGTAATGCTCATGGCCGGCGCGGTGGGCGCGCAGGCCGAAACCCTGAAGTTCGCGATGGCGGCGGAACCCTATCCGCCGTTCTCCAGCAAGCAGCCCGACGGCCAGTGGGCAGGCTTCGAGCCGGACCTGATCCGTGCGCTCTGTGCACAGATGCAGGCCCAGTGCGAGATCGACGAGGTGGCCTGGGACGGCCTGATTCCGGCCCTGATGGCGAAGAAGGTGGATGTCATCTTCAACTCCATGTCCGTCACCGAGGAACGCGAGAAACAGATCGCCTTCAGCCGCGCCTATTACGACACCCCCGTCGCCGTGGCGGCGCCCAAGGCGCTGGATGTCGCCGTCAGCCCCGAAGGACTGAAAGGAAAGGTGGTCGGCGTGCAGCTTTCCACCGTCAGCTCCAACTACCTGAAGCAGCACTACGAAGACATCGCCGACGTGCGTTACTACGACACTCAGGACTCGGTGAACGCTGATCTGGTGGCGGGGCGCATCGACTTGATGATGGCTGACGGCATTGCCGTCAGCGCCTTCGTCAAATCCCCTGATGCCCAGGCTGCCGGCATCGAGAACAAAGGCGAGGTGCCCTACGATCCGCTGTTCGGCCGTGGCGTGGGCGCCGGCCTGCGCAAGGAAGACACCGCCCTAAAGGCGCGCCTCGACGACGCCATCGGCAAGCTGCTGGCCAGCGAGGACTACAAGACCATCTCCGCCAAGTACTTCGACGTTAGCGTCGCGCCGAAGCAGTGACCTCCGGAGCCATCCCGGCCCGACCGGGATGGCGCATTTCCGCCTCGATGAGGGCCTGCAATGCAGTCTTACTTTGAACTGGTCGGCTTTGGTGCCCAGGGCTGGGGCCCGGCGCTGCTCAAGGGGTTGTGGGTAACCCTGCAGATTTCCGTCGGTGCCTTCCTGGTCGGCATGCTGATCGGTCTTGCCGTCGCCATGGGCAAGCTCAACGGTCCGCGCCCGGTTGCGCAGCTCATGCGTGGCTATACGACCCTGTGTCGCGCGGTGCCCGAGCTGCTGCTGATCCTGTTGCTCTACTACGTGGGTTCGATGGGGCTCAATAAGCTGTTCGCCTGGCTCGGCTACGGCGATCTCAAACTCAACGGCACGGTGGTGGCCATCGCGGTGCTCGGCCTGGTACAGGGCGCCTATGCCTCGGAGATATTCCGGGGTGCCATCCAGGCCATTCCCCATGGGCAGATCGAGGCGGCACGCGCGTTCGGCCTGAACGGGTTCAGCCTGTTCCGCCGGGTGACCTTGCCGATCATGGCCCCCAACGCCCTGGCCGGGATGGCCAACCTCTGGGTCAACCTGATCAAGGACAGCGCCCTGATCAGCGTGGTCGGTACCAACGAGTTGCTCTTCACCGCCAAGCAGGCGGCCGGCTCTACCCGCCAATACCTGACCTTCTACCTCACCGCCGCAGTCTTCTATTACCTGCTGACGGTGCTCTCCAACCTGTTTTCCGGCTGGCTCGAGCGGCGCTTCCGCCGCTGGACCCCATCGGTGTGAGCGAGGGCCTGTGATGACCGCTACCTGGATATTCGACTACGGCAAGTTGTTGCTCAACGGCCTTGGCACCACCTTGCTCATCCTCGTCATCTCCGCAGGCCTGGGCTTCGTCCTGGCACTGCTGGTGGCGTTGGCGAGGATGTCGCGCAATCCGTTGCTGGCGGGAACGAGCCTTGCCTACACCAGCGTGATTCGCGGCACGCCGCTGCTGGTGCAGATCTACATCTTCTACTACGGGCTTGGCAGCCTGTTTGCCCAGTTCCCGTTGATTCGCGGCAGCTTCCTCTGGCCCTACCTGCGCGATGGCTTCTGGTACATCGTCTTCGCCCTGGTGCTCTCGGTGGGGGCCTATGTCGGCGAAGTCATCCGTGGCGGCATGAAATCCGTGCCCAGGGGCGAACTGGAGGCTGCGGCGGCTTTCGGCATGCGTCAGCGCCTGGTGCTGTACCGCGTCTGGCTGCCCAGGGCGATCCGTCTGTTGCTACCGACCCTGGCCGGTGAAACGGTGATGCTGCTCAAGTCCACCGCCCTGGCTTCCACCGTTGCCGTGGTCGACCTGTTGGGGGCCGCCAACGTGGTGCGTGCGCAGACCTTCCAGATCTACCAGCCGCTGCTGCTGGTGGCGGGTATCTACGTCTGCCTGACCTTCATGATCGAAATGGGGTTTGGCCTGGCGGAGCGACGAAGCATGTTTCGCCGGGCGAACTGAGGGATGAAGAAAGAGTTGTTGTAGGGGCGAATTCATTCGCCAAGCAGGCCGAAGGTCTGCCCTGAATGGCAATCAGGGCAACTGCGTCGCCCTTGGCGAATGAATTCGCCCCTACAGATTCGGCATGTGGCGGTGTCGCTCAGGCATAAGCCCCGCGCCGCAAGCTGTCGACCCAGCGGCGGCTGATCTCAAGGCCTTCCTCGGCGCTGAAGTTCGCGGGGTTGAGGCACCACTCCAGCCATAGGCCATCGAGCATGGCCGAGAGGCCGATGGCCGCCAGGCGCGGCTTGGCGATGGAGAAGCCTTCTTCGCGGGCCAGTTCCGAGAGCAGTTGTTCCAGCAGTACCAGGGAGCCGCCGTAGGTGCGTTCGTGGGCTTCGTTCACTTGTGGGGAGTGGCGGATCAGGCTCCAGAACACCACCCAGGGGCTGAGCAGGTCAGGGTCCAGGGTGACTGGCGAGAAGTAGCCGGTCAGGAAGGCTTCGAGACGTGCGGCGGGTGCCGGACCGGCAGCATCGATGCGAGCCACCAGGGCCTGGTTGACCTCGCTGGCGAGGGTTTCATAGGCCTGTGCGACCAGTGCGTCGATGCTGCCGAAGTAGTGATTGATCAGGCCCACGGCGACGTTGGCTTCCTTGGCGATTCGGCGCACCGAAATACCGGCGTGGCCCTCGGCAACCAGACAGCGCAGCGCGGCGCGCACCAGGTGCTCGCGGCGTTCGTCGGGGTTGGTCCGGGGCTGTCTTTCGCGGGGCGTATCCAAGGGGCGATTTCCTTCGCTCGATGGGCCGGGATAGTACCGCCTGGCCCTACGACAAACCAACCGTCCGGACTCGTCCGGCGGCCAAGAGGAGGTAGGACATGATCGAAGACGTCTCGCTGTATGTTCCGAGTGATTCCGGTGTCCAGCTGCGGGTACCAGCCTGGCGCCTGGACAGTGGAAAGCCGGGCCCCAGGGTTCACCTGCAGGCCGGGGTCCACGCGGACGAGATCGCCGGCATGCTGGTGCTGCACAAGCTCCTGCCGCGCCTCGCCCAGGCCGCGGAGAACGGCCTGTTGCGAGGCTGCGTCACCGTGGTGCCCCAGGCCAACCCGTTGGGCATCGGCCAGTTCCGCCATGGGCGCATCCTGGGGCGCGTGCACGAGTCCAGCAGCCGCAATTTCAACCGCGGGTTCCCCGGGTCTGCGGCGCAGGACAAGCCCGTGGGCAATCTGGCTGTCTGGCAGAAAGCCTTGGCCGGACTTGCGGCAGATGCCGACATCGTCCTTGACCTGCACACGGACGACGAAGCGCTGCAATACGTCTACCTGCACCAGTGCTTCTGGCCGGCCGGGCAGGACCTTGCGGCAGCCCTTGGGGCCGAGGTCGCGATCATCTGGGAGGGAGACGGCGATGGCGCCTTCGAGGAAGTGGTGATTGCGCCCTGGCTGGCGGAGGGGCGTGTGGAAGGTCGCCTGGTGTCCACCGTCGAGTTGCGTGGGCAGGGGGATGTCAGCGACGCCCTGGCGCAGCAGGATGCCGATGGGCTCTATACCTTCCTCTGTGCCCGTGGCCTTGTCGCCGAGCCGGCGCAGCTACCGGTGTGGCAGGGCAGGGCGGTGCCTATCGGGAATATGGAAACCGTCTTCGCGCCGACTGCTGGGGTCCTGGTGTTCGAGCGGGAGCTTGGCGACGCCGTTCAGGCCGGTGAATGTTTCGCCCGTGTCATCGCCATCCCCGGCGATCCGTCCAGCGAACAGCGGCTGCTGGCGCCCCAGGCGGGGGTGATGGTCACCCGCTATCGCGACCGGCTGATCCCGGAAGGGGCGATAGCTGCCAAGTTCACCGGTTCGGCGCCCTCGAGCACCTGGACCTCCGGCGCCCTCGATCCGTAGATCGTTGTGGTTCTTTCGCGAGCAAGCTCGCTCCTACAGGGGGATGCGCGGCTCAGATGTAGGAGCCAGCTTGCTGGCGAATGGCGAGGGCAGGGTTCGCGAGCAAGCTCGCTCCTACAGGGATATGCGCGGCTCGAATGTAGGAGCCAGCTTGCTGGCGAATGGCGTGGCCGGGGTTTCGCGAGCAAGCTCGCTCCTACAGGGATATGCGCGGTTTGGATGTAGGAGCCAGCTTGCTGGCGAATGGTGTGGCCGGGGATTCGCGAGCAAGCTCGCTCCTACAGGGGGATGCGCGGCTCGGATGTAGGAGCCAGCTTTCTGGCGAATGGCGGGGGCGGGGTTCGCGAGCAAGCTCGCTCCTACAGGGGGATGCGCGGTTTGGATGTAGGAGCCAGCTTGCTGGCGAATAGCGGGGGCGGGGTTCGCGAGCAAGCTCGCTCCTACAACCAGATCGCATCCCAGAACGGGTAATCCCCCAGCTTCTCTACGAGGCCGGCTCGTAAGGGGTTCGCAACGACATAGCGGGCCACGGCTCGCACGTCTTCCTCTTTGCGGAGGGCGTGATCATGAAACCCCTTTTGCCACACGCGTCCACTACTGCTCTTCATTGAGTTCAGGGCGATTGCCGAGCGGGACTTCAGTCGCTGGACATGCTCTTCAAGAGTTCCCGTATGCAACTGGACGAGCCAATGCAGATGATCCGGCATCAATACCCACGCGAGGGTTTCCAAGGAGCGACCCTCCCGCATCGCGTAAATCTCCCAGGCGACCAGACAGCCAGCATTCCACGTGGCGAACACAGGCGTCCGCTCATGGGTGACAGTGGTCAGCAGGTAGATTCGGCCGGGCTCGGAGAGGCGGCCTTTACGCAGGTTCCTTCCTTGATAGCGCATCCATTGCTCTCCCTGTGGGGGAAACAGGAAGGCTTGCTCAGGGCGTCAGGAGGGGCAAGGGAGGGAATGTAGGAGCCAGCTTGCTGGCGAAGCGGATGGTCCGGTTCGCGAGCAAGCTCGCTCCTACAGGGCGCGGTCAGTGATGCTCGCGAGTGGCGCGGAATTTCACGTCCGGCCAGCGCTCTTCCATCAGGTTGAGGTTCACGCGGGTCGGTGCCAGGTAGGTGAGGTGGCCGCCGCCGTCCACGGCAAGGTTTTCGAAGGCCTTGTCCTTGAACTCCTTGAGCTTTTTCTCGTCCTTGCACTCGATCCAGCGCGCGGACCAGACGTTGATCGCCTCGTAGGCGCACTCGACCTTGTATTCCTCCTTCAGGCGGCTGGCGACGACGTCGAACTGCAGCACGCCCACGGCGCCGAGGATGATGTCGTTGTTGCGCTCAGGGAAGAACACCTGGGTGGCACCTTCCTCGGCCAGTTCCTGCAGGCCCTGGCGCAGCTGCTTGGACTTCAGCGGGTCCTTCAGGCGTACGCGGCGGAAGAGTTCCGGGGCGAAGTGCGGGATACCGGTGAAGCCGAGGGCTTCGCCTTCGGTGAAGGTGTCGCCGATCTGGATGGTGCCGTGGTTGTGCAGGCCGATGATGTCGCCGGCGAAGGCTTCTTCCAGTTGCTCACGCTCGGAGGAGAAGAAGGTCAGCGCGTCGGCGATCTTCACGTCCTTGCCCAGGCGCACGTGGCGCATCTTCATGCCTTTCTCGTACTTGCCCGAGCAGATGCGCATGAAGGCGATGCGGTCGCGGTGTTTCGGGTCCATGTTCGCCTGGATCTTGAACACGAAGCCGGAGAACTTCTCTTCGATCGGCTCGACGCTGCGCTCGTGGGTGGCGCGCGACAGGGGCTTCGGCGCCCAGTCGACGATGCAATCGAGCACCTGGTCGACGCCGAAGTTGCCCAGGGCGGTACCGAAGAACACCGGGGTCATCTCGCCCTTGAGGAAGGCTTCCTTGTCGAACTCGTGGCAGGCGCCTTGCACCAGCTCCAGCTCCTCGACGAAATTGTCGTAGAGGTCGCCCAGGTGGGCGCGGGCTTCATCCGAGTCGAGCTTTTCGATCACCTTGATCTCGGTTCGCTCGTGGCCGTGGCCGGGGGTGTAGACGATGACCTTGTCCTGGGCCAGGTGGTACACGCCCTTGAAGTCCTTGTAGCAACCGATCGGCCAGGTGATGGGCGCAGCCTTGATCTTCAGAACCGCTTCGATTTCGTCGAGCAGCTCGATGGGGTCGCGGATGTCACGGTCCAGCTTGTTGATGAAGCTGACGATGGGCGTGTCGCGCAGGCGGCAGACTTCCATCAGGGCGATCGTGCGCGGCTCTACGCCCTTACCGCCGTCGAGGACCATCAGCGCCGAGTCAACCGCGGTCAGGGTGCGGTAGGTGTCTTCGGAGAAGTCTTCGTGGCCGGGGGTGTCGAGCAGGTTGATCATGTGCTCGCGATAGGGGAACTGCATCACCGAGGTGGTGATGGAGATGCCGCGCTGCTTTTCCATCTCCATCCAGTCGGAGGTGGCGTGACGGTCGGATTTACGCGACTTCACGGTACCGGCCACAGCGATGGCCTTGCCCATCAGCAGCAGCTTCTCGGTGATGGTGGTCTTACCGGCGTCGGGGTGGGAAATGATGGCGAAGGTGCGGCGTTTCGCGACTTCGGCGGCCTGGATGGTCATGGGTGCGTGCCTGGCTGGAAATGTGACGGGCAGCGGACGGCCCGGAAAAGCGCGGGATTATAACGGGAAATGGACGGTCGATCAGCGCCGCCGGGCATTCGGGGGCACCTGACGCCCGGATCATCGCCTGAGCTTTTATGTAGGAGCGAGCTCGCTCGCGAAAGATCGTGCTCGGAATGTTCGCGAGCAAGCTCGCTCCTACAGGTCCTGCGCACCCCCTCCAGAGACTCCCTGTCATCACCCTGAAACCCGCATGTGTGCAGCATTCCATGGCGTTTTGTTGAGGATTCGAAACAGTCAACAGGGCAAGCGACAAAGGGATGCGAGAAAGCGGCAATTTTTGATTGATCTGCGCTTCTTGTGGTCCTAAAGTTCGCGCCCGAACGTCCATGCTGGCAACGATCCATCCGGCTCAAGTACTGACGACGAGAGGTTTGATGTCGGAAACGACTGAAGATCCTCGGCGACATGCCTTGGGAAGTAGGCGAACCAAAGTGGGGAAACTGATCAGACGTTCAGGCCTGTTGTCCAACGCAACACCGGGCCACCCCTAACAACTTTCGTTTGTTTTGCCATATGGAGTCCCTCGCATGTCGATCAAGGTCGAAGACTATTTCTCGCCCGAAACTTTCCAGCGCATGAAGGCATTCGCCGACAAGCAAGAAACCCCGTTCGTGGTGATCGACAAGCAGACCATTTCTGATTCCTACGATCAGTTGGTCAGCTGCTTCCCCTTCGCCAAGGTCTACTACGCGGTGAAGGCCAACCCGGCCACCGAGATCACCGAACTGCTGCGCGACAAGGGTTCGAACTTCGACATCGCCTCCATCTACGAGCTGGACAAGGTGATGAAGACCGGCGTTGGCCCGGAGCGCATCAGCTACGGCAACACCATCAAGAAAGCCCGTGACATTCGCTACTTCTTCGAGAAGGGCGTGCGCCTGTTCGCCACCGACTCCGAAGCCGACCTGCGCAATATCGCCAAGGCCGCGCCGGGCGCCAAGGTCTATGTCCGTATCCTCACCGAAGGCTCCACCTCGGCCGACTGGCCGCTGTCGCGCAAATTCGGTTGCAACCCGGACATGGCCCTGGACCTGCTGATCCTCGCCAAGCAACTCGGCCTGGTGCCGTACGGTGTGTCCTTCCACGTGGGCTCGCAACAGCGCGACATCGACGTCTGGGACGCCGCCATTGCCAAGGTGAAGGTGATCTTCGAGCGCCTGAAGGAAGAAGACGGCATCACCCTGCAGATGATCAACATGGGCGGTGGCTTCCCGGCCAACTACATCCAGCGCACCAACAGCCTGGAAACCTACGCCGAGGAAATCATCCGCTTCCTCAAGGAAGACTTCGGCGACGAACTGCCGGAAATCATCCTCGAGCCGGGCCGTTCCCTGATCGCCAACGCCGGCATCCTGGTCAGCGAAGTCGTGCTGGTGGCGCGCAAGTCGCGCACCGCCGTCGAGCGCTGGATCTACACCGACGTGGGCAAGTTCTCCGGCCTGATCGAAACCATGGACGAGGCCATCAAGTTCCCGATCTGGGTCGAGAAGAAAGGCGAGATGGAAGAAGTGGTGATCGCCGGTCCGACCTGCGACAGCGCGGACATCATGTACGAGAACTACAAGTACGGCCTGCCGCTGAACCTGGCCGCTGAAGACCGCCTCTACTGGCTGTCCACCGGCGCCTACACCACCAGCTACAGCGCGGTGGAATTCAACGGCTTCCCGCCGCTGAAGGCCTTCTACCTGTAAGCCTTCGAGTGCTTCACACAAGGCCCGCCTTCATGGCGGGCCTTGTCGTTTGTACGGGGCGATTCCGTGTCGCAGCGCCTGTCATATCGCGCGCTCCGCAGCGGCAGTAAGATGAGCGCCGTTTCCATTTGCAATCGCTTGTCAGCCGGCTCCCTGCGGGCCAGGAGTGCCTGCCGCCGTGACTGTCCAGATACCCGCCGAAATCGCCGCTGTCGCCGACTACGAAGCCTTCGCCCGAGAGCGCATGACGCCCTCGGCCTGGGCCTACCTCAACGGTGGAGCGGCCGATGAGCTGACCCTGGCGGACAACCTGACCGCGTTCCAGCGCGTGCGCCTGCTGAACCGGGTGCTGGAAGACCTTGGCGGCGGACAGACACGACTCGAACTCTGTGGCCTCGAGCTCGACTACCCGATTCTCCTCGCCCCGGTGGCCTACCAGAAGCTGGCCCACCCGGACGGCGAACTGGCCAGCGTGCTCGGTGCCTCGGCCATGGGCGCGGCGATGGTGGTCAGTACCCAGGCCAGTGTCAGCCTGGAAGACATCGCCCAGGCGGCGCAAACGCCGCTCTGGTTTCAGCTCTACATCCAACCGGATCGCGAATTCACCCGCGAACTGGTGCGGCGCGCCGAAGCGGCAGGTTATCGCGCACTGGTCGTGACGGTCGACGCGCCGGTGAACGGCCTGCGCAACCGCGAGCAGCGGGCCGCGTTCGCGCTTCCCGCCAACGTCGAAGCCGTCAACCTGAAGGGCATGCGCAGCCTGCCGCCGAGTGTCGCCCAGCCAGGCTCCAGTCCGTTGTTCGGCAGCCCGCTGCTGGCCAGCGCGCCAACCTGGAAAGACCTCGAGTGGCTGCAATCGCTCACCCGCCTGCCGGTGCTGGTCAAGGGCGTGATGAACCCGCGCGATGCGGTTCGGGCGGTGGAGCAGGGCGTAGCTGGCATCGTGGTGTCGAACCATGGCGGCCGCACCCTGGATAGCCTGCCGGCGACCCTGGATGTGCTCCCCGCGATCGCCCAGGCGGTGCAGGGCAGGGTGCCGTTGCTGCTGGACGGTGGTGTGCGTCGCGGTACGGACGTATTCAAGGCGCTTGCCCTGGGCGCCAGCGCCGTGATGATCGGCCGGCCTTACGTGCACGGCCTGGCTGTGGCGGGGCCCTCTGGCGTGGCCCATGTGCTGCACCTGCTGCGCACTGAACTGGAGGTGGCCATGGCGCTTACCGGCTGCGCCCGGCTGAACGATATTGATGCTTCGCTGATCTGGCGCTGAACCTGCCGACCCTGCCAGCAGCGAGCAATGACCTGATCCGGGCCCATCTGCCTGGTTTTTTCTGATTGATGAGCTCGTCAGGCTTCCTTTCAAGACTAGAAAGTGACCGGTCGGTCACGGTACTTCTTGCGAGCCTCAGCGCCGTATAGATGTCGCTTGATCCGGTAATTTTTGTGAATTATTGGCGCATGATCGAGAAAACATGCTTTTTTAGTAATTCCGTACCAATGCGCGAGAAATGTAAAGACTGTGTAAAGTTCGTATAAAAATCTTTACTGATAAACATTCGCAAATAGAATCGCGCCTCAAATTCACTGGGGAGTGATTCTTATGAGCAAAAAGAATAATTTGTCGCAGCGTGCTCTGCTGGCATCCGCCATCGGCATCGCCACTGCTTCCACCGCTGGCCTGACCATTGCCGCGGAACAGAGCAAGGCCCTCGAACTCGGCACCGTCAAGGTCGATGGCAAGGCCGCCAAGAAAACCTATAAGGTCGAGCAATCCTCCTCGGCGAAGTACACCGCCCCGCTGCTGGATACTCCGCAAACCATCACCGTGGTGCCCAAGGAAGTCATTCAGGAGCAGCAGGCCCTGAGCCTGCGCCAGGTGCTGTCCAACGTGTCCGGTATCACCTTCAACGCCGGTGAAGGTGGTGGTGGTTCTGGCGACAGCATCAACATTCGCGGCTTCTCCGCGAACAACAACATCCAGATCGACGGTCTGCGCGACAGTGCCCAGACCAGCCGCACCGACACCTTCAACATCGAACAGGTCGAGGTCATCAAAGGCCCGAACTCGGTGTTCGGTGGCGCCGGCACCACCGGCGGTAGCATCAACATCATCAGCAAGCAGCCCATGGACCGCGCCTTCACCACCCTCGGTGGCGGCCTCGGTACGGACAACTACCACCGCCTCACCCTGGACGCCAACCAGCCGCTGGAAGGTGTGGGCAGCAACAGCGCCTTCCGCGTGAACCTGATGGCCCATGAGAACGACGTGCCGGGTCGCGACGAAATCGATCGCGAGCGCTGGGGCGTTGCGCCCTCCCTGCGCCTGGGCTTCAACGATGCCACCCGCCTGACCCTGAGCGCGTTCCATCAGACCGACGACAACCTGCCAGACTATGGCGTACCGGCCCTGAACGGCAAGAAGCTCGCCGGTGTCAGCCGCGAGGATTACTTCGGCTGGGACAACCTGGACAAGGATGAGATCGAGCAGAACGCCTTCACCGCGAACCTCGAGCACGATTTCAACGAAAACCTGCGCCTGCAGAACCTGACTCGATACAGCCGCATCGACCGCAACACGATCGTTTCCGCGTCCCATGCCAACCTCGACGGCGTACCGCCCGGCCGCTATCGGCCGACGGGTCCGCAGGCTTCCGGTCGTGACACCACCACCGAAATGTGGATCAACCAGACCAACCTGCGCGCCAGCTTCGACACCTTCGGCCTTGGCCATGAACTGGTGACTGGTGCGGAAATCTCTCGCGAGGACTTCGACCTCAAGAGCTACAACCACGGCCTCGGTAACTCGCTCTACCCGTCCAACGGCTATGACCTGGCCAATCCTCCGGGGCACTGGGTAGGCCCGGTCAACAAGACCGTCAGCAGCTACACCGAGAACCAGCTGGACGACAAGGCACTGTATGTCTTCGACACCATCGCGCTGAACGAGCAATGGGACTTCAACGTCGGCCTGCGCTACGACTGGTTCAAAGGCCACAGCGATACCTTCACGGCGACGAATGTGCAGAACGGCAGCTTCACCTCCAAGGACGAGAAGCTCAGCAGCCGCGCCGGCCTGGTCTACAAGCCGGTGGAGAACGGCCGCTTCTACGTAGCCTGGGGCAACTCCTTCAACCCCACCGCCGAAGGCATCGCCTCCAACGGTGGTGGCTTGACCGCCGCGACCGAGAACCTCGATCCGGAGAAGAACGAAACCTGGGAGCTGGGCACCAAGTGGGAACTGCTCGGCGGCAACCTTGAGCTGGACGGCGCCCTGTTCCGGGTGGAGAAAACCAATGCACGGGAAACCATGCTCGATGGTTCCACCCAACTGGCTGGCACGCAGCGCGTCGAGGGCGTGGAACTGGGTCTGACCGGCCACATCACCGATCAATGGGATGTGTTCGCCAACTACACCTTCCAGTCGAGCGAAACCATCAAGGCTGCGGATACCGCTGCCGGCATCGCCCGAGAAGGCCAGGCGCTGGGCAATACGCCGCCGCGCTCCTTCAACCTGTGGACCACCTATGAGCTGCCGGAAGGCTGGACCCTGGGCTACGGCGCGCGTTACATCAGCGAACGCAATGTGAGCTCCAGCACCACCGCCAAACTGGACGCCTACTGGCTGCACAACGCAATGGTCGGCTACAAGGTCAGCAAGAACCTGGACCTGCAGCTGAACGTCAACAACCTGTTCGACAAGGACTACGTGGAGCGTGTACGCCAGCAGAACGGCACCAGCGCTCGCTCCTCGGCCATCGAATATGGCGATGCCCGTTCGGCGATTCTCAGCGCTACCTACTCGTTCTGATGAACGAGCCGAGGGCCCTGCACAAGGGCCCTCGGACATGGCTGTAAATAAAAGGTAAAAGATCTGATTCCCGATTTTATGCATCCCGTTCTCAAATAGAATCGCCTTCCGGCCAGGCATGGGGCCTGCCGCGAACGAGCGATTCGACGCGTCGCCAGACGCGTATCCGAGGGATATCACGTGTTGAAGAAGACCCTGTTCCAGCTGCACTGGCTGTTCGGTATCAGTGCGGGGCTGGTACTGGCCTTGATGGGCATCACCGGCGCCGCCTACAGCTTCCAGGAAGAAATCCTGCGTTCGCTCAACCCCGAGACCCTGTCGGTCGAAGTGCGTGACAGCGGCGTGCTGCCACCCGCCGAGCTGGTGAGCAAGATCGAGGCTGCCGAAGGCAAGAAGGTATCCGGCCTCTGGGTCGAAACCGACAGCGGCCATGCCGCGCGTGTCTTCTTCATGCCGCCGCCCGGGGAACGCCGTGGCCCCATGCGTTACTTCGATCCCTACACCGGCGAGCTGCTGGGTGAACCCACCGGCCAGCAGTTCTTCGGCCTCATGCTGCAGTTGCACCGCTTCCTCGCCATGGGCGAATTCGGCAAGCAGATCACTGCCGCCTGTACCCTGATCCTGATCTTCTTCTGCCTGTCCGGCCTGTACCTGCGCTGGCCGCGCAAGGCTGGTAGCTGGCGCGCCTGGCTGACCCTCGACTGGTCGCGCAAGGGCCGCAGCTTCAACTGGGACCTGCATGCCGTGGCCGGCACCTGGTGCCTGGTGTTCTATCTGCTGGCCGCGCTGACGGGGCTGTTCTGGTCCTACGACTGGTACCGCGAAGGCCTCAATCGTCTCCTCTCGGACGCCCCCGCCGGCCAGCAGGGCAAGCAAGGTGAGCGCCGTGGCGAAGGTCGCGGTGAGGGCCGTGGCCGCCCCGGCATGCAGGCGCCGTCTGGTCCGCCGCTGGTGGTGGACTATGACGCCGTATGGAAGAGCATCCGCGAAACCGCCGGCCCGAACATGAGTGCCTACAACCTGCGCCTGCCGCCGGTGGGTGGTCAGCCGGCCCAGGTGTACTACCTGCTGGAGGACGCCGCGCATCCGCGTGCGCTGAACCAGATCATCCTCGATCCGGCCACCGGCAAGGTCACCCGCAGCGACCGCTACACCGACAAGAGCTTCAAGGCGCAGCTGCTGACCAGCATCTATGCGCTGCACGTGGGCGAGTACTTCGGTTTGCCAGGACGCATCCTGGTGATGCTGGCGAGCCTGACCATGCCGCTGTTCTTCATCACGGGCTGGCTGCTTTATCTCGATCGCCGGCGCAAGAAACGCGCAGTCAAGGCGGCCCGTGGCGGCCTGGCCGAGAGCGGTGGCACGGATTCCTGGCTGATCGGCTTCGCCAGTCAGAGCGGCTTCGCCGAGCAACTGGCCTGGCAGAGCGCTGGCCAGCTCCAGGCCGCTGGCCTGCCGGTGCGCGTCGAGCCGCTTTCGACCCTTGATGGTGCGAGCCTGGCGCAGGCCAGCAATGCCCTGTTCGTGGTCAGCACCTTTGGGGACGGCGAAGCGCCGGACAACGCTCGCGGTTTCGAACGCAAGGTGCTTGGCCAGGCTTCCCAGCTCGCCGGCCTGCGTTTTGCCGTGCTGGCCCTGGGGGATCGCCAGTACGAGCAGTTCTGCGGCTTCGGCCGTCGCCTGCAGGCGTGGCTGAAAGGGCAGGGTGCCAGCCAGTTGTTCGAGCCGGTGGAAGTGGACAACGGCGACAGTGGCGCACTGCAACAGTGGCAACAGCAACTGGCCCAGGTTTTCGGCGGCGCTGTGCTGACCCCTTGGAGTGGTCCGAACTTCGAAAGCTGGACCCTGGAAAGCCGTGAGCACCTGAATCCGGGCAGTCAGGGTGAATCCACCTGGCTGTTGCGTCTGCGTGCTCCTGCGGGCAGCCAGGTTGACTGGCAAGCCGGCGACCTGGTGGAAATCCTCCCGAGCCAGGCCGAGCCGGTCATCGCGGCCTGGTTGGCAAGGCATCACCTCGACGGCGACGCTCCGGTGGAGCTGGACGGCCTGCGCCAGTCGCTGCGCCAGGCACTGGCCGGACGTCTGCTGCCGAGTTCGTTCGAGCATCTCGTGGGCCTGCACCCTCAAGCCCTGGTGCAGGCGCTGATCGGCCTGTCCGTTCGCCAGTACTCCATCGCCTCGCTGGCCAGCGATGGCGCGCTGGAGCTGATCGTACGTCAGGAACAGCATGCCGATGGCAGCCTGGGCATCGCTTCCGGCTGGCTGACCCATTACCTGCCGCAAGGCGCCGTGATGCCGCTGCGCCTGCGCCGTAATAGCCGCTTCCATCTGATCGACGAGGATCGTCCGCTGATCTTCATCGGCAACGGTACGGGCCTCGCGGGCCTGCGCAGCCTGCTCAAGGCGGCCATCGCCGCCGGACGCAATCGAAACTGGCTGCTCTTCGGCGAGCGCAACCAGGCCCACGACTTCTACTGCCGCGAGGAACTGCAGTGCTGGCTGGACAAGGGTGAACTGCAACGCCTGGACCTGGCCTTCTCCCGCGACCAGGCCGAGAAGGTCTATGTGCAGGACCGCCTGCGCGAAGCCGCCGACGAACTGCGCGCCTGGCTCGCCGACGGCGCGGTGATCTACATCTGCGGCAGCCTGCAGGGCATGGCCGAAGGCGTTGACCGCGCCTTGCGCGACATGCTCGGTGACGAGGCGCTGCAGCAGTTGAATGACGAAGGCCGCTACCGCCGCGACGTGTATTGACGGCGGCGTGCGCCGATACGAGTGATCCCAGCTCCTTGGGAACGTTCGCCCCGCCAAGTGCGGGGCGTTTTTTTTGCATTGCCCGGGCAGACCTTCGGCCTGCTTGGCGAATGAATTCGCCCCTACAGGAAAAGAATCAAGGCCAGGCTTTGCACCGTCCGCCCCCTCTCCCTTCAGGGAGAGGGTTGGGGGAGAGGGTGCTTTGCATCGCGAATAAATTCGCTCCTACAACAGCGCCGGCTTTTAGCCATAATCCGCTTCATGAACAGACGAATCCTGCTGAATTGCGACATGGGCGAAAGCTTCGGTGCCTGGCGAATGGGTGACGACGAGCACGCCATGCCGCTGGTGGACCAGGCGAACCTCGCTTGCGGCTTCCATGCTGCCGATCCCCTGACCATGCAACGCACCGTCGAGCTGGCGCTGCGGCACAACGTGCGCATCGGTGCCCATCCGGCGTATCCGGACCTCGCCGGGTTCGGGCGGCGCCACATGGCTTGTTCGCCGGAAGAAGTGCGCGCCCAGGTGCTCTACCAGATCGGCGCGCTGGAAGCCTTCTGCCGCACCGTCGGCACCCAGGTCGCCTATGTGAAGCCTCACGGTGCGCTGTACAACGACCTGGTGCGTGACGACGCCCTGTTCGAAGCGGTGCTCGACGCCTGCGCCAGTTATCGCAAGGGCCTGCCGCTGATGGTGCTGGCGCTGGCCGACAACAGTCGGGAGCTGCAACTCGCCGACGCTGCTGATGTGCCGCTGATGTTCGAAGCCTTCGCGGACCGCGCCTACCTCTCTGACGGCCAGCTGGCGCCCCGGCGCATGGCCGGTGCGGTGCACCACGATGCCGAACGCATCCTCGACCAGGCTTTGGCCATCGCCGTTGGTGAGCCATTCCCGGATATCGATGGCAAGCCCCTGCGACTGGTGGCGGACAGCCTCTGCGTGCACGGCGACAACCCTGAATCCCTGGCCGTGCTGCGCCGATTGCGAGGCAAGCTGGACGCCCTATGATCCGCCTCGAGCCCGCTGGCGCCGAAGCGTTGCTGCTGGTGCTGGCCGACGAACCGGATGCCGACTTGCCACCGCGCATCGCGGCGCTGGCCGAAACCTTGCGGCGGGAGCTGGGGCACCTGCTGCTCGACCTGGTGCCAAGCTGGACCACGCTGCTGCTGCACTACGACCTGACCCGCACCGACCACCTCGTACTGGCCGAACGAGTCGAACCATTGCTGGAAGCCTGGCTATCGGGGCCGGCCGTGAGCGAATTCGGCCAGTTGCATGAGATCCCCATCTGGTACTGCGGCGAGGACCTGGCCTGGGTGGCCGAGGCCTGCGGGCTGTCGATCGGCGAACTGGTAGATATTCACAGCAGCGCCGAATACCGGGTCGGCGCCATCGGTTTCTCACCCGGCTTTGCCTATCTCGGTGGCCTCGATTCGCGGCTGGCCCTGCCGCGTCGCAGCAGCCCGCGCATACGCGTGCCGGCCGGCAGCCTGGCCATCGCCGAGCGCCAGACGGCGATTTATCCACAGGCCTCCCCGGGTGGCTGGCACTTGCTGGGATTGTGTCCCTGGACGCTGTTCGATGCGCATCGCGAGCCGCCGTGCCCGCTCGCCCTGGGGGACCGCGTACGCTTCTTCGCCATCGACGAAGCCCGCTACCGCGCGGAAGGCGGAGGCGACGCATGAGCGGCCTGCGGGTGATCAAGCCCGGCCCCCTGAGCCTTTTGCAGGACACCGGCCGTCGTGGCTGGCAACATCTCGGCGTATCCCCGGCGGGCCCGATGGACCCTCTGGCTGCGGCCTGGGCCAATCGCTTGCTGGGCAACAGCGGAAGTTGCGCGGTCCTGGAGATCTCCCTCGGCGGGGTGGAGTTGGAGGCCGAGGAGGCGCTCTGGGTGGCGCTGACTGGGGCCGATATGCCGCTGAGCGTGGATGGCGAGCCCCGTCTCAACTGGTCGCGCTTTCGCCTCGAGCCGGGCCAGCGCCTGCAAATCGGCTATGCCCGCAGTGGCCAGCGCAGCTATCTGGCACTGGTGGGCGGCATTCGCGCCGAACCGGTGCTGGGCAGCGTCGCCTGCCAGATGCGCGAAGGCCTGGGCGGGCTGGACGGCGAGGGTGTTCGGCTGGCCAAGGGTGACCTGCTAGCCGGTGACCGAGGCAACTTTCTCCGTGGTGCCAGCGTGCCCTGGCCCTGGCAGCCGGATTACACCTCCGCGCAGTTGCTGCGAGTGATGGTGGGCGGTGATGCCGCCAGCTTCGATGAGCAGCAGGTGCGAGCCTTCTTCGAAAACGCCTGGCTGCTCAGCCCACAATCCGACCGCATGGGCGCACGCCTGGCAGGCGAGGCCCTGGTCGCGCCGCAGCGGCAGTGGTCCCAGGGCGTGGTCATGGGCGCTGTCCAGGTGCCGCCGGATGGCCAGCCGATCATTCTCACGGCGGATCGGCAGACCATGGGCGGCTACCCGGTACTCGGCTGGGTCCACCCCCTGGATGTCGGGCGTCTGGCCCAGTGTCCGGCCAACCAGGTCCTGCGCTTCACTGCCATGAAGCTGAAGGACGCGCAGAAGGAACTGCGGGAGTTCTATCGCTTCTTCGGGCGTTAGGTCCTTTTGCACTGTTCTTGTGGGGGCGAATTCATTCGCAAAGCAGTCCGCAGGACTGCCCTTAATAGCCAAAGGGGGCTGCTGCGCAGCCCTCAGCGAATGAATTCGCCCCCACAGAAAAGCAGCTCGTTCGAATCATTTCGGCAGGTGGTTCAACGGTAGCGGCGAGGGCGCTTTCACGGTCTGGATGGCGAAATTGCTGCGGATATCGCTGACGCCAGGGAGCCTCAGCAAGGTCCCGGTAAGGAAGTGCTCGTAGGCGCGCAGGTCCGGCACTACCACCTGGAGGAGGAAGTCCGATTCACCCGATACCAGGTGAACCGAGATCACTTCGGGCAGGCTGATCACTGCTTCGCGGAAGGCGTTGGCCTGTTCCTCGCCATGACGCTCCACCTTGATTCCCACGAACACCGTCAAGCCCAGCCCCACTTCGTCGCGGTCGAGATTGGCGTGGTATCCGCGAATCACGCCGGCTTCTTCCAGCAGTCGTACCCGCCTCAGGCAAGGTGAGGCGGACAGGCCGATCTCGTCCGCCAGCTCCACATTGGACAGGCGACCGTCGCGCTGCAGGGCGGCGAGTATTCGATGGTCGAGGGCGTCGAGTTTTGGTTGTGGCATAAGTGACCTGTTTTTGGCGTTTATCTTGGTATTAAGTTCCAAGAAGCATGACGCCAGTAACCAAATACGCAAGCACCTGCCCCGACGTCCGGCTCTAGAATTTCTGCTCCTAATCCTGATCTGGAGCGAAGAAATGACCGCTTTCCTGATCGCCCTGGCGGTGGTCTACCTGCTGCCCGGGCCTGACATGATTCTCCTGCTGCAAACCGGCGCCCGGCAGGGGCGCGCCATGGCGCTGGCAACCGCGCTGGGGCTGGCGCTGGCACGGGGTTGTCACGTAGCGCTCGCCGGTCTGGGGCTCGCGGTGTTGTTCCGGACGGCGCCCTGGACCTTCGATGCCGTGCGTCTCGCCGGTGCGGCCTACTTGCTCTGGCTGGGGGTGAAGCTGTTCCAGGCGGAGGCTTCGGCGCTGGCGGTGGACGGTGCGCGACAGCCTTCGCGGGCTTACGGACAGGCCCTGCGGCGCGGATTGCTGACCAATTTGCTCAACCCCAAGGCGCTGGTGTTCTGCTCCGTGCTGCTGCCGCAGTTCGTCGATCCGGCTGACGGGCCATTGGGACTGCAATTCGCGCTACTCGGCGCAGTGTTGGTGGCAGTAGGACTGGTCTTCGATTCGGCCTATGCGCTGGCCGGGGAGGGGCTGGGCCGCTGGCTGGGGCGTCGCCCGTTGGTGCAGCGCGTCCAGCAGTGGCTGTTCGGCGGTGTGCTGGTGGGATTCGGGGTGAGGCTAGCGGTGCTGCGGGATCTGTGATCCCGGGGGCTCTTCCTTGTGGGGGCGAATTCATTCGCGAAGCAGGCCAACGGCCTGCCCGGCAATGCTGAAGGGGGCTGCTGCGCAGCCCTCAGCGAATGAATTCGCCCCCACAATAAAGCGGGTCGCTCCCTGTCGGTTTTCAGCCGTTGATGCTCTCCGCGTTGTGGCAGGCCACCTGGCGGGCGTCGAGCAGGCGCAGCTCCGGCACTTCCACCTTGCAGCGCTCGGTCGCATAAGGGCAGCGCTTGTGGAAGGCGCAGCCGGGCGGCGGGTCGAGCGGGTTGGGCAGTTCACCGGCGATCTTGATCTTCGGCTTGCTCGGGTCCGGATGGATTGCCGGCGTGGCCGAGAGCAGGGCCTTGGTGTAAGGGTGCAGCGGACGCTCGTAGATCAGTTCGCTGGGGCCCATTTCCGCCGGGCGGCCGAGGTACATCACCAGCACGTCGTTGGCGACGTGGCGCACCACCGCGAGGTTGTGGGAGATGAACACGTAGCCCGTGTTGTAGCGCTCCTGCAGGTCCATGAAGAGGTTGAGCACCTGGGCCTGGATCGACACGTCGAGCGCCGAGGTGGGCTCGTCCGCCACCAGCACCTTGGGATTGAGCATCATGGCGCGGGCCAGTGCGATGCGCTGGCGCTGGCCACCGGAGAACATGTGTGGGTAGCGCTGGTAGTGCTCGGGGCGCAGGCCCACCTGCTGCATCATCGCCTGCACCTGTTCGCGGCGTTCGACGCGGGACAGGCTGGTGTTGATGACCAATGGTTCGGCCAACTGGTCGCCGATTTTCTGCCTCGGGTTGAGCGAGGCGTAGGGGTTCTGGAACACCATCTGCACATCGCGGCGCAGTTGTTTGCGTTCGTCCTTGCTGGCCCCCGTCACTTCGTGGCCAGCGATCTGCAGTGAGCCGGAAGAAGGTTCCTCGATCAGGGTCAGGGCGCGGGCCAGGGTGGATTTGCCGCAGCCCGACTCGCCGACCACGGCCAGCGTGCGGCCGGCCTGGAGTTCGAAGGACACCCCGTTGAGGGCGCGCACCAGGGCATGGGGCTTGAACAGGCCGCGGGAGACTTCGTAGTGGCGGGTCAGCTCGCGGGCGGTCAATACGGCACTCATCGCGCCACCTCGATCAGGTTAAGGGGGTAGAAGCAGCGCACCGCGCCATGGGCATGCGGGTCCAGGGTCGGGCGCTGGGCCACGCAGTTGGACTGGCCGTAAGGGCAGCGAGGCGACAGCAGGCAGCCATGCGGCCGGTCATAACGGCCGGGGACGATGCCGGGCAGCGTCGACAGGCGGTGAGCGCCCAGGCTGTGCTCGGGAATCGCCTTGAGCAGGGCTTCGGTATAGGGATGGGTGGGCTCGTCGAACAGGCGCGGCACTTCACCGATTTCTACAGCCTGGCCGGCGTACATCACGCAGACGCGGTCGGCGGTTTCGGCGACCACGGCCAGGTCGTGGGTAATCAGCACCAGGGCCATGCCCTGGTCGCGCTGCAGGTCGAGCAGCAGGTCCATGATCTGCGCCTGGATGGTCACGTCCAGGGCGGTGGTGGGTTCGTCGGCGATCAGTAGCTTGGGCTCGGCGGCAATGGCCATGGCGATGGCCACGCGCTGGCTCATGCCCCCGGACAACTGGTGCGGATAGGCATTGAGGCGACTGGCGGCACCGGGGATTTCCACCCGTTCCAGCAGTTCCAGGGCGCGCTGGCGAGCGGCCTTGCCCTTCAGGCCCAGGTGTTGGCGCAGCACTTCCTCGATCTGGAAGCCCACGGTGTAGCTGGGGTTGAGAGCGGTCATCGGGTCCTGGAAGACCATCGCCAGGTCCTTGCCGACGATATGGCGCCGCTGCTTGCCCTTTAGCTTGAGCATGTCGTGGCCGTCGAAACGCAGGCTGTCGGCGGTGATGCGGCCGGGGGCGTCGATCAGGCCCATCAGCGCCATCATGGTCACCGACTTGCCGGAGCCGGACTCGCCAACAATGGCCAGCACCTCGCCCTTGTTCACCGAGATGTCGAGGCCGTCCACCACCGGGACGGCGTTGGCGTCGCCGAAGCGCACGCTGAGGTTCTTGATTTCCAGAAGGCTCATGCAGCGGTCTCCTGGCAGGGCGAAGCGATTGAACGCGACGGTGTAGGAGCGAGCTTGCTCGCGAAGGGGGACGGCAGGTTCGCCAGCCAGCTGGCTCCTACGGGACGCAGGCGCGGGACGGAAATTCTCATGGCGGGCTCCTCAGACTGCATTCTTGAGTTTCGGGTCCAGCGCATCGCGCAGGCCGTCGCCCATCAGGTTGATCGCCAGCACGCTGAGCAGGATGGTCAGGCCGGGCAGCGAAACCACCCACCAGGCGCGTTCGATGTAGTCGCGCGCGGAGGCCAGCATGGTGCCCCACTCAGGAGTGGGCGGCTGCACGCCGAGACCGAGGAAGCCCAGGGCAGCGGCGTCGAGGATGGCCGAGGAGAAGCTCAGGGTCGCCTGGACGATCAGCGGCGCCATGCAGTTGGGCAGCACGGTGACGAACATCAGGCGCATCAGACCGGCGCCGGCCAGGCGCGAGGCGGTGACGTAGTCGCGGTTCAGCTCGCCCATCACTGAGGCGCGGGTCAGGCGCACGTAGGAGGGCAGGGAGACGATGGCGATGGCGATCACGGTGTTGATCAGGCCTGGGCCGAGGATGGCGACGATGGCCACGGCCAGCAGCAGCGACGGCAGGGCCAGCATGATGTCCATCAGGCGCATGATCGATGGGCCCAGCAGGCGCGGGAAGAAACCTGCTACCAGGCCGAGGAGGATGCCGGGGATCAGCGACATCACCACCGAAGTCAGGCCGATCAGCAGGGACAGGCGGGCGCCGTGGATCAGACGCGAGAGCACGTCGCGGCCGAGTTCGTCGGTGCCGAGCAGAAACTGCGCCTGGCCGCCTTCCAGCCACACCGGGGGCGTCAGCAGGAAGTCGCGGAACTGCTCGCTCGGGTCATGGGGGGCGACCCAGGGCGCGAAGAGGGCGCAGAAGACAATCAGGATCATGAAGAAAAGGCCGCCAACAGCGCCCTTGTTGTGGGCGAAGGCCTTCCAGAATTCCTTGAGCGGCGACGGGTAGAGGACGCTCGGGTCGACCTGGGGTTGCATTGTGGTCACGTCAGGTCTCCTTAACGCTGATGGCGGATACGTGGATTAACCAGGCCGTAGAGGATGTCCACGACGAAGTTCACCACGATCACCAGGCAGGCGATCAGCAGGATGCCGTTCTGCACTACCGGGTAGTCACGGGCGCCGATGGCTTCGATCAGCCATTTACCGATGCCCGGCCAGGAGAAGATGGTTTCGGTCAGGACCGCGCCAGCCAGCAGGGTGCCCACCTGCAGGCCGAACACGGTGAGCACCGGGATCAGTGCGTTGCGCAGGCCGTGGACGAAGACCACGCGGGCCGGCGACAGGCCCTTGGCGCGAGCGGTACGCACATAGTCTTCGCGCAGCACTTCGAGCATCGCCGAACGGGTCATGCGGGCGATCACCGCCAGCGGGATCGTGCCCAGCACGATGGCCGGCAGGATCAGGTGGCGCAGGGCATCGACGAAGGCGCCTTCCTCTTCGGAATACAGCGTGTCGATGAGCATGAAGCCGGTTTTCGGCTCGATGTCGTAGAGCAGGTCGATCCGCCCTGACACTGGCGTCCAGCCCAGCCACACGGAGAAGAACATGATCAGCAGCAGACCCCACCAGAAGATCGGCATGGAGTAGCCCGCCAGGGAGATGCCCATCACCCCGTGGTCGAATAGCGAGCCCCGCTTGAGGGCGGCGATTACGCCAGCCAGCACGCCGAGGGTGCCGGAGAAGATCAGCGCCGCGATGGCCAGTTCCAGGGTGGCGGGGAACAGGGTGAGGAACTCGTTCCAGACGCCTTCGCGGGTACGCAGCGATTCGCCCAGGTCGCCCTGTGCCAGCTTGCCGATGTAATCCAGGTACTGTTCCGGCAGCGGTTTGTTGAGACCGAGGCGCTCCATGGCCTGGGCGTGCATTTCCGGGTCGACCCGGCGTTCACCCATCATCACTTCCACCGGGTCGCCGGGAATCAGGCGGATCAGGGCGAAGGTGAGCAAGGTGACGCCGAAGAAGGTGGGGATCAGAAGCCCCAGTCGGCGTGCAATGAAACTCAGCATTTGGGCGAATCACTCCTCATCTTTGTAATGCTGGTCAGCGTGCTGACCATTCCCTGCAGTTTAGGCCGCATAGGTAAAGGCGCCGGTCCGAAGGCTCGGGAGACGGTGCCTTGCTTTTTCTTGTGGCAGGTGAAGAAACGCCTCGGCCGGTCTGGTGCCGGCTCGAAGGATGCGAAGAAGGCCGGTTTCCCGGCCTCGATCACTCAGCGTCCGTTGGAGACGCCGTAGAAGCTGTTACGTCCGAAGGGGCTGATCAGGAAGTCCTTCACGCTGGCGCGCATCGGTTGATAGACCGTGGAGTGCGCGATGGGGGTGATCGGTACCTGTTGTTGCAGGACGTGCTGGGCCTGCTTGTACAGCTCGGTGCGTTTCTCCACGTCGGCGGTGGCCTTGGCGGCTTTCACCAGCTTGTCGTAGCCGGTGTCGCACCATTTGGAGAAGTTGTTGCCGTCCACCGAGTCGCAGCCGTAGAGGGTGCCCAGCCAGTTGTCCGGGTCACCGTTGTCGCCGGTCCAGCCGATCAGCATGGCGTCGTGCTCGCCGGCGTGGGCGCGCTTGATGTACTCGCCCCACTCGTAGCTGACGATCCTGGCCTTGATGCCCACCTTGGCCCAGTCGGCCTGGAGCATTTCAGCCATCAGCTTGGCGTTGGGGTTGTACGGACGCTGCACCGGCATGGCCCACAGGGTAATCTCAGTGCCTTCGGCAACGCCGGCGGCTTTCAGCAGCTCCTTGGCCTTTTCCGGGTTGAAGTCGCGGTCCTTGATGGTCTCGTCGTAGGACCACTGGGTCGGCGGCATGCCGTTCACTGCGAGCTGGCCGGCGCCCTGATAGACGGCGTCGATGATGGCTTTCTTGTTCACCGCCATGTCCAGCGCCTGGCGCACTTCGAGCTTGTCGAAGGGGGCGCGGGTGACGTTGTAGGCGATGTAGCCGAGGTTGAAGCCGGGCTCGCTCGGCACCTGCAGGTTCGGGTCCTTCTTCAGGGCCTCGATGTCGGCAGGGCGCGGGTTGAGGGTGATCTGGCACTCGCCGGCCTTGAGCTTCTGGGCACGTACCGAGGCATCGGTGTTGATGGCGAAGATCAGGTTGTCGATCTTCACGTCTTCGGGCTTCCAGTAGTCCTTGTTGCCGGTGAAGCGGATCTGCGCGTCCTTCTGGTAGCGCTTGAGCACGAAGGGGCCGGTGCCGATGGGCTTCTGGTTGATGTCGGCGGCCTTGCCGGCCTTGAGCAACTGGTCGGCGTATTCGGCGGACTGGATCGCGGCGAAATTCATCGCCAGGTTCTGGATGAAGGCGGCGTCCACCTCGTTCAGGGTGAAGGCCACGGTCATGTCGTCGACCTTCTCCACCTTGGCGATGTTCTTGTCCAGGCCCATGTCGGTGAAGTAGGGGAATTCGGTGGGGTACGCCTTGCGGAAGGGGTGGTTCTTGTCCAGCATGCGCTGGAAGGTGAACACCACGTCGTCGGCGTTGAACTCGCGGGTCGGCTTGAAGTAGTCGGTGGTGTGGAACTTCACGCCCGGGCGCAGGTGGAACACATAGCGCTTGCCGTCTTCGCTGATGTCCCAGCTGCTGGCCAGGGTCGGTTCGACCTTGGTGCTGCCACGCTGGAACTGGGCCAGGCGGTTGAAGAGGGTTTCCGAGGCCGCATCGAAGTCAGTGCCGGTGGTGTACTGGCCCGGGTCGAAGCCGGCGGGACTGCCCTCGGAGCAGAAGACCAGGTTGCTGGCGGCGTGGGTGAAGCCGGAGCCGAGGATGAGACCAGCGGCAATCATGGACTTGAGCGCGGTTTTCTGACGCATGCGAACCTCGTTGTTGTTTTTCTGAGGGCGGCATATCAGGTGTTGAAGCCTGCGGTGTCTTTTGCACCTGACCCTGCGACTTCGTGGGCCGCAGGTTGCCCGTCATTCGCGAGCCGGGGCCGAAGGCCGGTGTTCCCGGGCGGGCGATGGCGGCGAAAGGGGAAGGAGTATTTGCCCTCCGCCGGCCGAGGCCGAACTTAAGTGATGCTGAAATTAAGGTCAACTTAAATTCAGTGGTGCTTACTTCCGGAAACCGGTCGGTCAGGGCGTGGGGTGATCGTCGAAAAGCCCCATGGTGGTGACGGTCAGCACCTCGGCCACTTCTTCCCCCGCATTGGCGAGAAAATGCGGCTTGGCCGCGTCGAAGTGCACCGAGTCTCCCGGCCCCAGGGGATAGTTGCGGCCTTCGATGGTGTAGACGATCTGCCCGGACAGGACATAGGCGAACTCGGCGCCTTCATGGGAAATAAGTTCGGACTGGTAGCCCACCGGCATGCTCATCTTCACCGCGTTGATCAGGTTGCCGGGGAAGTTGCTGGACAGGCGCTCGTAGGCCAGCGGCTGGCCGCCGATGGTGTAGCGCACGCGCTGGCCCTGGTGGGAGTCGGGCTGGTGCTGGAGGGGCTGGTCGAACAGGGCGTTGAGCGGAATGCCCAGGGATTTGGCGATGTTCGCCAGGGAAGAGATCGACACGCCGGTGAGGTTGCGCTCCGCCTGGGACAGGAAGCTGGCCGTGAGACCCGACTCGGCGGCGACTTGGTTCAGGGTCTTGTTGGCGGCGCGGCGATAGCGGCGCAACCGTTCGCCGATCTGTTCTACGGTCATTGGCGTGGCTCTTGTTCTGAAGGGCGCCAGTATAACGGGCGGCGCATTGTAGAAAAGGCTTGTCGCCTTATTGAAATTAAGTGGGACTGAAAATTGGCGTTGACGGCTATTTAAGTCGCACTTAAATTCGGCGCACTGCAACTCGACTCGGGAGAACGACAATGACAGTGGGTGTAGGTGGCAAGACTCCGGAACAGGCGCTGGCCGGTCTGTCGAACATGGTCGCGGGCATGGGCCCGATCGGTATGGACGAGTACCACACGCGCATTGCCAACGCCCAGGGCCTGATGCGTGATCAGGGCATCGCGGCCATCTACCTCAACGCCGGCAGCAACCTGCGCTACTTCACCGGGGTGAAGTGGAGCCCGAGCGAACGCATGGTGGGTGCCGTGCTGCCCGCCGATGGCCAGTTGGCTTACATCGCCCCCGCCTTCGAGGAAGGCACCATCCGCGATTTTCGCGAGGTGGATGGGGTTATCCACACCTGGCAGGAGCACGAAAGCCCCTATCGCCTGCTGCTGGAGATGCTGGCCGGGATGGGCATCGCCGCTGATGCCAAGGTGGGCCTGTGCCCCTCGCTGGCCTTCTTCATGTACGACGGCATCCGTCGTCTCGGCTCGACGTTCGATTTCATTGATGCAGCCTGCGTGATCAACCCGTGCCGCTTCCACAAGACCGCTACCGAACTGGCGCTGATGCAGCGGGCCAAGGACATGACCCTGGAAGTGCACAAGGCCGCCGCCAGCATCCTGCGCGAGGGCATCAGCACCACCGAGGTCGCGGAGTTCATCCAGCAGGCGCACCGCAAGGTCGGCGCGCCGGGGTCGACCTTCTGCATCGTGCTGTTCGGTGAGGCCAGCGCCTTCCCCCATGGCGTGAAGCATGCGCAGGTGCTCAAGGACGGCGACATGGTGCTGATTGACACCGGTTGCCAGCTCCACGGCTACCAGTCGGATATCACCCGCAGCTATGTGTTCGGCACCCCGAGCGACCGCCAGCGTGCGCTCTGGAACCTGGAGAAGGCCGCACAGCGGGCTGCCTTCGATGCCGCAAGTCCTGGCGAACCCTGCGGCTCGGTCGACGCCGCCGCGCGTCGTTGCCTGGAAGCCGGCGGCCTGGGCCCGGATTACCAGCTCCCTGGCCTGCCGCACCGCACTGGACACGGCATCGGCATGGATATCCACGAAGGTCCCTATCTGGTCCGCGGTGATGAGACGCCGCTGGCCGAGGGCATGTGCTTCTCCAACGAGCCGATGATCTGCGTGCCGGGCGAGTTTGGTATTCGCCTGGAGGATCACTTCTATATGACGGCGTCCGGGCCGCGCTGGTTTACCCAGCCGAGCCATTCCATCGACGATCCGTTTGGTTTGAACGTCTAATCGTAGGTTGCGGCTGAGCTACGCGAAGCCCAACGGCGAGGCCGAGCCAAGCAACGTTGGGCTTCGCTGCGCTCTGCCCAACCTACGGAAGGATTCGTACTCGCGAGAGGTTGTTCGCGCCCCATCGGGTTCAGCCGGAATCCCTCCCCTGTCCAATCGTAGGTTGCGGCTGAGCTACGCGAAGCCTAACGGCGGGACCGAGCCAGGCAACGTTGGACTTCGCTGCGCTCGCGGAACGCCGCCCGGCCCAACCTACGGACTGAAGTCGCTCCTACAGGACTGCACGGGGGCTCACTTCCGCGCCGATAGCTCCCTCTCCCTCCAGGGAGAGGGCTGGGGAGAGGGAAGGGCAGACCTGCGGTCTGCTTGGCGAATGAATTCGCCCCTACAGGAATCGCCCTACGGGTTCACCTTTACCCGCGCGAAATTGTTCGACCCCATCGGATTCAGCTGGAATCCCTCCACTCCTTTGCGCACGGCGGCAAATTGCTTGGGATGCGCGAGGGGAATCCACGGCGCCTGCTCGTGGAAGATCGCCAGGGCCTGGCGATAGAGTTCGGCGCGCCGGGCCGGGTCGGTGATGGCGCGGGCCTCGCGGATCAGGATGTCGAACTTCTCGTTGCACCAACCGGCCTGGTTCTCGCCGGATTTCGCTGCTGCGCAGGACAGGTTCGGCGTGAGGAAGTTGTCCGGGTCGCCGTTGTCGCCGGCCCAGCCCATGAACACCAGATCGTGTTCACCATTCTTGGCGCGCTTGATCAGTTCGCCCCATTCATACACACGAATCTCTGCCTTGATGCCGATGGCGGCCAGGTCGGCCTGGAGCATTTGCGCACCAATACCCGGATTGGGGTTGGTCGGGCCGCCGCCGGGGCGGGTCCAGATGGCGAGTTTGAAACCGTCCTTGTGGCCGGCCTCGGCCAATAGCTGGCGAGCCTTCTCCGGGTCATGGGGCCATGGCGAGATCTTGTCGTTGAAGCCCAGCAGGGTGGCCGGGTATGGCGCGACGGAGAGGCTGGCATTGCCTTCGCCGAACTGCGCGCGCAGATAGGCGCGGGTGTCGAAGGCGAGGTTGATGGCCTGGCGCACGCGAACGTCGTCCAGGGGGGGATGGCGGGTGTTGATGCCGACGTAGGCGGTGAGCAGGGAGTCCAGCTCGAGCACTTGCAGCTCAGGCTCCTGGCGCAGGGCGGCGATGTCGGTGGGGCGCGGATAGACCGCGACCTGGCAGGCGCCGGCCTTGAGCTGCTGTACGCGAACGTTGGGATCGGGGGTGATGGCGAACAGGAGCTTTTCCACAGCCGGCTTGCCCGCCCAGTACGTCGGGTTGGCGCGGAAGCGGATCTGCGCGTCCTTGCGGTAGCGCTCGAAGACGAAGGGGCCGGTGCCCACCGGCTCGCGGTTGAGCTGGCCCGCCTTGCCGGTCTTGAGCAACTGGTCGGCGTACTCGGCGGAATAGATGGACGTGAAGCCCATGGCCAGGTCGGCGAGGAAGGGCGCCTCAGGGTGCTTAAGGGTAAAGCGGACGCGGTGCTCGCCGAGTTTCTCGATCCGCTCGATCAATTGGGCGAAGGCCATGGATTCGGCATAGGGGAACCCGCGCGGGGACAGCTTGTGCCAGGGATGCGCAGGGTCCAGCTGGCGCTGGAAGGTCCAAAGCACATCGTCGGCATTGAAGTCACGGCTGGGGGTGAACCAGGGTGTGCTGTGGAAGGTGACGCCCTTGCGCAACTCGAATTCGTAGGTGAGGCCGTCGGGGCTGATGGTCCAGCTTTCCGCCAGGCCCGGTTGCAGCCGGGTTGTGCCGGGCGCGAACTGAACCAGACGGTCGAAGATGGTTTCGGCGGAAGCATCGGCCGTGGTGGCCGCGGTGTACTGGACGATGTCGAAGCCTTCGGGGCTGGCTTCGGTGCAGACCACCAGGGATTGGTTAGCTGCGGCGTAGAGGGGAAGGCAGAGGGCGAGGGACAACAGGCGTCGGCGCATCGGGCTTCCTTATTGCAGAAAAGAAAACGGGGCCCGAAGGCCCCGTTTGCCGGCTTACTTGCCGACGCTCACGCCATAGAAGGAGTTGAGCGCGAACGGGCTGATCTTGAAGTCCTGCACGTTCTTGCGCATCGGTTGATAGACAGTGGAGTGGGCGATCGGGGTGATCGGCACGTTGTCTTTCAGGATGTGCTGGGCCTGCTTGTACATTTCGGTGCGTTTCGCCACGTCGCTGGTGGCCTTGGCGGCTTTCACCAGCTTGTCGTAGCTGGCGTCGCACCATTTGGAGAAGTTGTTGCCGTCGACGGCGTCACAGCCGTAGAGGGTACCCAGCCAGTTGTCCGGGTCACCGTTGTCGCCGCTCCAGCCGATCAGCATGGCGTCGTGTTCGCCGCCCTTGGCGCGCTTGATGTACTCGCCCCATTCGTAGGTGACGATCTTGGCCTTGATGCCCACCTTGGCCCAGTCGGACTGGAGCATTTCGGCCATCAGCTTGGCGTTGGGGTTGTACGGACGCTGAACCGGCATGGCCCACAGGGTAATCTCGGTGCCTTCGGCAACGCCGGCGGCTTTCAGCAGTTCCTTGGCCTTGTCCGGGTTGTAGCCGGCGTCCTTGATGGACTCGTCGTAGGACCACTGGGTCGGCGGCATGCCATTCACGGCGAGCTGACCGGCGCCCTGGTAGACGGCGTCGATGATGGCTTTCTTGTTCACCGCCATATCCAGCGCCTGGCGCACTTCAAGCTTGTCGAACGGCTTGTGGGTGACGTTGTAGGCGATGTAGCCGAGGTTGAAGCCCGGCTGCGACGGCATGTTCAGGTTGGCGTCCTTCTTCAGCGCGTCCAGGTCGGCCGGACGGGGGAAGAGGGTGACCTGGCATTCGCCGGCCTTGAGCTTCTGCATGCGCACCGAGGAGTCGGTGTTGATGGCGAAGATCAGGTTGTCGATCTTCACGTCGCCAGGCACCCAGTAGTCCTTGTTGCCCTTGAAGCGAATTTGCGCGTCTTTCTGGTAGCGGCTGAAGACGAAGGGGCCGGTACCGATGGGCTTCTGGTTGATGTCGGCGGCTTTGCCGGACTTGAGCAGCTGGTCGGCGTATTCCGCCGACTGGATGGAAGCGAAGCTCATGGCCAGGTTCTGGATGAAGGCTGCATCCACGCCATTGAGGGTGAACTTGACGGTGCTGTCGTCGACCTTCTCCACCTTGGCGATGTTGGCGTCCATGCCCATGTCGGTGAAGTAGGGGAATTCGGTGGGGTACGCCTTGCGGAACGGGTGTTCCTTGTCGAGCATGCGCTGGAAGGTGAAGAGCACGTCGTCGGCGTTGAAGTCGCGGGTCGGCTTGAAGTAGTCGGTGGTGTGGAACTTCACGCCCTTGCGCAGGTGGAAGGTGTAGTTGAGGCCATCGGGGGAAACGTCCCACTTCTCGGCCAGGCCCGGGATCACCGCGGTGCCGCCACGCTCGAACTGGGTCAGGCGGTTGAAGACGGTTTCAGCGGCGGCGTCGAAATCGGTGCCGGTGGTGTATTGGCCCGGATCGAAACCGGCGGGGCTGCCTTCGGAGCAGAACACCAGGTTGCTTGCAGCGCTGGCGAAAGGTGCGCTGGCGATCAGCCCAGCCGCGACAAGTGCCTGGATGACGGCGTTTTTACGCATGTTGACCTCATATTTATTCTGTTTGTCATCGTGAGGGGCCCTTTGTGGGGGCCTTGCGAGAAGCTATGCAGGGCATATGCCGGACGCAATAGCTGGACGGGAAAGAGTGTAGTCGGCGGAATAAAGCTGTAAGGCCTTGTCGCAATTCTGCAAATGCAGGCCGCGGGAAAGGAAAGGGCGCCGCCCCCGAAAAAGGCGGCGCCCGATGCCGGATCAGGGCATTTGCACTTCGATGGTGCCGTCGGCGCTGACGCTGACGCGGCTGGTGCCGGCTTCGATCTCGGGGGCGGCGGCGCCGTCGGCGTAACCCTTGGCGGCCATGGCGCGCATCATGATCGGTTGCGGCGGCTGGAAGCCGGCACTGTTCAGGTTCAGGTTCACCAGCTTGTAGCCTTTGCCACCGAGGGCGTTCGTGGCCAGCTGGGCGCGGGCCTTGAAGGCGTCCACGGCCTGCTTGATCAGCTCGTCTTCGTGGGTCTTGCGGGTTTTCTCGGCGATGCTGAAGTTCATCCCCGCCATCTTCAGGTCACCCAGCATGTCGGCGCTGAGTTGGGACAGCGTGGCGAAATCCGCGCTCTCCAGGCGCAGCTCCGCGCGCTCGCGCCAGGCAGTGATCTTCTGGCCCTTCTCGTCGTACACGGGGTAGCTGTTGCGGCTGCCCAGGCTGACGGTTACGCCCTTGGTCTTGCGGGCTTTTTCAACGGCAGCGTTGAGACTGCGGGTGATCTCGTCGGCGAGCTTGGCCGGGTCGGTGTTCTGCGACTCGCTGTAGAGGGTGACGTGCATCAGGTCATGGGCCACTTCCTGGCTGACCTCGGCACGCACGGCCACCTGGTTGTAGTGCACTTCGTCAGCGGCCTGGGCCGAGAGGCTGCCGAGGCTGGCGGCGCAAAGGGCGAGGGCGGCGGCGAGGCGAGTGAACTTGGGCATGACAACTCCTTGTGGGACAGGTTGCCGCGCGGGTTGCGCGGTGATTCTCCGTATTGGACGAGGGTAAACGGCCATTCGGGTTAACAGCGACGCAAATTGACCAGAAATCGGGACGGATGTTCCAGAGTGGCGGTGGCTAAGTGCCGTGTGGGGGCGAATTCATTCGCTATGCAGGCCGCAGGCCTGCCCGGATGGTGTGGGCCGCTCCGCGTCCCTTAGCGAATGAATTCGCCCCCACAGAAGTTCCCTAAACGTCCCCAGCGCGGATCTGCGGCGAGTTGCCGCACAGAGGCGGTGCGGCACGTGCCTTGGTTATACTCCGGCGATTCCTGGGAGTGTCCATGCTAGAACCCGTACAACTACTGTCTGCCAGCCGCCAGAACCTCCTGCGGCTGACCCTGATCCGCATCCTCGTCCTGGCCGCCCAGGCCGGTTCGGTGGGCCTTGCCTACAAGGCTCAACTGCTGCAGTTGCCGTGGATCGCCCTGAGTCTGACCCTCGGCGTCTCGCTGGTGCTTTGCGTCGGCACGGCATTGCGCCTGCGCGGCCCCTGGCCGGTGACGGAGCTGGAATACTCGGTCCAGCTCGGCTTCGACCTGGTTATCCACAGCGTGCTGCTGTATTTCTCCGGGGGCTCCACCAACCCCTTCGTTTCCTATTACCTGGTACCGCTGACCATCGCCGCAGCGACGCTGCCCTGGCTCTACACGCTCACGCTCGCCGGTCTGGCGCTGGCGGCCTACACGCTGCTGCTGGTGCTGTTCCATCCGCTGGAAATGCCCACCGGCCAGCGGGAGTCCCTGCTGATCTATGGCATGTGGCTGAGCTTCGCCCTGGCCGCGGCGCTGATCACCTTCTTCGTGGCCCGAATGGCCGAAGAGTTGCGCCGGCAGGACCAGTCGCAGGCGGTACGCCGCGAGGAAAGCATGCGCGACCAGCAACTGCTGGCCGTGGCCACCCAGGCTGCCGGTGCCGCCCATGAGCTGGGCACGCCGCTGGCGACCATGAGCGTGCTGCTCAAGGAGCTGCGCCAGGAGTATGGCGACAAGCCCGGCCTGCAGGACGACCTCGCCCTGTTGCAGGAGCAGGTGATGCTCTGCAAGGACACCCTGCAGCACCTGGTGCGCGCCGCCGAGGCGGATCGTCGCCAGGCAGTGGTGGAGCAGTCGGTGATCGAGTGGTTGGAGGTCACCCTTAATCGCTGGCACCTGATGCGCCCTGAAGCGACCTATCGCTACCAGTGCATGGGTCTCGGTGTGGCGCCCCGGCTGAAGCCGCCAGCGGACCTGAGTCAAGCGCTGCTGAATCTGCTCAATAATGCTGCTGATGCCTGCCCGGAAAAGCTCGACATCCGCGTGAACTGGGATCACCAGTGGATGATCCTGACCATCCGTGACCACGGTGCCGGCGTCCCCCTGGCAATTGCCGAACAGATTGGCCGGCCGTTCTTCACTACCAAAGGCAAGGGCTTTGGCCTCGGCCTGTTCCTGAGCCAGGCCAGCGTTACCCGAGCCGGCGGTACGGTTAAACTTTATAACCATGAAGAAGGCGGCACCCTGACCGAGTTGCGTCTGCCGCGCAGCTACGGCGTCGCCTGAGTGCCTTGACGAAGAGGAAGCGAGATGACTGACGAACCCCTGATCGAAGGCGAAGAACAACCCCATCTGCTGCTGGTGGACGACGACGCCACCTTCACCCGCGTAATGGCCCGGGCGATGGCCCGTCGCGGCCTGCGCGTTTCGGTTGCCGGCTCCGCCGAAGAAGGCCTGCTGCTGGCTAAGGACGACCTGCCCGACTACGCCGTGCTGGACCTGAAAATGGACGGCGATTCCGGCCTGGTGCTGCTGCCAAAGCTGCTGGAGCTGGACCCGGAAATGCGCGTGGTGATCCTCACCGGCTATTCGAGCATCGCCACCGCCGTGGAAGCCATCAAGCGCGGCGCCACCAACTACCTGTGCAAGCCGGCCGACGCCGACGACGTGCTGACCGCGCTGCTCTCCGAGCACGCCGACCTGGACAGCCTGGTGCCGGAAAACCCGATGTCGGTGGACCGCCTGCAGTGGGAGCACATCCAGCGTGTGCTGGCCGAGCATGACGGCAACATCTCCGCCACTGCCCGCGCCCTGGGCATGCACCGCCGGACCTTGCAGCGCAAACTGCAGAAGCGCCCCGTGCGCCGCTGAATGCCTGTTCCTTGTGGGGGCGAATTCATTCGCTAAGCAGGCCGTAGGCCTGCCCGAAGGTCCTATGGGGAACACTGCGTGTCCCTTGGCGAATGAATTCGCCCCCACAAGGTAATTTCCCTTCCGCTATTGGTATCCTTAGCCGCCTAACTATTTCCGCCGCCAAGGTTGCCCCATGCTCGCCGTCGTCCAGCAGACCCTCAGCATCACCGCACCGGTGTTCTCCATGCTGTTCCTGGGCGTTGGCCTCAAGCGCCTGCGCTGGATCGACGACTCCTTCATCAACACCGCCTCGTCGTTGGTGTTCAAGGGCACGATGCCGACCCTGCTGTTCCTCGGGATCGTCCAGGCGGACCTGCGCACGGCATTGCAGCCGGCGCTGCTCGCCTACTTCGTCGCAGCGACGATCGTCTGCTTTTTGCTTGGTTGGGGCTGGGCCATCCTGCGCTGTCCGGTGGAGGATCGCGGCATCTACACCCAGGGCGCCTTCCGCGGTAACAACGGCATTGTCGGCCTGGCGCTGGCCACCAGCATGTATGGCGACTACGGCCTGTCAGTGGGCAGTATTCTCGGCGCGGTGGTGATCCTCAGCTACAACACCCTCTCGTCGATCGTGCTGGCGATCTACAGTCCGAATGCCAAGAGCGACCCGCTGAGCCTCGCCAGAAGCATCATCAGTAATCCGCTGATCATCGGCGTACTGGCGGCTATTCCGGTGGCGTACTGGGAATTGCCGCTGCCGAAATGGCTGATGACCTCGGGCGAATACTTCGCGCAGATGACCCTGCCACTGGCGCTGATCTGCATTGGTGGCACCCTCTCGCTGGCGTCCTTGCGCTCCAGCGGCAAGATCGCCGTCAGCGCCAGCCTGATGAAAATGGTCTGGCTGCCGATCCTGGCGACCTTCGGTGCCTGGTTGTGCGGGTTCCGCGAGGCGGACCTGGCGATCCTCTTCCTCTACTTCGCCAGCCCGACGGCGGCGGCGAGTTTCGTAATGGCTCGTGCGGTGAACGCCAACCATGAGCTGGCGGCGGCCATCATCGTGATGACCACCCTGGCGGCCGTGGTGACCACCAATATCGGGCTGTTCCTGTTGCAGTGGGCTGGCTGGATCTGAGCAGTAGGGTGGGCTTCAGCCCACGCTGTTTATCGAGGGTGGACTTGGGCGAAGGCAGGACAAGGTGGGCTGAAGCGGAACGCCGCCCGACCCACCCTACGAAAAAATGTCAGGCCTTCTGGTAGTCGTCGATGACTTCCTGGGCGGCGCGGAAGGCATCGATGGCGGCAGGAACACCGGCGTAGACGGCGCAATGCAGCAGGGCTTCGCGGATTTCCTCCAACGTGCAGCCGTTGTTCAGCGCGCCCCGCACGTGCCCTTTCAGCTCCTGCGGGCACTTCAGCGCGGTGAGGGCGGCGAGGGTGATCAGGCTGCGGGTCTTGCGCGGCAGGCCTTCGCGGTTCCAGACACCACCCCAGGCGTGTTCATTGACGAAGTCCTGCAGCGGCTGGGTGAACTCGGTGGCATTGCCCAGGGCGCGGTCGACGAAGGCGTCGCCCATGACTTCGCGGCGCACTTGCAGTCCGGGTTTGCGTTCTTCGCTCATTGTGATTCTCCAGTCAGTCGAGGGATTCCACGCGCACGGGGGCCACGCCGGCCCGCAGCATGCCCAGCCGTTCGGCCGCTTCGCGCGACAGGTCGATGATCCGGCCACGGACATGCGGGCCGCGATCGTTGATGCGAACCACCACCGTGCGGTCGTTGTTCAGGTTGGTCACTTTCACTCGGGTGCCGAAAGGCAGCGTGCGGTGGGCGGCCGTGAGGGCATGCTGGTCGAAGCGTTCTCCACTCGCCGTGCGCCGACCATGGTGGCGGGAGCCGTAATAGGAGGCCTTGCCTTCGGCGTGATAGCCGTGGCCGGACGTGCTGTCACCGCCCCCAAAGGGGGAGGTGCTGCAACCTGCGAGCAGAAGGGCGAACGTGGGAACCCAGAACAGGGATCGAAACATCGTGCATGCCTCGGACAAGAAAACGCCGGGCATGCCCGGCGTCCTCAAAGGGTGTTTCAGCCTTCGAGCTTCTTCTTGAGCAAATCGTTCACTTGGCCGGGGTTGGCCTTGCCCTTGGACGCCTTCATCGCCTGACCGACGAAGAAGCCGAACATCTTGCCGCGCTTGGCTTCGTCGCTGGTGCGATACTGCTCGACCTGTGCGGCGTTGGCGGCCAGCACTTCGTCGAGCATGGCATCGATGGCACCGCTGTCGGTGACCTGCTTCAGACCCTTCTTCTCGATGATCTCGTCGGCAGAACCTTCGCCGGCGGCCATGGCTTCGAAGACCATCTTGGCGATCTTGCCGGAGATGGTGTTGTCCTTGATGCGCAGGATCATGCCGCCCAGGTGCTCGGCGGAAACCGGCGATTGCTCGATCTCCAGGCCGTCCTTGTTGAGCAGGCTGGAGAGCTCACCCATCACCCAGTTGGCGGCCAGCTTGGCGTCGCCGCAGACCGATTGGACGGCCTCGAAGTAGTCGGCCAATTCGCGGCTGGCAGCGAGCACCGTGGCGTCGTAGGTGGATAGGCCGAACTGGCTCTCGAAGCGTTCGCGCTTCTGCACCGGCAGCTCCGGCAACTGGGCGCGCACCTCGTCGAGGAAGCTCTGCTCGATCACCACTGGCAGCAGGTCGGGGCAGGGGAAGTAACGGTAGTCGTTGGCTTCTTCCTTGCTGCGCATGGAGCGGGTTTCGTCCTTGTTCGGGTCGTACAGGCGAGTTTCCTGTACCACCTTGCCACCATCCTCGATCAGCTCGATCTGACGCTGGATCTCGTGGTTGATGGCCTTTTCGATGAAGCGGAACGAGTTGACGTTCTTGATCTCGGCGCGAGTGCCGAAGGCTTCCTGGCCTTTCGGGCGAACCGAGACGTTGCAGTCGCAACGCAGGGAGCCTTCGGCCATGTTGCCGTCGCAGATGCCGAGGTAGCGGACCAGGGCGTGGATGGCCTTGACATAGGCCACCGCTTCCTTGGCGCTGCGGATGTCCGGCTCGGAAACGATTTCCAGCAGCGGGGTGCCCGCGCGGTTCAGGTCGATGCCACTCATGCCGTGGAAGTCTTCGTGCAGGCTCTTGCCGGCGTCTTCTTCCAGGTGCGCGCGAGTGATGCCGATGCGCCGGACGGTGCCGTCTTCCAGAGTAATGTCCAGGTGGCCCTTGCCGACGATCGGCAGGTCCATCTGGCTGGTCTGGTAGCCCTTGGGCAGGTCCGGATAGAAGTAGTTCTTGCGGGCGAAGACATTCTTCTCGGCGATTTCGGCGTCGATGGCGAGGCCGAACTTGCAGGCCATGCGAACCGCTTCGGCGTTCAGCACCGGCAGGGTGCCGGGCATGCCGAGGTCAACCAGGCTGGCCTGGGTGTTGGGCTCGGCGCCGAAAGTGGTGGCGCTGCCGGAGAAAATCTTCGATTGGGTGCTGAGCTGGGCGTGAATTTCCAGCCCGATCACTGTTTCCCATTGCATGTGAGTCGTCCTCAGAATCCGGCCGGAGCGCGTTTGTGCCAATCGGTCGCCTGCTGATACTGGTGGGCGACGTTGAGCAGGCGGCTTTCCTGGAAGTAGGGCGCCAGCAGCTGCACGCCGACCGGCAGGCCATCGATGAAGCCGGCGGGCATGGAGAGCCCCGGCACGCCCGCCAGGTTGGCGGTGATGGTGTAGATGTCTTCCAGGTACTGGGCGACCGGGTCGTTGCTCTTCTCGCCGAGTTTCCAGGCCGGGTTCGGCGTGGTCGGGCCGAGGATCACGTCGACCTCACCAAAGGCGCTGACGAAGTCGTTCTTGATCAGGCGGCGAATCTTCTGTGCCTTCAGGTAGTAGGCGTCGTAATAGCCGGCCGACAGGGCGTAGGTGCCGACCATGATGCGACGCTTCACTTCGGCGCCGAAGCCTTCGGCGCGGGAGCGTTTGTAGAGGTCTTCCAGATTCTGCGGGTTCTCGCAGCGATAGCCGAAGCGCACGCCGTCGAAGCGCGACAGGTTGGAGGACGCTTCCGCCGGGGCGATCACGTAGTAGGCCGGAATGGCGTGCTGCATGTTCGGCAGGCTGATTTCCTTGACGCTGGCGCCGAGCTTCTTCAGCTCCTCGACCACGGCCATCACGGCATCGGCGATGCGGCTGTCGAGGCCGGCACCGAAATACTCCTTCGGCAGGCCGATGCGCAGGCCGGCCAGCGGCTGGTTCAGGCCGGCCAGGTAGTCATCGACCGGCTGGTCGACGCTGGTGGAGTCCTTGGGATCGAAGCCGGCAATGGCGCCGAGGATCAGCGCGCAGTCCTCGGCGGTGCGGGCCAACGGGCCGCCCTGATCGAGGCTGGAGGCGTAGGCGATCATGCCCCAGCGGGAAACCCGGCCGTAGGTAGGCTTGATGCCGGTGAGGTTGGTGAAGGCGGCCGGCTGGCGGATCGAGCCGCCGGTGTCGGTGCCGGTGGCGGCGGGCACCAGGCGCGCGGCGACGGCCGCGGCGGAGCCACCCGAGGAACCGCCAGGAACGCGGTCCAGCGCCCAGGGGTTCTTCACCGCGCCGTAATGGCTGGATTCGTTGGAGGAGCCCATGGCGAACTCGTCCATGTTCAGCTTGCCGAGGCTGACCGCGCCGGCGGCCTTGAGGCGCGCGACCACGGTGGCGTCGTAGGGGGCCTTGAAGCCGCTGAGGATTTTCGAGGCGCAGCTGGTCAGCACGCCTTCGGTGCAGAACAGGTCCTTGTGGGCGATCGGGGCACCGAGCAGGGCGCCTTGCTCACCGGCGGCACGCCGTGCGTCGGCTGCCTTGGCCTGTTCGATGGCCGGTTCGTCGGTGATGCTGATGAAGCTGTTCAATTGCGGATCGAGCTGGTGGATGCGCGCGAGCAGGCCGCGGGTCAGCTCTTCGGCGGAGAATTCCTTGGCGGCGAGGCCGCGGGCGATCTCGGCGAGGGTCAGTTGATGCATGGGAAACCCTTTCCTTATTCGATGACTTTGGGCACGAGGTACAGGCCGTTCTCGACGGCCGGTGCGATGGCCTGGTAGGCGTCGCGACGATTTTCCTCGGTGACGCTGTCGGCGCGCAGGCGCTGGGTGGCGTCGAGGGGGTGGGCCATGGGATCGATACCGTCGGTATCCACCGCTTGCATGGCGTCAATCAGGCCGAGGATGTTGTTCAGGGTCTCGGTGGTACGCGGGATATCGGCCTCGTTCAGGCCCAGTCGGGCGAGATGGGCGATTTTTTCCACGTCGGAGCGTTCAAGCGCCATCGGGGGTCTCCAACTAGAAGCGGCCTGCGTGGGCAGTCGACCGTGCGGGAATCGAGCGGGGAACGGTGCTGCGAACGGGCGGTCAAAGGCCGCGATGATGGGCCTTGCTGGCCCGGAAAAACAGGCAATTTAACATATCGGCGCCTTGCCCAAAATCCCTGTCATTGTTAGAGTTTGCCGCACTTTTTTACCCACGCGTTGCCTAGGGTCCCTCTCCCATGTTCAAGAAACTGCGTGGCATGTTTTCCAGTGATCTGTCGATCGACCTGGGCACTGCCAATACCCTTATTTACGTGCGCGAGCGCGGTATCGTCCTCAACGAGCCTTCCGTGGTCGCCATTCGTAACCATGGCAACCAGAAGAGCGTGGTAGCTGTAGGTACCGACGCCAAGCGCATGCTGGGCCGTACTCCTGGCAACATTTCCGCCATCCGCCCGATGAAGGACGGCGTGATCGCCGACTTCAGCGTCTGCGAAAAGATGCTGCAGTACTTCATCAACAAGGTTCACGAGAACAGCTTCCTGCAGCCGAGCCCGCGCGTCCTGATCTGCGTGCCGTGCAAATCCACCCAGGTGGAACGCCGCGCCATCCGTGAATCCGCCCTGGGCGCCGGCGCCCGCGAAGTCTTCCTGATCGAAGAGCCCATGGCCGCCGCCATCGGCGCCGGCCTGCCGGTGGAAGAAGCCCGCGGCTCCATGGTCGTGGATATCGGTGGCGGTACCACCGAAATCGCCCTGATCTCCCTGAACGGCGTGGTCTACGCCGAATCCGTACGTGTCGGTGGCGACCGCTTCGACGAATCCATCGTCACCTATGTGCGCCGCAACTACGGCAGCCTGATCGGCGAATCCACCGCCGAGCGCATCAAGCAGGAAATCGGCACCGCCTTCCCAGGTGGTGAGACCCGCGAGATCGACGTCCGTGGTCGCAACCTGGCCGAAGGCGTCCCGCGCAGCTTCACCCTGAACTCCAACGAAGTGCTGGAAGCCCTGCAGGAGTCCCTGGCGACCATCGTCCAGGCGGTGAAGAGCGCCCTGGAGCAATCCCCGCCGGAACTCGCCTCCGACATCGCCGAGCGCGGCCTCGTGCTGACCGGTGGTGGCGCGCTGCTGCGTGATCTGGACAAACTGCTTGCCCAGGAAACCGGCCTGCCGGTGATCGTCGCCGAAGACCCGCTGACCTGCGTCGCCCGTGGTGGCGGCCGTGCCCTGGAGATGATGGACCGCCACGCGATGGACCTGCTCTCCACCGAATAAGGTTGGAGAGCGCATAGCCATAGGAGCGGGCCATCAAGCCGCTATTCACCAAGGGACCTTCGCTCGGCGTACGCCTTCTGGTGTTCGCCGTGCTCTCGGCCGCACTCATGGTGGTCGATGCCCGTTTCGACACCCTCAAGCCCATGCGCGGTCAGATGGGGCTTGTACTCACGCCTTTCTATTGGCTGGCTGATTTGCCGGTCCGTGCCTGGGATGGCGTCAGCGACCAGTTCACCAGTCGCAGCACCCTGATTGCCGAGAACGAGAAGCTCAAGGCCGAAGCCCTGTTGATGCAGCGTCGCCTGCAGAAGCTGGCGACCCTCACCGAGCAGAACGTGCGGCTGCGCGAGCTGCTCAACTCCTCGGCCCTCGTGGATGAGAAAGTCCTGGTCGGCGAGCTGATCGGCGTCGACCCCAACCCCTTCACCCACCGCATCCTCATCGACAAAGGCGAGAAGGACGGCGTGTTCCTCGGTCAGCCGGTGCTCGATGCCCGTGGCCTGATGGGCCAGGTGGTCGAAGTGATGCCGTACACCGCTCGCGTACTCCTGTTGACCGATATCACCCACAGCATCCCGGTGCAGGTGAATCGCAACGGCCTGCGCGCCATCGCCAGCGGCACCGGAAACCCGGAGCGCCTCGAACTGCGTCACGTCGCGGACACCGCCGACATCAAGGAAGGCGACCTGCTGGTGAGCTCCGGCCTCGGCCAGCGCTTCCCGGCCGGCTACCCGGTAGCGACGGTCAAGGAAGTCATCCATGACTCCGGCCAGCCTTTCGCCATCGTTCGCGCCGTCCCGACCGCTGCACTGAATCGCAGCCGCTACATGCTGCTGGTGTTCACCGATACCCGTAGCCCCGAAGAGCGCGCCAACGCTGCGGCCAAGGCCCAGGAGGCCGCCGATCGCGAAGCGGCTGGCCAGCCGGCACCCGACGGCACGACCGCTCCAGCTGCACCGGCCGCACCCGCAGCCCAGGCACCTGCTGCTGGCAACACTCCCGCAGCGCCTGCCACTCAGGTCGCTCCGGCTGCCGTGCCCGCCGCGCCGAACAAACCGCCAGCCGCGCAGAACACCCAGGAGAGTCACTGATGGTCGGCCAGCGCTCCAACAACGGCTGGGTCATATGGATCAGCCTGATCCTGGCCCTGGTGCTCAGCGTCGGCCCTATCCCCAGTTTCATGGAAATCGGCCGTCCGCTCTGGCTGGCGCTTTTCCTCACCTACTGGACGCTCGCCCTGCCGCATCGCGTGGGCATGACCACGGCCTGGTTGCTGGGCCTGGCGGAGGACGTGCTGTATGGCACGCTGCTCGGGCAGAACGCCCTCATCCTCGCGTTGATCACATTCCTGGTGCTGACCCTGCACCAGCGCCTGCGTATGTTCCCCATGTGGCAGCAGTGCCTCGTGCTGCTCGTTGTCTTCGGTCTGGCCCAGCTGGTACAGCTGTGGCTCAATGCCCTCACCGGTAATCGTCCCCCGACCCTGGTCTTCCTGCTGCCCGCACTGGTCAGCGCGTTGCTCTGGCCTTGGGTATACGCCGCCTTGCGCGGCACGAGTCGCCGCCTCAACGTCAACTGATCGGCTTGCGGCCATGTCGCAAGCCTCTGTCCTCGACAGGGAGAAGTCCGCATGGCCACGTTGTACCTGGCTTCGGGGTCGCCGCGCCGGCGTGAACTGCTGGCACAGATCGGCGTTCCCCATATCACCCTGATCGCCTCCATCGACGAAACCGCCCAGCCTGACGAAGTCGCTTCCGCCTACGTCGAGCGCCTGGCCCGCGAGAAAGCGCTGGCCGGCCTCGCCAGCCTGGCCGAACCCGGCGACGCCTGCGTGCTGGGTGCGGATACCGCGGTTGTGCTGGAGGGTCGCATCCTCGGCAAACCGGCCGATCGCGACGACGCCCTGGCGACCCTCGAACTGTTGTCCGGCCGCGAGCACGAAGTGCTCACCGCCATCGCCCTGGCCGACGCGAACCGCTGCGAAACGCGCGTCGTTGCGAGCCGGGTGCGCTTCCGCGCCATCGCGCGAGCCGAGCTGGAAACCTATTGGGCCAGCGGCGAACCCGCCGACAAGGCCGGCAGCTACGCTATTCAGGGGCTGGGTGCGGTATTCGTCAGTCGCGTTGAAGGCAGTTATTCAGCGGTAGTGGGATTGCCGCTGCTGGAAACGGCGGAGTTGCTCGCCGGTTTCGGCATTCCTTGTTGGCAGCACCTGGGATAGGTCAACGGCATGAGCGAAGAGATTCTGATCAACATCACCCCAATGGAGTCGCGTGTGGCGGTGGTGGAGAACGGCGTGCTGCAGGAGGTGCATGTCGAACGCACCCTGCGTCGGGGCATCGTCGGCAACATCTACAAGGGCAAGGTGGTGCGCGTACTGCCGGGCATGCAGGCGGCGTTCGTCGATATCGGCCTGGACCGCGCGGCGTTCATCCATGCCTCGGAAATCAGCAACCGCGAAGGCAGCGCGGTGGAAAGCATCAGTGCCTTGGTCCACGAAGGCCAGAGCCTGATCGTGCAGGTCACCAAGGACCCGATCGGCAGCAAGGGCGCACGTCTGACCACACAGCTGTCGATTCCCTCGCGTTACCTGGTGTACATGCCGCGCACCAGCCATGTGGGCATTTCCCTGAAGATCGAGGACGAGGCCGAGCGTGAGCGCCTCAAGCAGGTCGTGGCCGATTGCATCGCCGCCGAGGGCATCGAGGAAGCGGGTGGCTTCATCCTGCGGACCGCCGCCGATGGTGCCCGCGCCGACGAGATCCTTGCGGACATCCGCTATCTTCGCCGCCTGTGGGAGCAGATTTCCTCGCAGATGCAGACCGCTTCGTCGCCCTCGGTCATCTACGAGGACCTGAGCCTGGCCCTGCGAACCTTGCGCGACCTGGTCAATCCGCGCATCGAGAAGATCCGCATCGATTCCCGCGAAACCTTCCAGAAGGTCACCCAGTTCGTCGATGAGCTGATGCCGGAAGTCGCCGACCGCCTGGAGCACTACCCCGGCGAGCGGCCGATCTTCGACCTCTACGGCGTCGAGGATGAAATCCAGAAGGCCCTCGAGCGCAAGGTCCTGCTGAAATCCGGCGGCTACCTGATCATCGACCCGACAGAGGCGATGACCACCATCGATGTGAACACTGGCGCCTTCGTGGGTCACCGCACCCTCGAAGAGACCATCTTCAAGACCAATCTCGAGGCCGCCACCGCCATCGCCCGCCAGCTGCGCCTGCGCAACCTGGGCGGCATCATCATCATCGACTTCATCGACATGGAAGATGAAGAACACCAGCGCCAGGTCCTGCGGACCCTGGAAAAACAGCTGGAGCGCGACCACGCCAAGACCAACATCATCGGCATCACCGAACTCGGCCTGGTGCAGATGACCCGCAAGCGCACCCGCGAGAGCCTGATCCAGGTGCTCTGCGAACCCTGCGTCAGTTGCCAGGGGCGGGGCCTGCTGAAGACCGCGGAAACCATCTGCTACGAAATCTTCCGCGAAATCCTGCGGGAGGCCCGGGCCTATCAGGCGGAAGGCTACCTGGTGCTGGCGAACCAGAAAGTCGTGGATCGCCTGTTGGACGAAGAATCGGGCAACGTCGCCGATCTGGAGGCCTTCATCGGGCGTCCGATCAAGTTCCAGGTGGAAACCATGTATTCCCAGGAACAGTACGACGTGGTCCTGCTCTGAGGCGCTGAGTGGACGCCTTCGCCCGCTGGTTGATGCGCCTGCTGCGCTGGTCGCTGGGGCTTTGCGCGCTTTTCCTGGTACTGGCGGCGCTCTACGTCAGCCTCGGACGGGAGCTCGTGCCCCTGGTGGCCGAGTACCGCGCCGAGGCGGAAGCCAAGGCGTCGGCGGCGCTGGGGCAGCGGGTGACGCTTGGTGCCCTGGAGGGCCGCTGGCATGGGCTTTCTCCGTTGCTGGTCGCTCACGATGTGGTGCTGGGGGAGGGCGACAATGCCCTGCGCCTGGATCAGATTCGTCTGATGCCCGACGTGATGGGCAGCCTGCTGGCGCAGCAGCCACGGATTGCCCGCCTGGAACTGGACGGGGTGCAGCTTGGCTTGCGCCAGAATGAAGCCGGCAAGTGGCAGCTCGAAGGGCTCACTCCCAGTTCCGACAAGCCCCTGCCGGGACCCCGGCAGTTGCGTGACCTGCTGAAGCAGGTCGGTCTTGTATCCGTGCTGAACAGCCGGCTCACGCTGGAGCCGCACGGGCACAAGCCCGCAAGCCTTACCGATGTCAGCCTCAGCCTGAGGGCCAGCGGCAGTCGCCAGCGCCTCGATGGCCACCTGACACTGCCGGATGGGCAACCCTTGGCCGTGCGGCTGCGTTCCCGTCTCAATGCCGACGCTTGGTTGCAGAGCGAGGCCGAACTCTATCTCAGCCTGCCGCAAACCGACTGGGCACGCTGGCTGCCCGCCAGCCTCACCCGCGACTGGCATCTGCAGCGCCTGCAGGCCGGCGGCGAAATCTGGGGCGAGTGGGCCAAGGGCGATCTGCAGCGTGCGGCAATACGTCTGCATGCGCCGGAGATTCGTGGCGCCTATGCCGAGCGCAAGGCGGTCACCCTCGCGAACCTCGGGTTGAATGTCTTCTTCACCCGCAACGATGAAGGTTTTCAGGTCCTGCTCGATTCCCTTGCCGCGAACATCGGCAAGGAGCGTTGGGGCGAGGCTCACCTGCGCCTCGACCACAAGTCCGGCGAGCAGCCGGAATGGTCGCTGGTTGCCGATCGTCTCGACGTAGGGCCGCTGCTGCCCGTAGTGGAGGCGCTCGCACCGCTTCCCGAACAGGCGGCAGCCGCTGTCGCCGGCCTCAAGCCTCGCGGTGCCCTGCGCAACCTCAGCCTGCATTACCGTCCTCAACAGGAAGGTGCCAAACGGCTGGAGTTCAGCAGCAACCTGGACGCCGTCGGTATCGACGCTTATCACGGTGCCCCGGCGGTCGAGAATGTCAGCGGCAGCGTGGCGGGTGATCTCTACCAGGGTGAACTGCGCCTGGATTCGAGTGACTTCGCCCTGCACCTCGATCACCTGTTCCCCAAGGCCTGGCGCTATCGGGAGGCCAATGCCCGGCTGACCTGGAGCCTGGACGAAACCGCCGTGACCCTGGCCAGCCCTTACATGAGGCTGGAAGGCGAGGAGGGCAGCATTGCCGGCGACATGATGATCCGGTTGATGCGTGAGCCCGAGGCGGAAGACTACATGGACTTGCGCGTGGGGCTGCGCAATGGTGATGCCCGCTATACCGAGAAGTATCTGCCCACCCGGTCCCCAGGGCTTAGCCCGGCCCTGGCCAAATGGCTCAAGCAGGCGATCAAGGGCGGCGCGGTGGACGAGGGCTTCTTCCAGTACCAGGGCTCCCTGGCCCGTGAGGCGAGCCCCGCGGCCCGTTCCATCAGCCTGTTTTTCAAGGTCCACGATGCCGAACTCGCCTATCAGCCCGGCTGGCCGGCGCTGCGCGAGGCTCGCGGCGACGTATTCATCGAGGACAGCGGCGTGCGCATCAAAGTACCGGCCGGGCGCATCCTCGATTCCCGGGTGAGCGATGCCGAGGCCGAGGTGCCCCATGTCGAGCCCGGGCAAGTGCCGCGCCTGCAACTGGATGCCAAGCTCGACAGCAGCTTCACCGATGGACTGAAAATCCTCCAGGAAGCCCCGATGGAAACGGCGAACATCTTCGCTGGCTGGCAGGGGCAGGGCACCCTCGATGGCAATTTGAAGCTGGACATCCCGTTGGAGAAGGGACATCCGCCCCATGTGGTGGTGGACCTCGCTACACGGGATGCGCAGTTGAGGATCGCCCGCCCGGAATTGTCCCTCAGCCAGCTCAAGGGCGCCTTCCGCTACGACACCGACACGGGGCTCAGCGCCCAGGATATTCGTGGCCATGCGTTCGGTCGCGAAGTCCGCGCCAGTGCCAAGGCCGAGGGCAGCAACGGCAAGGCCCGCTCGCGAATCCTCGCCACGGGCAGCATCGCCCTGAACGACCTCACCAAATGGCTCGGTGTTACGCAGCAGTTGCCGGCTTCGGGCACCTTGCCCTACAGCCTGAACCTGAGCCTGGACGGCCCGAACAGCCAGCTGCGCATCGATTCCAACCTGAAGGGCCTGGCGATCGACGTGCCCGCTCCTTTTGGCAAGGCCGCCGATGACAGCCGCGATGCCAGCTGGCGCATGACCCTGGAAGGCGACGAGCGGAGCTATTGGCTGGACTACGCAGGACTCGCCAGCCTCGCCCTGGCGGCCCCGCTGGGCAAGCTGGAGGACGGACGTGGCGAGCTGGTGCTGGGCGGTGGCGCCGCAACGGTGCCGGGTACCAAGGGCCTGCGGGTCCGGGGCCGGGTCGCGGAACTGGACACAGCGCCCTGGCTGGCGCTGGCCAAGCAATACACACCGAAGGACGGCGCAGAGAAGGCCCGCATGTTGCGCAGCGCCGATCTGGAGATCGGCCAGTTCAAGGGCTTCGGCACGACCTTCGAGAATCTCAAGGTCAACCTCGACCGCTCCAGTACGGGCTGGAATCTTGGGCTGGACAGCGCGCTCATGCAGGGAACAGTGGTGATGGCGGACGCCAGGGATGTGCCCATTGCCATCCGCATGAAGCAGATTCGGCTGCCCAAACCCCCTGAAAACGATGCGGAAGCCGACGCCAAGCCCGACCCCCTGGCGGGCATCGACCCCCATAAGGTCCCGGCAATGGACGTGCGTATCGATCAAGTGATGCTGGGCGACTCTCCGCTGGGTGCCTGGTCGTTCAAGGCTCGTCCCAGTGCCAAGGGCGTGGCGTTCAGTGAACTGGACCTCGACCTCAAGGGGCTGAAGGTCTCGGGGACGGCAGGTTGGGAAGAAGCGGCTGAAGGCAGTGCGTCCTGGTACAAGGGGCGACTCGAAGGCAAGAACCTGGCTGATGTGCTCAAGGCCTGGAACTTCGCACCTTCAGCCACCAGCGAGCGCTTCCGCCTCGACGCCGATGGCCGCTGGCCCGGATCTCCCGCCTGGGTCAGCCTGAAACGATTCTCCGGGTCCCTGGATGCCAGCCTGCGTAATGGCCAGTTCGTCGAAGTAGAAGGGGGCGCCCAGGCATTGCGGGTGTTCGGCCTCCTCAACTTCAACTCCATCGGCCGCCGCTTGCGTCTGGACTTCTCCGACCTGCTGGGAAAAGGCCTGGCCTATGACCGGGTGAAAGGTTTGTTGGTGGGGAGCGAAGGGCGCTTTGTGACGCGCAAACCGATCACGCTCGAAGGCCCGTCCAGCGGCCTGGAACTGGATGGCACCCTGGATCTGGCCGCCGATCGCATCGACGCCAAACTGCTGGTGACCCTCCCGGTGACCAACAACCTGCCACTGGCGGCGCTGATTGTCGGTGCACCGGCCATTGGCGGCGCGCTTTTCGTCGTGGACAAGTTGCTGGGCGATAAGGTGGCGCGCTTCGCCAGCGTGCAATACAAGGTTGAAGGTTCCTGGAAGAGCCCCAAGATCACCTTTGAAAAGCCATTTGAAAAGTCTCGTTAAAGCGAGCTTTCGTGGCTTGGGTTAGCATGCATCCCATGCCTTGTGCGGAGATTCCGATGTCACTTGCCGTGATTCAGATGGTCAGTCAGGACGATGTCCTGGCCAACCTCACCAGCGCCCGGCGCCTGCTGGAGCAGGCCGCTGAAGGTGGCGCCCGCCTGGCCGTGCTGCCAGAGAACTTCGCGGCCATCGGTCGTCGCGACCTGGCCGACCTGGGCCGCGCCGAAGCAGAAGGGCAGGGTCCGATCCTGCCCTGGCTGCGCCAGGCAGCACGTGATCTCAAACTGTGGATAGTAGCGGGTACTTTGCCCTTGCCGCCCGACGGACGGCCAGCGGACAAGGCGAACGCCTGTTCCCTGCTGATCGACGAGCAGGGCGAGCGGGTCGCGCGTTACGACAAGATCCATCTGTTCGATGTGGATGTGGCCGACAACCGTGGCCGCTATCGTGAGTCCGATGACTATGCCCATGGCGCTCAGGTGGTGGTGGCCGATACGCCGGTGGGGCGCCTTGGCCTGACCGTCTGCTATGACCTGCGTTTCCCCGAGCTTTATGGCGCCCTCCGCGAGGCCGGTGCCGAGCTGATCAGCGCACCCGCGGCCTTTACCGCCGTGACCGGCGCTGCCCACTGGCAGGTGCTGGTCCGCGCCCGTGCCATCGAAACCCAGTGCTACCTGCTGGCAGCCGGGCAGGGTGGTGTGCATCCCGGCCCACGGGAAACCTTCGGCCATTCCGCCATCGTCGACCCGTGGGGCCGTGTACTGGCCGAGAAGCCCAGTGGCGAAGCCGTGCTGATTGCGGAGCGCGATGCCGACGAACAGGCGGCGGTTCGCCAGCGCATGCCGGTTAGCACCCACAGAAGATTCATTACGCCGGCCACTCCCGGGCCGGCGCGTACGGAGAAGTTATGAGCGACCTCTTGTTATCCGTCAGCGAGCATCTGCTGGCGCCCGGTGACCTCAGCATCGAGCAGTTGCCGGAGATCCTCGGTGAGTTGGCCGGTCCTGGTATCGATGCCGCTGATCTCTACTTCCAGGGACAGATCTCCGAGTCCTGGGTGCTGGAGGACGGCATCGTCAAGGAAGGCAGCTTCCACCTTGATCAAGGCGTGGGCGTGCGTGCCCAGTCCGGCGAGAAGACCGGCTTCGCCTACAGCAATGCCATCACCGGCGAAGCGCTGCGCCAGGCGGCGCGTGCCGCACGTTCGATCTCCCGTGCTGGCCAGGAGGGTCGAGTCCAGGCCTTCGCCAGCCCGCAGATCACCCGGCTCTACGATTCCAGCAGCCCGCTGGACGTGATCAGCCGTGCCGAGAAAGTGGAATTGCTGAAGCAGGTGGACGCCGCGACCCGCGCGCTGGACCCGCGCATCAAGCAGGTCACCGTGAGCATGGCTGGTGTCTGGGAACGCATTCTGATCGCCGCCAGCGACGGCAGCCTGGGCGCGGATGTGCGCCCATTGGTGCGTTTCAACGTCAGCGTCATCGTCGAGCAGAATGGTCGTCGCGAGCGCGGCGGCCACGGCGGCGGCGGGCGTACCGACTACCGCTACTTCCTTCAGGAAGACCGTGCCATGGGCTACGCCCGTGAGGCACTGCGCCAGGCGCTGGTCAACCTGGAAGCCATTCCGGCACCGGCTGGCACCCTGCCGGTGGTGATGGGGGCGGGCTGGTCCGGCGTACTGCTGCACGAAGCCGTGGGTCACGGCCTTGAAGGCGACTTCAACCGCAAAGGCAGCTCAGCCTACAGCGGTCGCATCGGCGAGAAGGTCGCTTCCAGCCTCTGCACCATCGTCGATGACGGTACCCTGGCCTATCGCCGTGGCTCCCTCAGCGTTGACGACGAAGGTACGCCGACCCAATGCACGACGCTGATCGAAAATGGCGTGCTCAAGGGCTACATGCAGGACAAGCTCAACGCCCGCCTGATGAAGGTGGCGCGCACTGGCAACGGCCGCCGTGAGTCCTATGCGCACCTGCCGATGCCGCGCATGACCAACACCTACATGCTGGCCGGCAAGAGTGATCCGCAGGAAATCATTGCGTCGGTGGAACGCGGCATCTATTGCGCGAACCTGGGCGGCGGTCAGGTGGATATCACCAGCGGCAAGTTCGTCTTCTCCACCAGCGAGGCCTACCTGATCGAGAACGGCAAGATCACCGCGCCGGTGAAGGGCGCCACCCTGATCGGCAACGGTCCGGAGGCGATGAGCCGGGTGTCCATGGTCGGCAATGACCTGGCGCTGGACAGCGGTGTGGGTACTTGCGGCAAGGACGGGCAATCAGTGCCCGTTGGCGTGGGTCAGCCGACCCTGAAGATCGATGCGATCACGGTCGGTGGGACGGGGGCCTGATGACGGCCCCCGGTAGGATCAGCGCAAGCCGCGCTTGGCTTCGTCCAGGTCGCGGATGTACTTGAACACCTTGCGCGCGGCGGCCGGCGGTTTGTTGTGGGCTGCTTCGTGCTGGGCATGACGGATGAGGCCGCGCAGGTGCTGGCGGTCGGTTTCCGGGTAGTCGGCGACGAAGCTTTCCAGGGCGGTATCGCCACCTTCGATCAGGCGATCGCGCCAGCGCTCCAGCGCGTGGAAGCGTTCGTTGTACTCGCGGGTGGAGCTGTCGAGCTGGTCGATGAGGGCGACGATGGCCTCGACGTCCTGCTCGCGCATGAGCTTGCCGATGTACTGGATGTGCCGTTTGCGGGCGACGTTCGCCTTGTGCTTCGGCGCTTCCGCCAGGGCTTTTTGCAGGGCGTCGGTCAGCGGCAGCTTGGCCAGCACGTCGGCCTTGAAGGTGGTCAGGCGTTCGCCGAGTTCCTGCAGGGCATGCAGCTCGCGTTTGACCTGGGATTTACTCTTCTCGCCAGAGAAGTCGTCGTCGAAGAATTCAGACATGGGGGTGGTCCAATGGGAAACGCCGCCATGATAACCAGTCGGGGCCGCGTTGTCCGGCCCGGCTGGCGCCGCCGGAGTGCGGTAAATGCGGCGAGGCGCTGGGTTGCGCCTGCCGCGTCGAACACTATTTGAACTGGAGTGGCTATGAGTGAAGTAGAAGTGGTCGGCCCGGAAGCATTGCCGGAACTGCAGGCGCGGGTCGAGCGCATCCTCGCCGAGGCCCGGCGCCAGGGCGCCAGCGCCTGTGAGGTGGCTGTTTCAGTAGAGCAGGGACTCTCCACCACGGTTCGCCATGGCGAGGTGGAAACAGTCGAGTTCAACCGTGATCAGGGGTTCGGCATCACCCTGTATGTCGGCCAGCGCAAGGGCTCGGCCAGCACCTCGGCCAGTGGCGAGGACGCGATTCGAGAAACCGTCGCCGCTGCGCTCGCCATCGCCAAGCATGCTTCCGAGGACGAATGCGCCGGTCTGGCCGACGCGGCGCTGATGGCCCGCGACCTGCCGGAACTGGATCTCTACCATCCATGGTCGATTACCCCCGAGCAGGCGGTGGAGCAGGCGCTGATCTGCGAGACGGCGGCATTCGAGACTGACAAGCGCGTCAGCAAGGCGGACGGCACCACCCTCAATACCCACCAGGGTTGCCGCGTTTACGGCAACAGCCATGGTTTCGTCGGTGGTTATGCGAGCACGCGGCACAGCCTGAGTTGCGTGATGATTGCCGAGCAACAGGGGCAGATGCAGCGCGACTACTGGTATGACGTCAGCCGAATTGGCAGCCAGCTTGCCGATCCGGCCAGCATTGGCCGTCGCGCTGCCGAACGCACCGCTGCTCGTCTTGGCGCCCGCCCGGTGCCCACCTGCGAGGTGCCGGTGCTGTTCGCCGCCGAGCTCGCAACCGGTTTGTTCAGCAGCTTCCTCGGCGCCATTTCCGGCGGCAACCTGTACCGCAAATCCTCGTTCCTCGAGGGTGCCCTGGGCCAACGGTTGTTCCCGGAGTGGCTGTCCATCGACGAGCGTCCGCATATTCCGCGCGCAATGGCCAGCGCCGCCTTCGACAACGACGGCCTGGCGACCTATGCCAAACCTTTTGTCGAGAAAGGTGAGCTGGTGTCTTACATCCTCGGCACCTATTCCGGCCGCAAGCTGGGCCTGCCGAGCACCGCCAACGCCGGTGGTGTGCACAACCTCTTCGTCAGCCATGGCCAGGAAGACCTCGCAGCCCTGCTGCGTCGCATGGGCCGCGGCCTGCTGGTGACCGAGCTGATGGGGCAGGGGCTGAACATGGTGACCGGCGACTACTCCCGTGGCGCCGCTGGCTACTGGGTGGAGAACGGCGAAATCCAGTTCCCGGTGCAGGAAGTGACCATTGCCGGCAATCTCAAGGATATGTTCCGCCGGATCCTGGCGGTGGGCAGCGACCTGGAGCTGCGTGGCAATATCCGCACCGGCTCGGTGCTCATCGAGAAAATGACGGTGGCCGGTAGCTGAGACTGGCTTTCTCCAGAATGAAAAACGCGCCCTGATGGGCGCGTTTTTCATTGGGGCAGATGACGGTCATTCACCTTCGTCGAACTTGTTGTTGATCAGCTCGATCAAGGCGTTGAGGGCGTCGTCATCCTGATCGCCTTCGGTGTGCAGGTGAATGGGCGTGCCCTTGCCCGCAGCCAGCATCATCACCGCCATGATGCTCTTGCCATCGACCAGGCTTTCGGGGGTGCGGCCGACGCGGATCTGGCAGGGATAGCGACCGGCCACGCCGACGAACTTCGCCGCCGCCCGGGCGTGCAGGCCGAGCTTGTTGATGATCGTGATCTCGCAGGCAGGCATCGCGTTTTCCAATCCTTCTAACTGAGGTCGCGGTGGCGAACCTGGACATTCTTCAAACTGGGTTTCAATGCCGCGCCCAGGCGATCAGCAATGTACACCGAGCGGTGATGCCCGCCGGTGCAGCCGATGGCGATAGTGACATAAGCCCGGTTGCTGGCAGCGAAGCGTGGTAGCCATTTGCTCAGGTAGCTGTGGATATCCTGATACATCTCCTCCACATCCGGCTGGCCGGCAAGGTATTCGGCCACCACCGAATCAAGCCCAGAATGGTCGCGCAATTCAGGCTTCCAGTAGGGGTTGGGCAGGCAGCGCACGTCGAACACCAGGTCAGCATCCACAGGCATGCCGCGCTTGAAGCCGAAAGATTCGATCAGGAAGGCCGTACCAGGCTCGGGTTGATTGAGCAGGCGTAGCTTGATGCTGTCACGCAGCTGATAGAGGTTGAGATGCGTGGTGTCGATCTTCAGGTCAGCGAGATCGGCAATGGGCGCCAGCAGCACTTCCTCGTCCCGAATGGCTTCAGCCAGGGAGCGATTGTCATTGGTCAGCGGATGGCGCCGGCGCGTTTCGGAAAAGCGCTTGAGCAGGGTGTCGTGCTCGGCGTCGAGGTAGAGCACATCGCATTTGATGTGACGATGGCGCGCCTCGGCGAGTAGCTCGGGGAAGCGTTGCAAATGGCTGGGCAGGTTGCGCGCGTCGATGGAGACGGCGACCTGGGGTTGCAGCAGTTCGGTGTGCAACAGCGCCCGTTCGGCCAGCTCGGGAAGCAGGCCGGCGGGGAGGTTGTCGATGCAGTAGTAACCGTGGTCCTCGAGAACATCGAGGGCGGTGCTCTTGCCCGACCCGGAGCGGCCGCTGACGATGATCAGGCGCATGGTGAAGCCCTAGCGTCCGCTCTGCACGTCCACCACTACCTGGTAGAGGCTGGCGCTGTCGGGAGCCTGGCGCAGTCGCTCGCGTACATCGCTGCGGTCGAGCATGCTGGCTATCTGTCGGAGCAGTTCAAGGTGCTCATCGGTAGCAGCTTCCGGGACCAGCAGGACGAACAGCAGGTCAACCGGAGCGCCATCGATGGCGTCGAAATCGACTGGAGCGTCAAGGCGAAGCACGGCGCTTATGGGCGCCATGCAGCCGGTGAGGCGACAGTGGGGAATGGCGATGCCATTGCCGAAACCGGTGGAGCCAAGCTTCTCCCGAGCTACCAGGCTTTCGAAGATATCCTGGTTGTCGAGGTCGGGAAGATCACGGGAAACCAGCTTGGCAATCTGTTCCAGTACACGCTTTTTGCTGCCACCCGGCACGTTCACCAGGGAACGGCCGGGGGTCAGGATTTGCTCGAGTCGAATCATAGGAAGGGGAAGAGTGTCAGCGGGCCGTAGCGCCCTGCTGGCGATTCAACTGCTTTTCCTTGTGTTTGATCAGTTGGCGGTCAAGTTTGTCGGTAAGCAGGTCGATGGCAGCGTACATGTCTTCATGTTCCGCATTGGCCACGACCTCCCCACCAGCGATGTGCAAGGTGGCTTCGATCTTCTGCTTCAGTTTCTCGACCTCCATGATGACTTGCACATTGGTGATCTTGTCGAAGTGGCGCTCGAGCCGGCCAAGTTTCTCGCCGACATAATCGCGCAGGGCGTCGGTCACATCCAGTTGATGTCCACTGATGTTGACTTGCATACCGCTTTCTCCTTATTGCCCGTGTATAAGAGACAGGCTAACGGGCCTGCCACCGGAACACTTTGGCGTGGGTCAATTTCCGCGTCACATCAGTCGCTTCCGCTCGCTGGAAGGCGCTATCCCAAGGGATTCGCGATACTTGGCTACTGTGCGACGGGCCACTTGAATGCCCTGTGCCTCCAGTAAACCAGCGATCTTGCTGTCGCTCAACGGCTTTTTCGGATTTTCCGCAGCGACCAGTTTTTTGATGATCGCGCGGATCGCGGTAGACGAACATTCGCCGCCTTCCGAGGTGCTGACGTGGCTGGAGAAGAAGTACTTCAGCTCGTAGATTCCGCGGGGAGTGTGCATGTATTTCTGAGTGGTCACGCGCGAAATGGTGGACTCGTGCATACCCACGGCTTCGGCGATGTCGTGCAGAACCAGGGGCTTCATCGCCTCGTCGCCATACTCCAGGAAGCCGCGCTGGTGCTCGACGATCTGGGTGGCGACCTTCATCAGGGTCTCGTTGCGGCTCTGCAGGCTCTTGATGAACCAGCGCGCTTCCTGAAGCTGATTGCGCATGAAGGTGTTGTCGGCGCTGGAGTCGGCACGACGAACGAAACCGGCGTAGTGCGGATTGACCCGCAGGCGTGGCACGGCTTCCTGGTTCAGTTCGACCAGCCAGCGTTCGTTGTGCTTGCGGACGATCACGTCGGGCACCACGTACTCAGGCTCGCTGGCCTCGATCTGCGAGCCGGGACGCGGATTCAGGGCCTGGATCAGTTCGATGATCTGACGCAGCTCATCTTCCTTGACCTTCATGCGCCGCATCAGCTGGCTGTAGTCACGGCTGCCGAGCAGATCGAGGAAGTCACCGGCCAGGCGCTGGGCCTCGGTCAGCCACGGGGTGCCCGGTGGCAGTTGGCGGAGTTGCAGGATCAGGCATTCGCGCAGGTCGCGGGCGCCGATGCCGGCGGGCTCGAACTGCTGGATGCGATGGAGGACGACTTCGACTTCGTCCAGCTCGATGCCGAGCTCAGGGTCGAAGGCTTCGACGATCTCCGCCAGCGACTCTTCGAGGTAGCCGTCGTTATTGATGCAGTCGATCAGGGTGACCGCGATCAGGCGGTCGGTGTCCGACATGGGAGCCAGGTTCAGCTGCCAGAGCAGGTGGCTTTGCAGGCTTTCGCCGACCGAGGTGCGCGAGGTGAAATCCCACTCGTCGTCATCGTTGCTTGGCAGGCTGCTGGCGCTGGTCTGGTAGACGTCTTCCCAGGCTGTGTCGACCGGCAGTTCGCTCGGAATGCGCTCATGCCATTCGCCATCTTCCATGGCTTCGGCATTGGTTTCGACGCTGGACTCCTGGAAGCTGGATTCCTGGCTGCCCGTATTGGGCTGTTGGTCACCTTCGGCCATTGGGTCGGAGGTGTCGAAATCGTCGCCATCCTCCTGCCGCTCGAGCATCGGATTGGATTCCAACGCTTCCTGGATCTCCTGCTGGAGGTCCAGGGTGGAGAGTTGGAGTAGGCGGATGGCCTGTTGCAGCTGCGGGGTCATCGTCAGCTGCTGGCCCATCTTGAGGACTAGCGATGGTTTCATGGCAGAGGGCTTTGCACCTTGATTCGCCGGCGCTAACGCGCCATCCACTACAGGGCGCCTTAAGCGCCACCAGGAAGCAAATTATATGCCTGACCTTGAAGGATTTTCCTAGCTCGCGCAAGCCATCTTGTAGGCGATGTCGCGGGACGCTACAGGCGGAACTCGTGGCCCAGATAGACTTCCTTCACCAACTGGTTGGCCAGGATGGCTTCCGCGCTACCTTCTGCGATCAGTTGTCCGTCACTGACAATGTAGGCGGTCTCGCAGATGTCCAGGGTCTCACGCACGTTGTGGTCGGTGATAAGTACACCGATTCCCTTGGCCTTGAGGTGATGGATGATCTGCTTGATGTCGCCCACGGAAATGGGATCCACGCCGGCGAAGGGTTCGTCCAGCAGGATGAATTTGGGGGAGGTGGCCAGCGCACGGGCGATTTCCACACGACGGCGCTCACCGCCCGACAGGCTCATGCCGAGGCTGTCGCGGATGTGGCTGATGTGGAACTCCTGCAGCAGGCTTTCCAGCTCCTTGCGGCGTGCGGCGCGATCCAGGTCCTTGCGGGTCTCGAGGATCGCCATGATGTTGTCCGCGACGCTGAGCTTGCGGAAGATCGAGGCTTCCTGCGGCAGATAGCCGATACCCGCACGGGCGCGGCCGTGCATGGGCTGGTGGGTGACATCCTGCTGGTCGATCAGGACGCGACCCTGGTCGGCCTGGACGAGGCCGACGATCATGTAGAAGCAGGTGGTCTTGCCGGCGCCGTTGGGGCCGAGAAGGCCAACGATCTGTCCGCTGTCGATCGACAGGCTGACATCGCGTACCACCTGGCGGCTCTTGTAGCTCTTGGCCAGATGCTGGGCTTTGAGAGTCGCCATTACTGTGCTTTCTGCTCTTTCTTCTTCGGCTGGATGACCATGTCGATCCGCGGACGCGGTGTGCTGACATTGGTGCCAGTAGCGCGCCCTGCGTTGACGATCTGGCGCTGGGTGTCATAGACGATCTTCTCGCCTTCGAAGGTATTGCCTTCCTGGATCACCTTGGCCTGATCGAGCAGGATGATGCGCTCGTTGGCAGCGAAGTATTGGATGGTCAGGCCGTAGGCCTTGACGATTTCCTTGTCCACTGCGGGCTTCTGTTCGTAGTACGCGGGCTTGCCGACAGAGGTGAAGACCTCGACATCGCCATTCGCGTCCTGGGTGATGGTGACGGTGTCGCCGGTGATCTTCAGGGTGCCCTGGGTGATCACGACGTTGCCGCGGTAGACCGCGACGCCTTGCTTGTCATCGAGCTCGGCGCTGTCGGCCTGGACGCGGATCGGTTGATCGCGGTCCGTGGGCAGGGCCCAGGCGGCAGCACTTCCGAGTGCGGTGCCCAGGCTGAGCAACAGGGGGAGGGTTTTAACGAACCTCATGCTGGCCTCTTACATTGGACTGCAGGATCATCCTGCTGTCATTCAAGTACGCTTTCATTCCTTGTGCCGTGGTCACCCCATTGGCCGCGTCGATTCTAACGGCTTGCTGGGTCTGCGCATATTCCTCGTCAGGGAACACGGTCAGGCGGCTGGTGGTCAGGATAGTCGGGCGCCCTTTGCCGTCGGTGCGCGCCACTCGGACCTTGTCGATCAATTCGACCTGCTTGCCTTCAGGGCCGACTTCGCCACGCTCGCTCTGCACATGCCAGGGATAGGCGGTGCCGCGGTGCAGAAGCAGGTCCGGATTGGTCAGCAGTGTGACATCAGTGGCCTTCATATGTTCGAGGCGGGTGGCAGTCATTTCGTAGTGGAGCTTGCCGTCTTCCTGGAACTGGGTGCTCTTGCCGTTTTCCACGTAGAAATCGATGGCGTTGTCATTGCCTGGAGCGCTTGTCCGGTCCATGAAGCTTTCGGGGCGGATATTCCAGTAGCCCAAGGCGATGAGTAGCGCAGCGATCGGGAGCAGGAACAGCGCAAGGCGGATGTTCTTTGGCATCGGTAACCTCAGAGATAAGCGGCTTGCGCCGCTTCCAGGCTGCCCTGGGCGCGCAGGATGAGTTCGCAGAACTCGCGGGCCGCACCTTCGCCACCACGCGCCTGGGTGATGCCGTGGGCATGTTCGCGAACGAATGCGTCGGCATTGGCCACGGCCATGCCCAGGCCGACACGACGAATTACCGGCAGGTCGGGCAGGTCGTCCCCGAGATAGGCGACCTGGTCATAGTTCAGGCCCAGTTCCGCGAGCAGGCCATCAAGGACCACCAGTTTATCTTCGCGTCCCTGGAACAGATGCTGGATGCCGAGATTCTGTGCGCGGCGCTCGACCACTTCCGACTGGCGACCGCTGATGATGGCCGTGCGAACGCCGCCATTCATCAACATCTTGATGCCCTGGCCGTCGAGGGTATTGAACGTCTTGAATTCTCCGCCTCCGGGCAGGAAGTAGAGGCGGCCGTCGGTCAGCACGCCGTCCACGTCGAACACGGCCAGGCGGACGGCCTTGGCGCGGCTGAGGAGTTCATTGCTCATCAGATTACTCCTGCGCGGGTCATGTCATGGATGTGCAGTGCGCCGATGGGGCGGTCATCTGTATCGACCACGACCAGCACGTTGATCTTGTGGTCATCCATGATCTTCAGCGCTTCGGCGGCAAGCATGTCCGGGCGTACCGTCTTGCCGTGGATGGTCATGACATCGTCGATGCTGGCCAGGCGCACGTCGACACCCTTGTCCAGGGTGCGGCGCAGGTCGCCGTCGGTAAAGATGCCAGCAAGGTGGCCATCGGTTTCCACCACTGCGGTCATGCCCAGGCCCTTGCGGGTCATTTCCAGGAGTGCCTCGCGAAGCGGCGTACCGCGCGCAACGCTGGGCAGGCTGTCGCCGCCATGCATGATGTTCTCCACCTTCAGCAGCAGGCGACGGCCAAGCGCGCCACCCGGATGGGAAAACGCGAAATCCTCGGCAGTGAAACCGCGGGCTTCCAGCAGGGCGATGGCCAGGGCATCGCCCAGAACCAGTGCGGCCGTGGTGGAAGAGGTGGGGGCCAGGTTCAATGGGCAGGCTTCCTGGGCCACGCGGGCATCCAGATTGGCGGCCGCGGCCTTGGCCAGCGGCGAATCCGGTTTGCCGGTGAGGCTGATCAGGGTGATCCCCAGGCGCTTGATCAGCGGCAGCAGGGTGACGATCTCGGCAGTCGATCCGGAGTTGGAGAGCGCCAGGACCACGTCTTCACGGGTGATCATGCCCATGTCGCCATGGCTGGCCTCGGCCGGGTGGACGAAGAAGGACGGTGTGCCAGTGCTGGCCAGAGTGGCGGCGATCTTGTTGCCGACATGCCCGGACTTGCCCATGCCTACCACCACCACGCGTCCCTTGCAGGCCAGGATCAGCTCGCAGGCGCGAACGAAATCGGCGTCGATGCGCGGCAGGAGGGCGTCGATCGCCTCGCGTTCGAGTTGGATAGTGCGTTGTGCGGACTTGATGAGATCGCTGGATTGGCTCATGGGGCGTGAAGTGGCCGAAGGAAAAGGCGCCGATTATAGCGATAAAGGTGATTTAGCTCACGCGCCAATGCCGTGGAAGCTGTCGCAAAGCTGAACAGACGCTGGCGTGGCCTTGGGAGGCGCAATAGCGCGGTGATATAGTTCGCGCCTTGTTCGGCCCGTCCCGGGCGGAGTGTCCTTGCGTCGGGGCGCGTCGTCTTCAAGGGAGGCTGTATCGCAAGGAGTCTAGATGAGTGCCGATAACACCTACGCTGTGGAATTGAAGGGGGTTACCTTCAAACGTGGCACGCGCAGCATTTTCCAAGATGTCGATATCCGTATCCCGCGCGGTAAGGTCACCGGCATCATGGGGCCTTCCGGCTGCGGCAAGACCACGCTGCTGCGCCTGATCGCCGCCCAGCTCAAGCCCGCCAGTGGCGAGGTCTGGGTCAATGGACAGAACCTGCCCAAACTCTCCCGCGCCGACCTGTTCGACATGCGCAAGCAGTTTGGCGTGCTGTTCCAGAGCGGTGCATTGTTCACCGACCTGGATGTCTTCGAGAACGTTGCATTTCCCCTGCGGGTACACACCAAACTGCCCGAGGAAATGATTCGTGACATTGTTCTGCTGAAACTTCAGGCAGTCGGGCTGCGCGGCGCTATCGAATTGATGCCGGACGAGCTGTCCGGCGGCATGAAGCGGCGCGTGGCGCTGGCGCGTGCAATCGCCCTCGATCCGCAGATCCTGATGTACGACGAGCCGTTCGTCGGCCAGGACCCCATTGCCATGGGGGTGCTGGTGCGCTTGATTCGTCTGCTCAACGACGCGCTCGGTATCACCAGCATCGTGGTCTCCCACGACCTGGCGGAAACCGCCAGCATCGCCGACTACATCTATGTAGTGGGAGATGCCCAGGTGCTGGGGCAGGGGACCCCGGACGAGCTGATGAATTCCGATAACCCGCGTATCCGCCAGTTCATGAAAGGCATTCCGGATGGACCGGTGCCCTTCCATTTCCCGGCACCTGATTACCGTAAAGACTTGCTGGGGGGGCGCTGATGCGCAAGAAATCCTTGCTCGAGCGCATCCGCCTGCTCGGGCGTTCCGGTCTGGACGTGCTGGAGGCGCTTGGGCGCTCCACGCTGTTCCTGATGCATGCCCTGTTCGGCCGCACCGGCGTTGGCAATGGCTTCCAGTTGCTGCTCAAGCAGCTCTATGCCGTTGGGGTGCTGTCGCTGGCAATCATCGTCGTTTCCGGCGTATTCATCGGGATGGTGCTGGCCCTGCAGGGCTACAACATCCTGGTCGACTACGGTTCAGAACAGGCGGTGGGGCAGATGGTCGCGCTGACCCTGTTGCGGGAACTCGGTCCGGTGGTGACCGGCCTGCTCTTCGCCGGTCGTGCGGGTTCGGCGCTGACCGCCGAGATCGGCAACATGAAATCCACCGAGCAGCTCTCCAGTCTGGAAATGATCGGTGTCGACCCGCTCAAGTACATAATCGCCCCACGACTCTGGGCCGGTTTCATCTCGATGCCGCTGCTGGCGATGATCTTCAGCGTGGTGGGCATCTGGGGCGGCGCCATGGTGGCCGTGGACTGGCTGGGCGTATATGAGGGCTCCTTCTGGGCCAACATGCAAAACAGCGTGCAATTCACCGAGGATGTGCTGAACGGCGTGATCAAGAGCGTCGTATTCGCCTTCGTGGTGACCTGGATCGCCGTGTTCCAGGGATATGACTGCGAGCCGACCTCGGAAGGGATCAGCCGCGCAACGACTAAAACCGTGGTCTACGCCTCACTCGCCGTGCTGGGGCTGGACTTCATCCTGACCGCCTTGATGTTTGGAGATTTCTGATGCAAATCCGCACCTTGGAGATTGGTGTCGGCCTGTTCCTCCTGGCCGGTCTGTTGGCCTTGCTGCTTCTGGCCCTGCGGGTCAGCGGCCTGTCCTACGGCGCCAGTGATGACACCTACAAGCTTTATGCGCATTTCGACAATATTGCCGGTTTGACTGTCAGAGCAAAGGTCACGATGGCTGGTGTCACCATTGGTAAGGTCACTGCCATTGATCTGGATCGCGAAAGCTATACCGGTCGCGTCACGATGGAAGTCGAGAAGCGTGTGGACAACCTGCCGACGGACTCCACTGCTTCCATCCTCACTGCCGGGTTGCTGGGCGAGAAGTACATCGGTATCAGCGTCGGTGGCGACGAGGAACTGCTCAAGGAAGGCGGCACCATCCGTGATACCCAATCGGCCCTGGTGCTGGAAGACCTGATTGGCAAGTTCCTGCTGAACACGGTCAACAAAGAAAGCAAATGAGGATTCGAAACATGATCAAAGCCCTGCGAAACGGCCTGCTGGTCCTGCTGGCGGCCCTGCCCCTGCTGGCTACCGCCGCGCCTAACGCGCGCGATGTGGTGCAGCAGACCACCGACCAACTGCTGGCTGATCTGAAGGCTAACAAAGAGCAATATCGCACCGACCCGAATGCCTTTTACGACGCTCTGAACGGGATCCTCGGTCCAGTGGTGGATACCGATGGCATCTCCCGCAGCATCATGACCGTGAAATACTCGCGCAATGCTACTCCTGAGCAGATGACCCGCTTCCAGGAGAACTTCAAGCGCAGCCTGATCCAGTTCTACGGCAACGCCTTGCTGGAGTACGACAACCAGAACATCCGCGTAATCAACGCCAAAGAGGGTGACGATGGGCGCGCCAGCGTCAATATGGAAGTCACAGGGCGCAGCGGTTCCATCTATCCGGTGTCGTACACCATGGTGAGCATCAATGGGCAGTGGATGCTGCGCAACGTGATCATCAATGGCATCAACATTGGCAAGCTGTTCCGCGACCAGTTCGCCGACAGCATGCAGCGCAATGGCAATGACCTCGACAAAACCATCAATGGTTGGGCCGAAGTGGTCGCCAAGGCGAAAGTGACCGAAGAAGCCAAGCAGGCGGGCGGTCAATGAGCGAGGCCCGTATCGAACAGGCCGCTCCGGGCGAGTTGCGCCTGGTCGGTGTGCTCGATCACAGCACCGGACCGCAACTGCGTGAGGCCGGTAGGCAACTGATCCAGGCGAGCGGTACCGCCTCCGTGATGCTGGATTGCTCGGCAGTAGAAAGGACCAGCAGCGTCGGCCTTGCCCTGCTGCTGGCGTTCATGCGCGATGCCAGCGCTGCCGGCAAGTCGGTGACGGTGCGTGGAATGCCGGACGACATGCGGCAGATTGCCGACGTCTCCGGGCTGACCGAGCTGCTGCCACTGGAAGCTTGAGCCGGTCCAACGGCCCTCCGTCAGGCCCCGAGCGCGCGGGGTTCGCAGGCGGAGGGCTTTTTTGTATCATGGCCGACCCGCGCGCGTTGGGCGCCGATTGAGGTTGAGCATGCAGGCCGTAGAAGTGAAAAGCCTCCTGGAGGCGAAACTGCCAGGTACCCAGGTGGAAGTTGAAGGGGAAGGCTGCAACTTCCAGTTGAACCTGATCAGCGACGAGCTGGCCGGCCTGAGCCCGGTGAAGCGTCAGCAGCAGGTATACGCCCACCTGAATGCCTGGATCGCCGATGGCAGCATCCATGCCGTCACCATGAAATTCTTCAGCCAGGCCGATTGGGCCCAGCGTTCCTGAGCCAGCTTTCGAGAGAGCTATGGACAAACTGATTATTACCGGCGGTCAACGCCTCGATGGCGAGATCCGCATTTCCGGCGCGAAGAACTCTGCGTTGCCGATCCTGGCCGCTACCCTGCTGGCTGATACCCCGGTCACCGTGGCCAACCTGCCGCACCTGCACGACATCACCACCATGATCGAGCTGTTCGGTCGCATGGGCGTGCAGCCAGTGATCGACGAGAAGCTGGCCGTCGAAGTCGACGCCAGCAGCATCAAGACCCTGGTCGCGCCGTACGAGCTGGTCAAGACCATGCGCGCTTCCATCCTGGTACTGGGTCCGATGGTGGCTCGCTTCGGTGAAGCTGAAGTGGCGCTGCCCGGCGGCTGTGCCATCGGCTCCCGTCCGGTAGACCTGCACATCCGCGGCCTCGAGGCCATGGGTGCGAAGATCGACGTCGAAGGCGGCTACATCAAGGCCAAGGCTCCGGCCGGCGGCCTGCGTGGTGCCAACTTCTTCTTCGACACCGTCAGCGTGACCGGTACCGAAAACATCATGATGGCTGCAGCGCTGGCCAATGGCCGCAGCGTTCTGCAGAACGCCGCCCGTGAGCCGGAAGTGGTCGACCTGGCCAACTGCCTGATCGCCATGGGTGCGCAGATCCAGGGCGCCGGCACCGACACCATCACCATCGATGGCGTGAAGCGCCTCGGCGGTGCTCGCTACAACGTGATGCCCGACCGTATCGAAACCGGCACCTACCTGGTGGCCGCTGCCGCCACGGGTGGCCGCGTCAAGTTGAAGGACACCGATCCGACCATCCTCGAAGCCGTGCTGCAGAAGCTGGAAGAGGCCGGTGCGCACATCAACACCGGGAACAACTGGATCGAGCTGGACATGAAGGGCAATCGCCCGAAAGCGGTCAACGTGCGCACTGCGCCGTACCCGGCATTCCCCACCGACATGCAGGCCCAGTTCATCTCCATGAACGCCGTGGCTGAAGGCACCGGTGCAGTGATCGAGACCGTGTTCGAAAACCGCTTCATGCATGTCTACGAAATGAATCGCATGGGCGCTCAAATCCTCGTTGAAGGCAACACCGCCATCGTTACCGGCGTGCCGAAGCTCAAGGGTGCGCCGGTCATGGCGACCGACCTGCGGGCTTCCGCCAGCCTGGTGATCGCCGGCCTGGTGGCCGAGGGCGATACCCTGATCGACCGCATCTACCACATCGACCGTGGTTACGAGTGCATCGAAGAAAAACTGCAGTTGCTCGGCGCCAAGATTCGCCGCGTGCCGGGTTAGGTCGAAACGCGGGCCGGCCCTGAGTGGGCCGGTCCGTTACGACCGCGCAACAGGCCCGTAGAGGGCCGTAGCCAAGGAAATCCTGTTTCATGCTCACCATCGCGCTGTCCAAGGGCCGAATTCTCGACGACACCCTGCCGCTGCTTGCCGAGGCCGGTATCGTACCCACCGAGAATCCGGACAAGAGCCGCAAGCTGATCATCCCCACCACCCAGGAGGATGTGCGCCTGCTCATCGTGCGTGCCACCGACGTGCCGACCTACGTCGAGCATGGCGCGGCCGATCTCGGCGTTGCCGGCAAAGACGTGCTGATGGAGTACGGCGGCCAGGGCCTCTATGAGCCCCTGGACCTCCGGATCGCCTGCTGCAAGCTGATGACCGCAGGTGCGGTCGGTGCGCCTGAGCCCAAGGGGCGCCTGCGTGTAGCCACCAAATTCGTCAACGTCGCCAAGCGCTACTACGCCGAACAGGGCCGCCAGGTCGACGTGATCAAGCTCTATGGCTCGATGGAGCTGGCGCCCCTGGTGGGCCTGGCCGACAAGATCATCGACGTCGTCGACACCGGCAATACCCTGCGCGCCAACGGCCTGGAACCCCAGGAGCTGATCGCTACCATCAGCTCGCGACTGATCGTCAACAAGGCATCGATGAAGATGCAGCACGCGCGCATCCAGGCACTGATCGAAGTGCTGCGCGGCGCGGTCGAGTCGCGACACCAAAGCTGACACCTTGAGTGCGGCCCTGCGCCGCACGCGCCTATCCGTGTCATAGCCAATATTCTCGGGTGCCCGCACGGTGGGCTTGCTACTCTAGCGGCGCCCGAGCAATTGCCATTCAAGAGGCCCGCTATGACCGCTCCAATCGCCATCCGCCGACTCAATGCCGCTGATCAGGACTTCGCGCGACACCTGGATCATCTGCTGAGCTGGGAAAGCGTGTCCGACGAAGCGGTCAATCAACGTGTCCTCGACATCATCCAGGCCGTGCGTGAGCGTGGCGACGCTGCCGTAGTCGAATTCACCCAGCGTTTCGACGGTGTGCAGGCGACCACCATGGCCGAGCTGATCCTGCCGCGCGAGCGTCTGGAACTGGCCCTGACGCGCATCACCGCCGAGCAACGCAAGGCACTGGAAACCGCTGCAGCTCGCGTTCGCAGCTACCACGAGAAGCAGAAGCAGGATTCCTGGACCTACACCGAAGCCGACGGCACGGTGCTGGGCCAGCAGGTGACTCCGCTGGATCGCGCCGGTCTTTATGTACCCGGTGGCAAGGCGTCCTATCCGTCCTCCGTGCTGATGAACGCGATCCCCGCCAAGGTCGCCGGCGTCGCCGAAGTGGTGATGGTCGTGCCGACGCCTCGTGGTGAGATCAACGAGATCGTCCTCGCGGCCGCCTGTGTAGCCGGCGTGGACCGCGTCTTCACCATCGGCGGCGCCCAGGCTGTGGCTGCACTGGCCTATGGCACCGAGAGCGTCCCCCAGGTGGACAAGATCGTCGGTCCGGGCAACATCTATGTCGCCACGGCCAAGCGTCACGTCTTCGGCCAGGTCGGCATCGACATGATCGCCGGTCCGTCGGAAATTCTCGTGGTCTGCGATGGCGGTACCGACCCTGACTGGATCGCCATGGACCTGTTCTCCCAGGCCGAGCACGACGAAGACGCCCAGGCCATCCTGGTCAGTCCTGATGCCGCCTTCCTCGACAAGGTGGCCGCCAGCATCGACAAACTGCTGCCGACCATGGAACGTGCCGAAATCATTCGCACCTCCCTGCAGAATCGTGGCGCTTTGATTCTCGTGGCCGACCAGGCCCAGGCGTGCCAGGTCGCGAACCGAATCGCGCCCGAGCACCTGGAACTGTCCGTTGCCGATCCTCAGGCCTGGCTGCCGCAAATCCGCCATGCCGGCGCCATCTTCATGGGCCGCTACACCGCCGAAGCCCTGGGCGATTACTGCGCCGGCCCGAACCACGTGCTGCCGACCTCCGGCACCGCGCGCTTCTCCTCGCCGCTGGGTGTGTACGACTTCCAGAAGCGTTCCTCGATCATTTTCTGCTCGGCCGACGGTGCGTCCGAACTGGGCAAGACAGCGTCCATCCTGGCCCGCGGCGAGTCGCTGACCGCCCACGCGCGCAGTGCCGAATTCCGCATTGCTTCCAATAAAGAGAAGGGGGAGTGAGCATGAGCAAATTCTGGAGTCCCTTCGTCAAGGGGCTGGTGCCTTACGTTCCTGGCGAGCAGCCCAAGCTGGCGAAGCTGGTCAAGATGAACACCAACGAGAACCCTTACGGCCCCTCGCCCAAGGCAGTAGCGGCCATGCAGGCCGAGGTGGGTGACAACCTGCGGCTGTATCCGGACCCGAACAGTGATCGCCTGAAGCAGGCGGTCGCCGACTACTACGGCGTGCAGACGAACCAGGTGTTCGTTGGCAACGGCTCTGACGAGGTCCTCGCCCACGCGTTCCACGGTCTGTTCCAGCACGGCAAGCCGCTGCTCTTCCCGGATGTGAGCTACAGCTTCTATCCGGTCTACTGCGGGTTGTATGGCATCCCGTTCGAGGCGTTGCCGCTGGATGAACAGTTCCAGATCCGCGTTGAAGACTACGCGCGTCCCAATGGCGGCATCGTTTTCCCCAACCCCAATGCGCCCACTGGCTGCCTGCTGGCGCTGGAAGCTATCGAGCGTCTGCTCAAGGCCAATCCGGATACCGTGGTGCTGGTGGACGAGGCCTACATCGACTTCGGTGGCGAGACCGCGATCAGCCTGGTGGACCGCTATCCGAACCTGCTGGTGACCCAGACCCTGTCCAAGTCGCGTTCCCTGGCGGGGCTGCGGGTTGGTCTGGCAGTCGGCCACCCGGACCTGATCGAAGCGCTGGAGCGAATCAAGAACAGCTTCAACTCCTACCCGCTGGATCGCATGGCCATCGCCGGCGCGGCGGTCGCCTTCGAAGACAAGGCCTACTTCGAGGAAACCTGCCGCAAGGTGATCGACAGTCGCGAACTGCTGGTGGCCGAGTTGGGCAAGCTGGGCTTCGAGGTACTGCCCTCGGCGGCCAACTTCGTCTTCGCCCGTCATCCGCAGAAGGACGCCGCCGGCATCGCTGCTGGTTTGCGTGAACAGGGCGTGATCGTTCGGCACTTCAAGCAGGAGCGCATTGCCCAGTTCCTGCGCATCACCATTGGCACGCCCGAGCAAAACCAGGCGTTGCTGGATGCCTTGCGCAACCTCTGATTTTCGCGAGTGTGTAAAGAAAAGCCGAGTGCGGGTCACCGCCTCGGCTTTTTTTGTTGGGCGCTTACTCGTGATGCGGCGCGCCGAGGAAGGTCAGCGAGCTGAACAGCCCCTGTTGCTTAACGTCGACATCGTTCGGAGTGTCCAGGGTGACCTGGGCAGCGATGATGTTCAGCCCCGCATTGCGTACCAACACCTTGGCCCGCCCTTCGGCGTCGGTGCTGGTGCTTACGGTATTGGGCTCGCCGCGGTAGTCGCCGATCAGTTCGATACCGGATGCCGGCTTGCCGTCCAGCAGCACGCGCACTGGCAGGGGATTGCCTGGCCCGACTTCCAGCGGATCGGCTTCCGGAACTATCGCCAGGCGAACCCGCTTGAGGTCCGGCAACTGCGCACCTGATTGATAGAAGGCCAGGCTGTATTTCCAGGTATGGATGGAGGCGACAGCCCCGGGAACCTGCCGCTGGCCCTCGTTTGTCCACTGCTTGTCGGCGGTCTGCGACCACGGACCATTGTCCAGCGCAACCGCGAGGGTTGCCGGCGCTTTCAAGGGCTTGAGCCGTGCATGGTCCGCAAGGCGCTCGACTGACACAGGGATCATTCGTCCTTGTGCATCGAAGGCCCAGGCACCGCTGACTTTTTCTGCCTTGAAGGCGTCGTCCTCGGCGCCGTGGCCGTAGATCACTTCGATGTTGCCGCGCCGTTGTTCGGTCCAAAGGCCGTGCGCATGGACGTTGCCTGCGAAGACGGCGGCGAGGAGGGATGTGAGGAGGAAGCGTTTATTCAGTCGCATGGAGATTCCTTTTCAGAGGTCGAGGGTGAGACTGAGGTTGAAGTTGCGGGGCTCGCCGGGCATGACCCAGACGCTGTTGTACGAGCGCTCGTAATACTTGCGATCGAAGAGGTTGTTGAGGTTCAAACCGAGGGTTGTTCGCTCGCTGGCCCTGTAATGAGCGAGCAGGTCGAAGGTGGAGTAGGCGGGTAGCTCGAACTGGCTGCCGGCCTGGCCGGAGCGATCACCGACATAGTTGAAGGCGGCGCCGACGTCCGAGCCGCGCAATCGACCGCCTTGGAACTCGTAGACCGCCAACAGGTTGCCGCTGTGTTCAGGCACTCCGAGCAGACGGCTGCCTTCGGGAAGCACGTTGTCCTTGGTGACTTCGGCGTCGATGTAGGCGAAGGCGCCAATCAGCCGAACCGCGTCGGTCAACTGACCACTGACCTGAAGGTCCAGACCCTGGCTGCGAGCGCGGCCAGCAGCGATGTTTTCGCCGGGATTGGTCGGGTCGGCCGTCAGTACGTTTTCCTTGGCGATGTGGAAGAGTGCGGCCGTGGCTCCGAGGCGGCCTTCCAGCAGGTCGAGCTTGAGGCCGGCCTCCTTGCCGAATCCCTTCTCCGGCTCGAACACGGTGCCCTGGCTGCTGATTGCATTGGGTCTGACCGAAGTCGCCGCGTTGGCGAACAGGCCGACCTCGGGTATCAGTTGGTAGAGCACGCCGCTGCGCAGGGTCAGGCTGTCCTTGTCCTGGTCGTTGCTGACGCGCGTCGTGCGGTTCAGCGCCGTCTGTTCGAAACGCTCGAAACGGGCACCGATCAAGCCTTTCCAGCCATGGCCGAAATCGATCTGGTCCTGCAGGTTCAGCGCACGGCTTTCCACCCGTTCGAAGAAGTCGTTCGGATTGACGATGGGCGGTTTCGGCTTGCCGTACACCGGGTTGTAGATGTCCTGCCCGTAATCCAGGGAAGCGAGGCTCTGTGGATATTTCTGGCTATTGCGGTAGTTCTCGTACTCCAGTCCGGCGAGGGTCTGGTGCAGCCAGCTGCCGGTCTCGAACAGGCCGTGCAGTTCCAATTGGGTAATGCTGTCGTTCCATTCGAAGTCGCGCTGCCGATAGAAGCGGCTGACCTGATTGCCGATCAGCCGCGACGCCTCCGTGGCATCGCCCTGCAGGTGTCCCTGTGCGTAATGATTGGCCAGGCGCAGCTTCCAGCTGTCGTTGAAATGGTGCTCCAGGCTGGCCTGGATCATCTGGTTGCGATTGCGGATATCGCCGTCATTCGGCTCGCCGAGGAAGGTGGAGCGCTTGACCGAGCCCAACTCCCCATTCACGGCCGGGATGCCGCGATCGAACACCGATTCGTGCTGGACGAACTCCGTTTCCAGCAGCAGGCGGGTATCGGCGTTCAGCTGCCAGCCGAGGGATGGACTGACCACCAGACGCTGGTTGCCGACATGGTCGCGGAAGCTGCCGTTGTCTTCGGTGGCCAGGTTGATGCGTGACAGCAGCCTGTACTCGTCATCGAGTGGTGCGTTGACGTCCAGGCTGGCGCGATAGCGGTCCCAACTCCCCGTGCTCGCCTTCAAGCGGGAGAAACGCTCGGCCTGGGGCTTCCTGGTCACGATGTTCACCGTACCGCCCGGATCGCCGCGGCCGTAGAGGCTGGCAGCCGGACCTTTGAGTACTTCGATGCGCTCGATAGTGGAGGCGTCCGGCGAGCTGTAGCTGCCGCGATTGATGGCGAAACCGTTCTTGTACAGCTCTCCGGTGGTGAAACCGCGGATGCTGTAGGAGAGGAATGTCAGGCCGCCGAAGTTGTTCTGCCGCGATACACCTCCGACAAAGTCCAGCGCTCGATCGAGCCGCGAAATATCCAGGTCCTCCAGTACCTGCGCGGGAACCACGCTGATCGCTTGAGGGATGTCACGGATATCGGTGTCAGTGCGGGTGGCACTGGCCGAACGGGTTGCACGGTAGCCACGTACTGGGCCGTCAGCCCTTTCCTGACGGCGATCGTCAATCTGAATGTCGTCCAGAAGCAGGGGCAGGGAGGTTTCGGCAGCAGTGGCTTCACCGAGCAGGCTGAGGAGTAGCCCGCTGGCGGGGGCAAAGTGATGGAGGCGCATCAGGGGGCTCGCAAATAATGTAATAACATAACATTTTGCGAGGCGAGAATCGTTCCTGTCCAGTGTCGGATGAATCCTGCTTGGATCGAGGAAAAGAAAACGGCGCCTTTAGGCGCCGTTTTTTATCGATCAGCTACCGCCGTTGTTGCTGGGCGGCGGCCGCACACCGACCTCTGCGGTCAGTTCCAGCTCCTCGCCATTGCGCATCACCTGGATGCTCACTTTCTCGCCGGGGCGGGTGCGGGCCACCTGGTTCATCGAGCGACGACCATCGCCAGCCGGCTCGCCATCGATGCTGAGGATGATGTCGCCGGGTTGCAGAGTGGCGCGTTGAGCCGGGCTGTCGCGGTAAATACCGGCGACAACGATACCGGGGCGTCCTTCCAGGCCGAAGGATTCCGCCAATTCGGGGGTCAAGGGCTGAACTTCGATGCCCAGCCAGCCGCGAATCACCGAGCCGTGTTCGACGATTGCCTTCATCACTTCCAGTGCGAGCTTGACCGGAATTGCGAAGCCGATGCCCTGGGAGCCGCCGGACTTGGAGAAGATCGCGGTGTTGATGCCGATCAGGTTGCCGTTGGCGTCCACCAGTGCGCCGCCAGAGTTGCCGGGGTTGATCGCGGCGTCGGTCTGGATGAAGTCTTCATAGGTGTTCAGGCCCAGCTGGTTCCGGCCTGTCGCACTGATGATGCCCATGGTCACGGTCTGACCGACACCGAAGGGGTTGCCGATTGCCAGGGCGACGTCACCGATGCGGATGTTGTCCGAGCGGCCCAGGGTAATGGGCGGCAGATCCTTGAGGTCGATCTTCAACACCGCCAAGTCGGTTTCCGGGTCGCTGCCCACCAGGCGTGCGAGGGTTTCGCGGCCGTCTTTCAGGGCGACCACGATCTGGTCGGCGCCGGCGGTCACGTGATTGTTGGTCAGCAGGTAGCCTTCCGGGCTCATGATCACCGCCGAACCGAGGCTGGACTCCATGCGCCGCTGGCGCGGCAGGTTGTCACCGAAGAACCGGCGGAACTGTGGGTCTTCGAACAACGGGTGTGCCGGCTTGCTCACCATCTTGGTGGTGTAGAGGTTGGCCACTGCCGGCGATGCGCTGGTCACCGCGTCGGCATAGGAGTCCGGGCCCTGGCGGGTGAAGTTGAACTTGGGGGCTTCTTGCAGATGCACTTCCTCGCGGGGCAGGCCGACCCAGTCCGGGTATTGCTGGATGATCAGCAGTGCTACGAGCACGCCGACAACCAGGGGCCAGCTGAAGAATCGCAGCGCCTTGAGCATCGAGGGAGAATCCTGAGGGTTGCGGGGGGCAGGGGTGCCCCTTAAGGTGGCGCCATTATACGAGGGCGCCCGTTAAAAACGAGTCGTCCGCAACAGCTTGTGAGGAATGCCATGGCCATTGCCCTGAACACTCTGGTGGAAGAAGCGGAGCGCTACCTGAACGCCTCGCGCATCCAGGATTACTGCCCTAATGGCCTGCAGGTCGAAGGACGTCCACAGGTCAGTCGGATCGTCACCGGCGTCACCGCCAGCCAGGCGCTGCTGGACGCTGCGATCGAGGCCGGGGCGGATGTGGTGCTGGTGCACCATGGCTATTTCTGGAAGGGGGAAAACCCCTGTGTGGTGGGCATGAAGCAGCGCCGCCTGAAGACCCTGTTGACCCATGACGTCAGCCTGCTTGCCTACCATCTGCCGCTGGATCTGCACCCGGAAGTGGGCAACAACGTGCAGTTGGCGCGTCAACTCGACATCATCGTCGAAGGCCCGCTGGAGCCGGACAATCCGCGCACCGTCGGCTTGATCGGTTCGCTGGCCGAACCCATGACCGCCACCGACTTCGCCCGTCGCGTGCGCGAGGTGCTCGGACGCGAGCCCCTGCTGGTGGAGGGCGACCGCATGATCAGCCGTATCGGCTGGTGCACCGGTGGTGGCCAGGGCTATATCGATCAGGCGATTGCGGCGGGTGTCGATGCCTATCTCACTGGCGAAGTCTCCGAACAGACCGTGCACAGTGCGCGGGAGAATGGTGTCAGCTTCATTGCCGCCGGCCACCATGCCACCGAGCGCTATGGTGTACAGGCGCTGGGCGACTACCTGGCCAAGCGCTTTGCCATCGAGCACTTGTTCATCGACTGCGCCAACCCTGCCTGAATTCGTGTGGCAAAGAAAAAACGGCCGGCTCAGTGAGCCGGCCGTTTTTCATCGAGAGCTGTGACGTTGGCTCTGTACCGCCCTGCCCAATTCCCACACCGCCATGGCGTAGTGCGTGCTGTGGTTGTAGCGGGTGATCACGTAGAAGTTCGGTAGGCCATACCAGTACTGGTAGGTGTTGCCCATGTCCAGGCGCAGCAGGCTGGCACTTTGGTGATTGCCCAGCGAACCCAGCGGCCGGAGCCCGGCTGCATTCAGCACACTGATCGGATACTGGGTCTTGAAGCCGTCTTCCAGCGATCGCGCCTGGCCGGTGGCGCGCACGGCCACGGTGTCGCCGGTGATCCAGCCGTGCTGCTTGAAGTAGTTGGCGACGCTGCCGATCGCATCGCGGGGATTCCACAGGTCTCGTTGTCCGTCGCCGTCCAAATCCACGGCAAATTGGGTGAAGGAGGACGGCATGAACTGTCCGTAGCCCATTGCGCCGGCATAGGAGCCGCGCAGCGCCAGTGGGTCGTCACCTTCCTTGCGCGCTTGCAGAAGAAACTGCTCCAGTTCGCCACTGAAGAACTCGGCGCGGCGAGGATAAGAGAAGGAAAGGGTAGCCAGCGCGTCGATGATCCGTGTCTTGCCCATCACGCGTCCCCAACGGGTCTCCACGCCGATGATGCCGACAATGATTTCCGGCGGTACGCCGTACGTTTGGAAGGCACGCTGCAGGTCAACTTCGTACTGGTCCCAGAACAACACGCCGTTCCGCACGTTGCCCGGTGTGATGAATTTCTTCCGGTAGCGTAGCCAGGCACCATTGGGGCCGCTGGGCGGTGTGTAGGTCGGTGCCTGGCGGTCCATCAGGCGAATCACCCAATCAAGTTCGCGGGTTTGGGCGAGCAGGTCCTGCAGGTGCTGGCGATTGAAGTCGTGCTGGCTGACCATGCGATCGATGAAACGCTGGGCACTGACGTTACCCGCGAAGTCGCCGCGCAGCGGCGTGATCGGTTGCACCGAACCGAATGCCGGATGGGTGCTGGGGGTGATGAGTGTCGGTTGCTTTGGCTTCTGAGCCGGCTGCAGGACGGGAGCTGGTTTGCTGCTGCATGCGGAGATCATGACGAGCAAAGGCAGGGCGAAGACGATGCGGCGCATGGGAATTCATTCGGGACAGGAAAATGTGCGGGCTATGCTAGCGCAGCGCTGCGCAGGTACAAGTCGCGGAGTGCGTAAGCCTGGACAGCACTGTCGTGCTCCTGGAAGAAGTCCGACGAAGGCGCGAGCCCAGCGTCCGAGGCTGCGCAGTGGCTCAGGCGGAAGGGTCCTGGCAGCTTCGCTGTCACTGAATTCGTACGGCTATATAAGTATATTTTTTCGGTATAACCAGTCCCCCAGTTAGAGCCTTGCGCTGTGATAGAGTGCCCGCTCGTCCACGGCCCGCCGGCCGTCGTATCAGAAAGACCTTCGTGAGTAGCCATGCTCGATAAACTGACGCACCTGAAACAGCTGGAGGCGGAGAGCATCCACATCATTCGTGAAGTGGCCGCCGAATTCGACAACCCGGTGATGCTCTATTCCATCGGTAAAGACTCCGCCGTCATGCTGCACCTGGCGCGCAAGGCGTTCTTCCCTGGCAAGCTGCCCTTCCCGGTCATGCACGTCGACACCCGGTGGAAGTTCCAGGAGATGTACCAGTTCCGCGACAAGATGGTCGCCGAAATGGGCCTGGACCTGATCACCCACGTCAACCCGGAAGGCGTCGCCCAGGGCATCAACCCCTTCACCCATGGCAGCGCGAAGCACACTGACGTCATGAAGACCGAGGGCCTCAAGCAGGCGCTCGACAAGTACGGTTTCGATGCGGCCTTTGGCGGCGCCCGTCGCGACGAGGAGAAGTCCCGCGCCAAGGAGCGCGTGTACTCCTTCCGCGACAGCAAGCACCGCTGGGACCCGAAGAACCAGCGCCCGGAACTGTGGAACGTCTACAACGGCAAGGTGAAGAAGGGCGAGTCGATTCGCGTCTTCCCGCTGTCCAACTGGACCGAGCTGGACATTTGGCAATACATCTATCTGGAACAGATCCCGATCGTCCCGCTGTACTTCGCCGCCGAGCGCGAGGTCATCGAGAAGAACGGCACGCTGATCATGATTGACGACGAGCGCATCCTCGAGCACCTCTCCGACGAAGAGAAAGCCCGCATCGAGAAGCGCATGGTGCGATTCCGCACCCTGGGCTGCTACCCGCTGACTGGCGCGGTGGAGTCCTCGGCGACCACGTTGCCGGAAATCATCCAGGAAATGCTCCTGACCCGCACTTCCGAACGCCAGGGGCGGGTCATCGACCACGACGCCGCCGGCTCGATGGAAGAGAAAAAACGTCAGGGCTATTTCTAAGGATTCCGCATCATGAGCCACCAATCCGATCTGATCAGCGAGGACATCCTCGCGTACCTGGCCCAGCACGAACGCAAGGAACTGCTGCGCTTCCTCACTTGCGGCAACGTCGACGACGGCAAGAGCACCCTGATCGGGCGCCTGCTGCACGACTCCAAGATGATCTACGAAGACCATCTGGAAGCCATCACCCGCGACTCGAAGAAGGTCGGCACCACTGGTGACGACGTCGACCTGGCGCTGCTGGTGGACGGCCTGCAGGCCGAGCGCGAGCAAGGCATTACCATCGACGTGGCGTACCGCTACTTCAGTACCGCCAAGCGCAAGTTCATCATTGCCGACACCCCCGGCCATGAGCAGTACACCCGCAACATGGCAACCGGCGCGTCCACCTGCGACCTGGCCATCATCCTGGTCGACGCCCGCTACGGCGTGCAGACCCAGACCCGCCGGCACAGCTACATCGCATCCTTGCTGGGTATCAAGCACATCGTCGTCGCCATCAACAAGATGGACCTGAAAGACTTCGACCAAGGTGTGTTCGAGAGCATCAAGGCCGACTACCTGCAGTTCGCCGAACGCATCAAGCTCAACCCCACTTCGATCCACTTCGTGCCGATGTCGGCCCTGAAGGGCGACAACGTGGTGAACAAGAGCGAGCGCTCGCCCTGGTACACCGGTCAGTCGCTGATGGAGATCCTCGAAACCGTGGAAATCGCCGGCGACCGCAACGTCTCCGACATGCGCTTCCCGGTGCAGTACGTGAACCGTCCGAACCTGAACTTCCGCGGTTTCGCTGGCACCCTCGCCAGCGGCATCGTGCGCAAGGGCGACGACGTGGTGGCCCTGCCGTCCGGCAAGAGCAGCCGGGTCAAATCCATCGTCACCTACGAAGGCGAACTGGAGCAGGCCGGTCCGGGCCAGGCCGTTACCCTGACCCTGGAAGACGAGATCGACGTGTCCCGCGGCGACATGCTGGTGCATGCCGACAACCGTCCGGTGGTGACCGACAGCTTTGACGCCATGCTGGTATGGATGGCCGAGGAGCCCATGCTTCCGGGCAAGAAATACGACATCAAGCGTGCGACCAGCTATGTGCCGGGTTCCATCCCGAGCATCGTGCACAAAGTGGACGTGAACACCCTTGAAGAAACCCCGGGCAGCGGCCTGCAGCTGAACGAGATCGCCAAGGTCAAGGTCAGCCTGGATGCCCCCGTTGCCCTCGATGGCTACGAGCAGAACCGCACGACCGGCGCCTTCATCGTCATCGATCGACTGACCAATGGCACTGTCGGCGCCGGCATGATCATCGCCGATCCGCAGGCCGGTCGTAACGTCGATGGCCACCATGGCAAGCAGGCCCACGTCTCCCCCGAGGAGCGCGCCTCGCGCTTCGGCCAGCAGCCGGCCACCGTCCTGTTCAGCGGCCTCTCCGGCGCTGGCAAGAGCACCCTGGCCTATGCCGTGGAGCGCAAGCTGTTCGACATGGGCCGTGCCGTTTACGTACTGGACGGCCAGAACCTGCGCCACGACCTGAACAAGGGATTGCCGCAGGATCGCGCCGGACGCACCGAGAACTGGCGTCGTGCCGCTCACGTTGCGCGCCAGTTCAACGAAGCCGGCCTGGTTACCCTGGCCGCTTTCGTGGCGCCGGATGCCGAAGGTCGCGAGCAGGCCAAGGCGCTGATCGGCGCTGATCGCCTGATCACCGTCTACGTGCAGGCGTCGCCGCTGGCCTGCCGCGAACGTGATCCGCAAGGCCTCTACGCAGCGGGCCAGGACAACATCCCGGGCGAATCCTTCCCCTACGATGTGCCGCTGAATGCCGATGTGGTGATCGATACCCAGTCCGTCAACGTGGAAGAAGGTGTGAAGCTGGTGCTCGAGGTTCTCCGCGAACGCGGTGCGATCTAAGGTCCAGCCCAATAAAAAGCCCCGCGATTGCGGGGCTTTTTATTGTCTTCCGATTCGGCCGGCCGGTTAGCCGGCCTTGTCGGAATCAGTACTTGCCTTTCAGGCCGAAAGTCTCGTCCAGGGTGCCCGGGGCGTCCGGTGCCTTGGGGGCGTAGTCCTTCGGTGCTTCGTTGCTCTTGGGCGGGGTCAGGCGCTCGCGTGGGCTGGCAGCCTCGTCAGCGTGCAGAGCGGCCAGCAGGCGCTGGCGGGTCAGCTCGTCCAGAGCCAGGCGGCTGGCGCCTTCGGACAGATGCTCTTGTACTTCCTGGTAGCTCTGGGTGAGCTTTTTCACCAGGCTGGCGGTGGTGTTGAAGTGAGTGACCACCTCGCTCTGGTAGGTATCGAAGCGTTCCTGCAGATCATCCAGCTGGCGCTGTGTCCGGCTCGGAGCCGCATTGGGCACCAGACGGGCGATCAGGAAACCGATGCCGATACCGGCGAGCAGGGCGAAGGCTGGTAACAACCAGACGGTGAGCGACTGTTCCACGAGTCCTTCCTCTATAAACGGCTTTGCTTTACGTTAACGGCTCGAATCCGCGCTGTATACCGCGACGCAAGCCCTGTTGTGCTAATCCAAGACGAGTCGACCCGTCACGGGGTCACGGAGTTTCCCTTGTTGATCCGCGAAAACCCTCTTCTGCTCGATGGTCCTTGTGGCCAACTCGAGGCGCTGCACCTTGATCTGCCTGAGGCCAAGGGCCTGGCGCTGATCTGTCATCCCAATCCGGTGCAAGGCGGCACCATGCTCAACAAAGTGGTTTCCACCTTGCAGCGCACCGCCCGTGACGCAGGCTACAGCACCTTGCGTTTCAATTATCGCGGCGTGGGTGCCAGCGCCGGCGGCCATGACATGGGCACAGGCGAAGTGGACGACGCGGAAGCCGCGGCCCACTGGTTCCGTGCGCAGCGTCCGGAGCTGCCGCTGACCCTGTTCGGCTTTTCCTTTGGGGGTTTCGTTGCAGCCAGCCTGGCTGGTCGTCTGGAGCGTCAGGGAATTGCGGTGCCGCGTCTGTTCATGGTCGCCCCGGCCGTAATGCGTCTGACGGCGGACAACCCGCTACCCGAAGGTGGTGAATTGGCGGTCATCCAGCCCGATGCTGACGAAGTCGTGGCACCCCAGGCCGTCTACGACTGGTCCGCCGGCCTTGCGCGCCCCCATGAGCTGCTGAAAGTGGCAGAATGCGGGCACTTCTTCCACGGCAAGCTGACCGATCTCAAGGATCTGGTCCTGCCGCGCCTCTGATTCCGAATTAAGTCCGACAAGCGAACACCATGACTACTCGTATCCTTACCGGCATTACTACTACCGGCACGCCGCACCTCGGCAACTACGCAGGCGCCATCCGCCCGGCCATCGTTGCCAGCCGCGCCAGCGACGTCGATTCCTTCTACTTCCTGGCCGACTATCACGCGCTGATCAAGTGCGACGACCCGGCGCGCATCCAGCGTTCGCGCCTCGAGATCGCCGCCACCTGGCTGGCTTGTGGCCTGGATACTGACAAGGCGACCTTCTACCGCCAGTCCGACATTCCCGAAATTCCCGAACTCACCTGGTTGCTCACCTGTGTCAGCGCCAAAGGGCTGCTGAACCGCGCCCACGCCTACAAGGCGTCCGTGGACAAGAACCTGGAAAACGGCGAAGACCCGGATGCTGGCGTCACCATGGGTCTGTACAGCTACCCGGTGCTGATGGCCGCCGACATCCTGATGTTCAACGCGCACAAGGTGCCGGTCGGCCGTGACCAGATCCAGCACGTGGAAATGGCCCGTGACATCGGCCAGCGCTTCAACCACCTGTTCGGCGCTGGTCGCGAGTTCTTCACCCTGCCCGAAGCGGTGATCGAGGAAGAAGTGGCGACCTTGCCCGGCCTCGACGGCCGCAAGATGTCCAAGAGCTACGACAACACCATCCCGCTGTTCGGCAGTGCCAAGCAGCTGAAGGATGCCATCGCCCGCATCGTCACCGACTCCCGCGCACCGGGTGAGCCGAAAGACCCGGATAACTCCCACCTGTTCACCCTTTACCAGGCCTTCTCCACGCCGGCGCAACTGGCCGAGTTCCGCGCCGACCTGCTGGCGGGGCTAGCCTGGGGCGAAGCCAAGCAGCGTCTGTTCCAATTGCTGGACAACGAACTGGGCGAGGCCCGCGAGCGCTATCACGCGCTGATCGAGCGTCCGTCCGACCTGGAGGATATCCTCCTGGCCGGCGCCGCCAAGGCTCGCAAAATTGCCACGCCGTTCCTCAATGAACTGCGTGAAGCAGTGGGGCTGCGTTCCTTCCGCACTAACGTGCAGGCCGGCAGCGACACCAAGAAGAAAGCCGCCAAGAGTGCTCGCTTCGTCAGCTTCCGTGATGAAGACGGCAGCTTCCGCTTCCGCCTGCTGGACGTCGATGGCGAGCAATTGCTGCTCTCGCGTTCCTTTGCCGATGGCAAGGCCGCCGGCCAGGTCAGCAAGCGCCTGCAGTCGGGTGAGGAGCTGGACCTGCGTGTAGAAGGCGACGCATTCGGTATCTGGCTGGATGATGAACAGGTCGCTTCCAGCCCCGCATTCGCTGACGATGCGGCCCGAGATGCGGCGATCCAGCGCCTCTATTCGGCTCTCGCACCTCAGGAATAACTGTCTTTCCAGCGGCCGGCTCTGCCGGCCAATTGCCAATCAACGGGGCAGGCTCTAAAGTACCTGCCCCGTTTTTCGTTGCCTTGCTATCGATCATGACCCCCCTCGAGCGCTACCAGTCCGATCTCAAGCGGCCGGATTTCTTCCACGATGCCGCGCAAGAAACCGCCGTTCGCCATCTGCAGCGGCTGTACGACGACCTGATCGCCGACGACCGCAACAAGCCCGGCCTGTTGGGCAGCCTGTTCGGCAAGAAGCGCCAGGGCCCGGTCAAGGGCCTGTACTTCTGGGGTGGCGTAGGTCGCGGCAAGACCTACCTGGTGGATACCTTCTACGACGCGCTGCCGTTCAAGCAGAAGATGCGTACCCACTTCCACCGCTTCATGAAGCGCGTCCATGAGGAGATGAAAACCCTCAAGGGCGAGAAGAACCCGTTGACCATCATCGGCAAGCGTTTCGCCGACGAGGCTCGGGTGATCTGCTTCGACGAATTCTTCGTCTCCGATATCACCGACGCCATGATCCTGGCGACGCTCCTCGAAGAGCTGTTCAAGAACGGCGTCTGTCTGGTGGCCACCTCGAACATCGTGCCTGACGGTCTCTACAAGGATGGCCTGCAGCGCGCGCGTTTCCTGCCCGCCATTGCGTTGCTGAAGGAGCATACCGATATCGTCAACGTCGACAGCGGCGTGGACTATCGTCTGCGTGCCCTGGAGCAGGCTGAGCTGTTCCACTTCCCGCTGGACGCCGAGGCCGAGGCCAGCCTGAGCCGCAGCTTCAAGAGCCTGCTGCCCGACTGCACCATGGCGCAGGAAAACGAAGCCCTGATGATCGAGAATCGTGAAATTCGCGCTGTGCGCGTCTGCGAAGATGTTGCCTGGTTCGAGTTCCGCGAGCTTTGCGACGGTCCGCGCAGCCAGAACGACTACATCGAACTGGGCAAGATCTTCCACGCGGTGATCCTCGCCAACGTCGAGCAGATGGGCGTGGCCAAGGACGACATGGCGCGCCGCTTCATCAACCTGGTGGACGAGTTCTACGATCGCAACGTGAAGCTGATCATTTCCGCCGAGGTGGAGCTGAAGGATCTCTACTCCGGCGGCCGGCTGAATTTCGAGTTCCAACGTACATTGAGCCGCCTGCTGGAAATGCAGTCGCACGAGTTCCTGTCGCGGCCGCACAAGCCCTGAGATGGATACAAAAAAGGCTGCCGAAAGGCAGCCTTTTTCATTTCCGCTGGCGTCAGTTCTGCGCCACCTTCTGCTCCTGCTGTTTCAGCAGTCGCTGCGCGTGAGCCACTTCCAGGGCTTCCATCGCGTTGATCGGCTTGATCGCCACAGCCTTTTTCAGGTGCTCCACGGCCTTGGCTTCCTCGTCTTCGCCGTATACGTACTCCAGGGCGTTGGCGTATTCGTAGTGGCCAATGGGCAGGTCATCGGTGGCCTTGAAGGAGCGGGCGAAGTATTGCTCCATCTTGTCCGAGCTGACCCCGTAGGTCATCTTGCCCACCAGCTTGCCCACCTTGCGGATCACACCGGCTTCGTAACCGCCGTAGAGGGCCAGGGCGAAGGGTTGCCCAGGCTGCGTCTTCAGCAGGGCATCCAGTTCTTCGGGGATCTGGCTGGTATAGCCGCGCTTGAGCACAACGGGCACTGGCAACTCTTCACCCAGCCGGGCCTTGGCATAGGCGCGGCCGAACTGTGCGACCACGTCTGCCTTGACCAGATCGCCGGCTTCATCGGTGTAACGGATCACTTCCTCCAGCAGGCGATGTTTCTCCGTCTGGTCCGGCACCAGGAACATGGCGTAGACCACCTGGGCGAACATCGCCGGAACCTGGCCGCCAACACCTAGCGCGAGCCCCTGCTTCTTGGCCTGGGCAAAGTCGCCACGGAACATCAGGCGCCAGACATCCTGGAGTTTCGCCGCATAGGCTTCGGCTTCTTCTGGCTTGCCCGTGAAGCCGGTATTGCCGGTCACGGTCAGTTCGAGTGCCTTGGGATACTGGCTGGCCATGGTCACGACCCAGTCGGCATCCGGGTAGGGGTAGTTGGAGCCGAAACCGCGGGTCAGGCGCGGCCAGGCTTCACGCAGCTTGTCGCCGGAGTAGTCATAGGCGGCCTGGTCGTAGGGGAAGGGTTTCCAGTTTTCATCCGCTACAGCGGTGAGGCTGAGAGCGGCCAGCAGGGCAAGCAGGTAGCGGCGCATGGCGAGGGACCTTTTCTTGTTGTTTTCCTCCCGCGCGAGGTTCGGCGCGGGTTCGAAGCAACCCGTTCGGGCATGGGTCGATCATAGGGCGACGGGGCATGGGGCCAACCCATCCTTGGGATGGCGATACCAGAAAAGGCGGGGTCGCTAACCGGCGTCAGCGGTATGGTTGCAGCGTCCGGTGACGAGCCGCATGTGCGCGGCTCCGTTCATTCACCTTTCTGCTGGTACTGGTGCCGGTATTGATTCGGCGAAAGCTGAGTGTGCTGACGGAACAGGCGCGCGAAGAAACTGGCGTCGTCGTAGCCCACCTCGTAGCTGATGGTCTTGATGCTCTTGCGCGTACCCGAGAGCAGTCCCTTCGCTGTTTCGATGCGCAACCTTTGCAGGTAGTGCAGGGGCTTGTCGCCAGTAGCCGCCTGGAATCGCCGCATGAAGTTGCGGATGCTCATGCCGTGGTCGCGGGCCACGTCCTCGAAGCGGAACTTGTCGGCGAAGTGGTCTTCCAGCCATTGCTGGATCTGCAGGATGGTCATGTCGTGGTGCAGCTTCTGTCCGCCGAAACCGATGCGGCCGGGCGTATAGCTGCGTTGCACTTCATAGAGGATGTCGCGGGCAACCGCCTGGGCGATGCCGGCGCCGCAGAAGCGTTCAATCAGGTAGATGTAGAGGTCGCAGGCCGAAGTGACACCGCCGGCGCAGTAGAGATTGTCGGCGTCGGAAAGGTGCTTGTCCTGGTTCAGCAATACCTTGGGGAAGCGTTCGGCGAACTCGCCGAAGAAGCGCCAGTAGGTAGTCGCTTCCTTACCATCCAGAAGGCCGGCCTGGGCCATCCAGAACACCCCGTACGCTTCGCCGCAGATGGCGCTGCCGGCGGCGTGACGCGCGCGCAACCACCCGCACACGTGTGGATAACGGGCGAGCAGGGCGTCAAAGTCGCCCCAGAACGTCGGTATGACGATGATGTCGGCATCATCCAGCGCGCCGTCGACCGGAATGTGCACTTCACTGAAGCTGCGTACGGGCTGGCCGTCAGGGCTGACCAGGCGGGTTTGGAAGGCGGGGGTGAGGCCTTTGCCTTGCAGCTTGCCGAAGCGCAGGCTGGCCATGTGGAAGAAGTCCTTGGCCTGCATGAGGGTGGAGGCGAAGACGCCATCGGTGGCCAGGATGCTGACCTGCCGAAGGTTGGGGGACTGCGTAATACTCATGGTGTTGTTCTTATTAGGGGAAAGCGGTCATTCTGCGGCTGGATCGTCTTATTTTTTGTCCTAAGTGTCCAGTATGGCGGGGCAGGGGACTGACCTAGAGTCGGTGGCCTCCGAACCCCACACACAACAAGAAGTTCATTCCAAGGTGATGCCATGATCCCAAGAACCCTGTTCAGCTCCGATCACGAGCTCTTCCGCGATAGCGTGCGCAAGTTCCTCGAGCAGGAGGCGGTGCCTTACCACCATCAGTGGGAAAAGGACGGTCACATCGATCGCACCCTCTGGAACAAGGCAGGCGAAGCCGGAATGCTCTGCTCGCATATCCCGGAGGAGTACGGCGGGATGGGCGCTGATTTCCTCTACAGCGCGGTGGTCATCGAAGAGATCGGCCGCCTGGGACTGACTGGTATCGGCTTCTCCCTTCACTCCGACATCGTTGCCCCCTACATCCTCCACTACGGTTCCGAGGCGCAGAAGCTGAAGTACCTGCCCAGGCTTGTCAGTGGCGAGCTGGTGACGGCCATCGCCATGACCGAGCCGGGTGCCGGCTCCGATCTCCAGGGTGTGAAGACCACTGCGGTGCTGGATGGTGATGAGTACGTCATCAACGGCTCCAAGACCTTCATCACCAACGGCTTCCTTGCCGATCTGGTCATCGTGGTGGCCAAGACCGACCCGAAGGCGGGCGCCAAGGGAACCAGCCTGTTCCTGGTTGAAGCGGGAACGCCGGGCTTCGCCAAGGGCAAGCGTCTGGAGAAAGTCGGCATGAAGGCCCAGGACACCTCCGAATTGTTCTTCCAGGATGTTCGCGTGCCAAAGGAGAACCTGCTGGGTCAGGCGGGCATGGGCTTCGCTTATCTGATGCAGGAGCTTCCCCAGGAGCGTCTGACTGTGGGTATCGGCGCCCTGTCTTCCGCCGAGGCGGCGCTCAACTGGACCCTGGATTACACCCGCGAACGCAAGGCGTTCGGCAAATCGGTCGCCGAATTCCAGAACACCCGTTTCAAGCTGGCGGAGATGGCAACTGAAATCCAGATTGGTCGTGTATTCGTCGACCGCTGCCTGGAGCTGCACCTGCAAGGCAAGCTGGATGTGCCGACGGCGGCGATGCTCAAGTACTGGGGTACCGACCTGCAGTGCAAGGTGCTGGACGAATGCGTACAGCTGCACGGCGGTTACGGCTTCATGTGGGAATACGCGGTAGCGCGGGCCTGGGCGGACGCGCGCGTGCAACGGATCTACGCCGGTACCAACGAGATCATGAAGGAGATCATCGCCCGTTCCCTGGTGTGAGTCCCTTGCGGGAAAAAGCCCGGCAATTGCCGGGCTTTCTTGTTTTCAGGGGGCCGGATTCGGCTGGTCCTTGTGGATGGCGGCAATGCCTTCCAGTACATCTTCGGACAGGGTCAGCTCGGCGCTGCGCAGGTTCGCCTCCAGTTGCTCAAGGGAGGTGGCGCCGATGATGTTGCTGGTCACGAAGGGCTGCGCGGTAACGAAGGCCAGTGCCATTTGTGCTGGGTCCAGGCCGTGTTCGCGAGCCAGTTGTACATAGCGCGAGCAGGCTGCCTGGGACTGCGGGTTGGTGTAGCGGGTGAAACGGCTGAACAGGGTGATCCGCGCATTGGCTGGGCGCGCGCCGTTCTCGTATTTGCCGGAGAGCATGCCGAAGGCCATGGGCGAATAGGCCAGCAGGCCGCATTGCTCACGCATCGCCACTTCGGCCAGGCCCACTTCGAAGCTGCGGTTGAGCAGGTTGTAGGGGTTCTGGATGGAGACAGCGCGTGGCAGGCCAAGCTGATCGGCGAGCTGTAGGAACTTCATGGTGCCCCAGGGCGTTTCGTTGGACAGGCCGATATGGCGGATCTTGCCCGCCTTGACCTGGTCGCCGAGCACTTCGAGGGTTTCCTGCAGGGAGGTGAACGTTTCCTCCTTGTGCTGGTAGCCGAGCTGGCCGAAGAAGTTGGTGCTGCGCTCGGGCCAGTGCAACTGGTAGAGATCGATCCAGTCGGTCTGCAGGCGCTTGAGGCTGGCATCCAGCGCCGCGGTGATGTGCTGGCGATTGTGTTTGAGGTTGCCGCCGCGGATATGGCTGATGCCATTTCCCGGTCCGGCCACCTTGCTCGCCAGCACCCAGTCGGCCCGGTCGCGATGCCTGGCGAACCAGTTGCCGATGATGGTTTCGGTCGCGCTGTAGGTTTCCGCGCGGGGCGGTACCGGATACATCTCCGCCGTGTCCATGAAATTGATGCCGTAGCCTTTGGCGCGTTCGATCTGGGCGAAGGCTTCCGACTCGGTGTTCTGCTCGCCCCAGGTCATGGTGCCCAGGCAAAGGCTGCTGACCTTGAGATCAGTGCGGCCAAGTTGGCGGTATTCCATCGCTGCCTCCTGCGTTTTTGTAAAGGATGCATGAAATCAGGTTGAATTTTTTCCTGCAATCGGCATAATTCCGCGGCTTTCTTTGCGGGGATGCCTAGCCTGCGAAGAAGGAAGGTGGGGATGCCTAGCCCGCCGAAAAACCTTTTGCCGTAGCGGACGCGCTGACCCGAGCCCCCGATAGCGTCTGTTTCCGGCTGTCCCTGACTTGTCAGGGCGAGCACTATTCAGTAAGATCCGCCGTCTTATTTTCAGGGCGGCCCCTGAGGCTATAGCGAATGAAGACTTTTACTGCAAAACCGGAAACTGTTAAGCGCGACTGGTACGTCGTCGACGCTGCAGGTCAGACCCTGGGTCGTCTGGCCACCGAAATTGCCAGCCGTCTGCGTGGCAAGCACAAGCCCGAATACACCCCTCACGTTGACACCGGCGACTACATCGTCGTGATCAACGCCGAGCAGGTTCGTGTTACCGGTGCCAAGACCACCGACAAGATGTACTACTCGCACTCCGGCTTCCCGGGTGGCATCAAGGAAATCAACTTCGAGAAGCTGATTGCCAAGGCCCCTGAGCGCGTGATCGAGACCGCGGTCAAAGGCATGCTGCCGAAGAATCCGCTGGGCCGCGACATGTATCGCAAGCTGAAGGTGTACAAGGGTGCTGTTCACCCGCACACCGCTCAGCAGCCCCAAGAACTGAAGATTTAACGGGATAAGTTCATTATGTCGGCGACTCAAAATTACGGCACCGGCCGTCGTAAGACTGCTACCGCTCGCGTCTTCCTGCGTCCGGGCACTGGCAAGATTTCCATCAACAACCGCAGCCTGGATACCTTCTTCGGCCGCGAAACCGCTCGCATGGTCGTGCGTCAGCCGCTGGAGCTGACCGAGACTGTCGAGAAATTCGACATCTACGTTACCGTCGTTGGCGGTGGTGTAAGCGGTCAGGCCGGTGCTATCCGCCACGGCATCACCCGCGCCCTGATCGAATACGACGAGACCCTGCGCAGCCCGCTGCGTAAGGCCGGCTACGTGACTCGCGATGCTCGCGAAGTTGAGCGTAAGAAAGTCGGTCTGCGTAAAGCGCGTAAGCGTCCGCAGTACTCCAAGCGTTAATTCAACGCTTGCGAAAAGCGCCCAGTTTCTTCGGAACTGGGCGTTTTTTTATGCGTGAAGAATTTGTCCGTGCGACAGCTTGTCGCACGTGCGAATCCCCCGCCAATCAAGGCTTTCGGACTATTTGTATCCGGCTATTACCTTGTCAGGTAAGGGGCTTTTCTTTACCATTTGGCGAATTTTTTGCGCGGCTCGATTTTTTACTTAGTAGAGGCCTGAACAACAGGCCACAGAAGCTGATGGGAGACGACTGAATGAGCAATGACGGCGTGAATGCAGGCCGGCGTCGCTTCCTCGTAGCGGCCACGTCCGTGGTTGGTGCGGCGGGAGCGGTGGGGGCTGCTGTCCCGTTCGTGGGGTCATGGCTGCCCAGTGCCAAGGCCAAGGCCGCGGGTGCACCGGTCAAGGTGAATATAAGCAAGGTCGAGGCGGGCCAGCAGATCATTGCCGAATGGCGCGGTCAGCCGGTGTTCATCGTGCGTCGTACCGAAGAGATCCTGGCGAACCTGCCGAAGATCCACGACCGCATGGCAGACCCTGAGTCCAAGGCATCGGTTCAACCGACCTATGTGGACCCGGTAAGCCGTTCGATCAAGCCGGAAATCCTGGTACTGGTCGGTATCTGCACCCACCTGGGCTGCTCGCCGTCCTTCCGCCCGGAAGTTGCCCCGGCTGACCTGGGTTCCGAGTGGGTTGGTGGCTACTTCTGCCCCTGCCATGGCTCTCGCTACGACCTCGCCGGCCGTGTCTACAAGGCGCAACCCGCGCCGATCAACCTGCCGGTGCCGCCGTACTCGTATGAGACGGATGACGTCATCATCGTCGGTGTGGACCAGGAGAAGGCCTGATGAGCAAATTCATGGAATGGGTCGATGCGCGCTTCCCCGCGACCAAGATGTGGGAAGACCATCTGAGCAAGTACTACGCGCCGAAGAACTTCAACTTCTTCTACTTCTTCGGTTCGCTGGCACTGCTGGTACTGGTAAACCAGATCCTCACCGGTATCTGGCTGACCATGAGCTTCACTCCGTCCGCCGAAGAAGCCTTTGCGTCCGTCGAGTACATCATGCGCGACGTGGAGTACGGCTGGATCATTCGCTACCTGCACTCCACCGGTGCATCGGCGTTCTTCATCGTTGTCTACCTGCACATGTTCCGCGGTCTGCTCTACGGCTCCTACCAGAAGCCGCGTGAGCTGGTGTGGATCTTCGGCATGCTGATCTACCTCGCCCTGATGGCCGAGGCCTTCATGGGCTATCTGCTGCCCTGGGGCCAGATGTCCTACTGGGGTGCCCAGGTGATCATCTCGCTGTTCGGTGCCATCCCTGTCGTGGGCGATGACCTGACCCAGTGGATCCGTGGTGACTACCTGATTTCCGGTATCACCCTGAACCGCTTCTTCGCGCTGCACGTGATCGCCCTGCCGATCGTGCTGCTCGGCCTGGTTGTACTGCACATCCTGGCCCTGCACGAAGTGGGTTCGAACAACCCGGACGGCGTGGACATCAAGAAGAAGAAGGATGAGAACGGCATTCCGCTGGACGGTATTGCGTTCCACCCCTACTACTCCGTGAAAGATATCGTCGGCGTGGTGGTGTTCCTCTTCGTGTTCTGCTTCGTGGTGTTCTTCTTCCCGGAAATGGGTGGTTACTTCCTCGAGAAGCCGAACTTCGAACAGGCCAACCCGTTCAAGACTCCTGAGCACATCGCACCGGTTTGGTACTTCACTCCGTTCTACGCGATCCTCCGTGCGGTACCGGACAAGCTCCTCGGCGTTATCGCCATGGGTGCTGCGATCGCCGTGCTGTTCGTGCTGCCGTGGCTGGACCGCAGCCCGGTGAAGTCCATGCGCTACAAAGGCTGGCTGAGCAAGATCTGGCTGCTGGTGTTCTGCATCTCCTTCGTCATCCTGGGCGTACTGGGTGTTCTGGCTCCGACTCCGGGTCGTACCCTGCTGTCCCAGGTCTGCACCATCCTGTACTTCGCGTACTTCATCCTGATGCCGTTCTACACAAGGATGGAAAAAACCAAACCGGTACCGGAAAGGGTGACAGGCTGATGAAAAAGCTATTTGCTGCATTTGTTTTCGCTGCACTGCCGGCTCTTTCCTTCGCCGCCGGTGGTCATGATGTGCATCTGGACAAGGTCGATATCGACGTGACCGACAAGGCTGCCATGCAGGACGGCGCGCGTACCTTCGCGAACTACTGCATGGGCTGCCACAGTGCCAAGTTCCAGCGCTATGAGCGTGTGGGCAAGGACCTGGGCATTCCGGAAGAGCTCATGCTGCAGAACCTGGTACTCACCGGTGCCAAGATCGGCGATCACATGAAGATCGGCATGCAGCCGCAGGACGCCAAGACCTGGTTCGGCGCTGCTCCGCCGGACCTGACCCTGGTTGCCCGCGTGCGTGGCACCGACTGGCTGTACAGCTACCTGCGTTCGTTCTATGAAGATCCTGCGCGTCCCTGGGGCGTGAACAACAAGGTCTTCCCGAACGTCGGCATGCCAAACGTCCTGGTCAGTCTGCAGGGTCGTCAGGTCGTTGGTTGCAAGCAGGTTCAAGCGGTTGAGGACGGCAAGAAGCAGTTCGACCCGCTGACTGGTGCTCCGCTGACCCACGAAGCCTGTGATCAGCTGACCGTAGTACCGAAGACCGGCAAACTGACCGAAGCTGAGTTCGATGAGAAGGTCCAGAACCTGGTGACCTTCCTGGCGTACTCCGCCAACCCGGTCAAGATGGAAAGCCAGCGCATCGGTACCTACGTACTGCTGTACCTGGCGTTCTTCTTCGTGTTCGCCTACCTGCTCAAGCGCGAGTACTGGAAGGACGTGCACTGATACACTGCTGCACTGTTGCAAGAAGCGCGCGCCCTTATTGGGCGCGCGCTTCTTTCTGCCCCTGAATTTTCCAATGTAAGGAGGACGCAATGGCCGTCACCAACAGGCTGGCCTGTTACTCCGACCCCGCCGACCACTACTCCCATCGTGTGCGTATCGTGCTCGCCGAGAAGGGCGTCGCCGCCGAGATCATCAATGTCGAGCCGGGCCGTTGCCCGCCCAAGCTGGCCGAGGTCAATCCGTACGGCAGCGTTCCGACCCTGGTTGATCGGGACCTGGCGCTTTACGAGTCCACGGTCGTAATGGAGTACCTGGAAGAGCGTTACCCCCATCCTCCGCTGCTGCCGGTCTATCCCGTGGCGCGCGCCAACACCCGCCTGCTCATGCATCGTGTGCAGCGTGACTGGTGTTCGCTGGTAGATCGCATCCTCGATTCTCGTAACAAGGAAGCCGACAAGGCCGTCGCGCGCAAGGAGCTGCGTGAGAGCCTGACCGGCGTATCGCCGCTATTTGCGGACAAGCCATATTTTCTAAGCGAAGATTTCAGTCTGGTGGATTGCTGCCTGCTGCCGATTCTCTGGCGCCTTCCCCTGCTGGGCATCGAGTTGCCGCGGCCGGCCAAACCTCTTCTGGACTACATGGAGCGCGCATTTGCCCGTGACTCCTTCCAGGCCAGCCTGTCCGCCGCCGAGCGCGATATGCGCTGAGGAGACCAAGATGAATTCCAGTCGTCCCTACCTCGTCCGTGCCCTCTACGAATGGATCGTCGACAACGATTGCACCCCGCACCTGCTGGTCAATGCTGAGCACGCCGGCGTGCGGGTTCCGCCCGGCTACGCCAATGATGGCCAGATCGTGCTCAACGTTTCGCCGAGTGCGGTGCGCCATCTGCACATGGACAACGAGGCGGTGAGCTTCGAAGGCCGTTTCGGTGGCGTTGCCCACAGCCTCTACGTTCCTTCCGCCGCAGTGATGGCCATCTACGCGCGGGAGAACGGCCAGGGCATGGTCTTCGATCTCGAACCCCCGCTGCCCGGTGATGATCCGGAGCCGGAGGATGACGGTCCGTCGGGTGGCGAGCCGCCGAGTTCGGGAGGCGAACCGTCGCGCCCCAGTGGGCGACCCAGCCTCAAAGTGGTCAAGTAATAAAAAAGGCGATCCTCGGATCGCCTTTTTCATGCCTGCCCGTAAGGTCAGTTGGTGTATTCGAAGAGCCGGACGATCTTCTGCACCCCAGAAACGTTCTGGACAATGCTGGTAGCGAGCTGGGCTTCCTGGCGGGTAACCAGGCCCAGCAGATAGACGATGCCGTTCTCGGTGATCACTTTGATCTGCGAGCTGGGAACCTTGCCGTCGGCCAGCAGCTGGGTGGTGATCTTGGTGGTGATGGTGCTGTCGTTCATGCGCGCCAGGGTGGAGGAGGGCGGCAGCACTTGCAGCTCGTTGTGCACACGACGAACGCCCTGAGCGGACTGGGCAGCCTGGCCGGCCAGTTCCTTCAGGTCGGCGCGCGGCGTCTGGCCGGCGAGCAGCACGACGCCGTTGTAGCTGGAGACGACGATGTGCGAGTTGGTCTTCAGATCAGGGCTGGCCGCTTCGACTTTGGCGCGTACTTTCGATGGCATGGATTGGTCATCGATGGTCTTGCCGATGGTGCGGCCACCGCAGCCGGAGAGCGCGAGGCAGATGGCCAGGCCGGCGAGTATCAGCGGGGAACGGATCATTCTTCACTCCCAAACAGTTGACGGTCGATCAGGTCGCAGAGGCAATGGATGGACAGCAGGTGTACTTCCTGGATTCGTGCGGTGATCTTGGACGGCACACGAATTTCCACGTCCTCTGGAAGCAGCAGGGATGCCATGCCGCCGCCGTCGCGGCCGGTCAGGGCAACCACCACCATTTCGCGGTCGTGGGCGGCCTGGATGGCCTGGATCACGTTGGCGGAGTTACCGCTGGTAGAGATGGCCAGCAGCACGTCGCCGGGTTGGCCCAGGGCGCGGATCTGCTTGGAAAAGACTTCGTTGTAGCTGTAGTCGTTGGCGATGGAGGTAATGGTCGAACTGTCGGTAGTCAGCGCAATTGCGGGCAGGCTCGGGCGCTCGCGTTCGAAGCGATTGAGCAGTTCCGAGGAGAAGTGCTGGGCGTCGCCGGCCGAGCCGCCGTTGCCGCAGGACAGTATCTTGCCCTCATTGAGCAGCGCGTGGACCATCACCATGCTGCCGTGCTCGATGTGCGGGGCCAGCACTTCCATGGCTTGCAGCTTGGTGTCGATGCTGGCCTGGAAGAGTTGGCGAATACGGGGTTGCATGTCCATCGGGTTAGACCTTCAGTGGGGCGACCGATCAGGTGTCGAAGGCATTCTTCAGCCAGGTCAGTCGCGGGGGTGAGTCACCGTCCATTGCATGGACGGCAATCACATCAAATCGACAAGGGTATTTTGCCCAGCGGGATTCCTGCTGGAGGAACTGTTGGGCGGCGTATGCCAGTTTTTCGCGCTTGCGGGCATCGACGCTCTCGAGGGCACCGCCCCAGCCGGCATGACGCCGGTAGCGGACTTCGGCGAATACTACTGTATCGCCGTCGAGCATGACCAGATCGAGCTCGCCGCGTCGGCACAGCCAGTTCTGGGACAGCAAGCGCAGTCCGTTGGCTTCGAGATGATTGCGGGCAAGGGCTTCCGCCGCTTGCCCGCGGGCACGCCGGTCAATCAAGAGTCGCTGTCTTTCAGGCGCTGGACCTGGCCATCGCGGAACTCGGCCCAGGGAAGCTGGCGCTCCACGCGACGAGCGGGATTGAGGGTGAGGCGGCCGGAAAGGCCGTCCACCTGGGTTTCTGGCAGGGCTTTCAGTTGCGTGAGGCGCGGCGCGAGACGATAGGCGTCAGCACCCATTGCATAGAGACGGCCCAGGCTGCCGCCGGCCTGTGGCCATTGGCTCCCAACCTGCTGGCGGAGCGGGTCGTCACCGTTCAGCAGCCAGGGGGTTTCGCAGAAGCGGATGCCGTTGAGGTCCTGATACTGGGCCGGGTCATTGCTCGCCGAATAGAGGTGGGAAGTGGCGTAGACGGGTACATCGCCAGCGTACTGGAAGGCCAGCGTCGGCTTGATCTGCTGGGCTTGCTGCGGCGTTGCGGCGAGGAAGATGAAGTCGACATCCTGGCGACGCGCTGGCTGGGCCGCTACGGGAACGCCCAGGGTGCCCTGCAGGCGCTTGGCGCGCGCTTCGCTCTGGCGAAGCTGGAACAGGTCGGCGATCTGTTGGGCCAGGGCGACGGGTTGGTCTACGTGCTCTGCGGCGATCAGACGGCCGCCTTCGGCTTGCCAGCTCTGCTGGAACGCGCGCAGTACGCGATCGCCCCATTCGCTGCGGGGAACCAGTGCCACGGCGCTGCGCATGCCATCGGCCCAGGCGCGGCGGGCTACTTCGCGGGCTTCGTCTTCGGCGGCGAGGCCGAACTGAAAGAGCTGGGCAGGAGCTTCCTGGCCGGAATCGCTGTAGTTCAGGGCAAGGGTGGTGATGGGGAGTTGCTCGCGGGTGCTGAGTTGCTTGACCAGCGGCTTCTCGAGCGGGCCGACGACCAGTTGCACGCCATCGGCCTGAGCCTGGCGGTAGAAGTCATCGATGGAGGTCAGCTTGGAGCTGTCGTAGATCTCGATGGTCGGTTGCGGCTGTCCGGATTGCTTGGCCTGGTAATGGGCGGCCAGGAAGCCATCACGCAGGGCGCGGGAGACCGACGCCAACTGGCCTTCCTGGGGCAGGAGCAGGGCAATCTTGGTCAGTGGCTGGCCGGCAATTTCCTTCAGCTTGGTCAGGGCTTGGGGCAGCTGTTTGGCGGCCGGGTGCTCCGGATTCTGTGCGCGCCAGTTGTCGATGGCTGCCTGCTGCTGCTCCAGTGTCGAGGAGGTCTTGGTCAGGCGCGCCAGTTCCAGCCAACCGGCCAGATCCGTGTCGCCCCCACCTTGCAGTTGGTCGAGCGGGAGGCTGGAAACCAGTGCCCAGATGGCTTCATGGTTGCTGCCGGCGGCTTCACCACTCAGCAGCGGGGCGATGAATACGCGCTCGCGAGCGGCTGCGAGGGTCTGGCCGTCGGCTTCCAGGGCGCGGGCGCGAACCAGTTGAGTGCGCACCTGTTGCTCTACCGGCAATTCGGCCAGGTGGTCGAGGCTGGGGTGGCTCAGGGCCTTCAGCGCGCTTTTGGGCTGGTTGCGGGCCATGGCCAGTTCCGCGGCCAGGGTGCTGGCGAAGATCTGCTGCGCCGGTTTCATGCTGTCGAGCGGGATCTGCTCTAGGATGCGAGCGGAGCGGCCAATGTCCTGCTGCTTGTACGCAAGGTCAGCAGCAGACAGGCGGAGCAGTACGGCCTCTTCCGGCTCGGCTTGGCTGGCTTGCTGCAGCAGTTGCTCGATGCTGGCCTGGGGTGTGCGGGGCAGTTCGCCAAGGCTGGACGAGGGCGAACTGGAGCAGGCAGCCAGCAGGCCAGCGAGGCAGAGGGCGGAGAGCGGACGCAGGCAAGCGATCATTTATCGGTCCCGATACTCGTTAAAGAAAGGTGCGATTGTACCCAAGCCCCGGTTGAGGCGCGATGTCGGGCCGGTGAATCGGGATACAATGCGCGCTTTCAGTCTTTTCCGAGGTGCCTTGTGACTCTTTCTTCCGCCAGCGGCAGTGCGGTCGGTACGCTTTATGTGGTCGCAACGCCCATCGGCAACCTCGACGACATCACTGCGCGGGCCCTCCGAGTGTTGCGGGACGTAAAGCTGATCGCTGCTGAGGACACTCGCCACTCGGTTCGCCTGTTGCAACACTTCGGCATAGAAACGCCGCTGGCGGCTTGTCACGAGCACAACGAGCGTGACCAGGGCGGGCGCTTCCTGTCGCGTCTGCAAGCCGGGGATGATGTCGCGCTGATCTCCGACGCGGGAACTCCACTGATCTCCGATCCGGGTTTCCATCTGGTGCGCCAGGCTCGTGCGGCCGGCATCCCTGTCGTTCCAGTACCGGGCGCCTGCGCGTTGATCGCAGCGTTGTCGTCGGCGGGCCTGCCTTCGGATCGATTCATCTTCGAGGGCTTTCTCCCCGCCAAGGCCACTGCTCGCCGTGGCCGGTTGGAGGGCATAAAGGAAGAGCCGCGAACGCTCATCTTCTATGAGGCACCTCATCGTCTCCTGGAATCTCTGGAGGATATGCGGGGAGTATTTGGCGGTGATCGTCCAGCGGTGCTGGCGAGGGAGTTGACCAAGACCTTCGAGACCTTGAAGGGAGCACCATTGGAAGAGTTGTGTGCCTGGGTGGCGGCGGACTCGAATCAGCAGCGTGGCGAGTGCGTGGTGTTGGTCGGTGGCTGGCAAGCGCCGGAAGGCGAGGGTGCCTTGAGTGCGGAAGCGTTGCGGGTGCTGGATCTTCTTCTGGCCGAGTTGCCCGTCAAGCGGGCTGCTGCGTTGGCTGCTGAGATCACGGGTGTGCGCAAGAACCTGCTCTATCAGGCGGCCTTGGAGCGTCAGGCGGATGTCTGAGCTTGTTCTTGAGGGCGCCTGCCGTTAACCTTGGCGGCGGAGAGTCGATCGGACAGTCGCTGTCTCATTTCGTTCTACGATTTGAGAGGGAGGAAAGTCCGGGCTCCATAGGGCGGAGTGCCAGGTAACGCCTGGGAGGCGCAAGCCTACGGAAAGTGCCACAGAAAATAACCGCCTAAGCGCGCAAGCGCCGGTAAGGGTGAAAAGGTGCGGTAAGAGCGCACCGCACGACTGGTAACAGTTCGTGGCTAGGCAAACCCCACTCGGAGCAAGACCAAATAGGAATCCATGGCGCGGCCCGCGTCGGATTCGGGTAGGTTGCTAAAGGCTGTCAGTGATGGCAGCCGTAGATGAATGACTGTCCTCGACAGAACCCGGCTTACAGATCGACTCTCTACTTTTTCTCTCCTCGCGTTAGCTCTTCTCCGCTCTTTGTCCCGCCCTCAAAATACCGAAAAGATCTTACTCTTAACAAATTACTTTAAGTTCGAAGTTCAGCCTCTTGTAAGTGCTGGATTTTGCTTCTCCTTTGTCCCTCCAAAACCGCCCAAATGCCTTCCGAACACTCGCTAAATTGCCGTCCTGTAAGGAGTTTTCCGCTTTTCCGCGCCTTGACGGTGGGGCTAGCGCATTTCTATAGTGTGCGGAAGTGGAGCGAAGTGGGTAGAAGTGGGATTTACTGGCAAGGAAAGCCAATCAAAGGGGAAGCGCAGCCTTGTTTCGCGGAGCTAACGCCATCAGTCTCGACGCCAAAGGGCGACTCGCGATGCCAAGTCGGTATCGAGACGAGCTCGTTTCGCGTTGTGGTGGGCAGCTCATCGTCACAATCGACGCCGTCGATCCCTGTTTGACTGTCTACCCCCTGCCTGAATGGGAACTCATCGAAGCCAAGCTGAGAGAGCTGCCCTCCCTGCGCGAGGAAACTCGCCGCCTGCAACGCCTGTTGATCGGTAATGCCGTGGACCTGGAGCTGGATAGCGCCGGGCGCTTTCTGGTTCCTCCGCGCCTGCGCGAGTACGCCGGATTGGACAAGCGGGCCATGCTGGTCGGCCAACTGAACAAATTTCAACTGTGGGATGAGGATGCCTGGACTGCGATTTCCGAGGCCGACCTCATGGCAATCAAACAACCTGGCGGTCTGCCGGACGAACTACGTGACCTGATCCTGTGAGCGCAACCAGCACCTTCCGCCATATCACCGTACTGCTCGAAGAGGCAGTGGAAGGCCTCGCCCTGCGCGCAGACGGCTGCTACCTCGATGGCACGTTCGGGCGCGGAGGGCATAGCCGGCTCATCCTGGAGCGGCTTGGGCCTGGAGGTCGCTTGCTGGGGTTCGACAAAGACCCGCAAGCGATTGCGACGGGGCAAGCTCTGGCGGCCGATGACGGCCGCTTTGTCATTGTGCAAAGGAGCTTTGCCGAGCTCGGCGACGAAGTGCGCACGCGCTCGCTTGCCGGGCAGGTTGACGGCGTTCTGCTGGACCTTGGCGTGTCTTCCCCGCAGCTTGACGATCCGGAGCGTGGTTTCAGCTTCCTGAACGATGGCCCGCTGGATATGCGCATGAACCCTGATCGCGGCCAAAGCGCTGCACAGTGGATTGCCAGTGCCAGCGAGGACGAAATCGCCCGTGTCTTCAAGGACTATGGCGAAGAGCGATTCGCCAAGCGTATGGCGCGTGCCGTCGTGCAGCGCCGTACCGAGAAGCCTTTCGAGCGTACCGCCGACCTGGCAGCTGTGCTGACTGTCGCCAATCCGGCGTGGGAGAAAGGCAAGAATCCCGCTACCCGCGCCTTCCAGGGCATTCGTATTCACGTCAACAATGAGCTCGGCGACCTGGAGCAGGGACTGGATGCTGCGCTCGAAGCGCTCACTGTCGGTGGTCGCCTGGTGGTGATCAGCTTCCATTCCCTGGAAGACCGCATCGTCAAACAGTTCATGCGCAAGCACGCCAAGGGCGAGGCAGACAAGCTTCCCCGCGACCTGCCTGTCCGCCTGGCTACCTTCGAGCCGCGCCTGAAACTGCTCGGCAAGCCGCAGTACGCCTCCGACGAAGAACTCAAGGCAAATCCGCGCTCGCGCAGCGCCGTCATGCGTGTAGCGGAGAAGCTGCGATGAGCCGCCTCTACGCCAAACCCCTTCCCGGCGGCAGCCTGTTCATGCTGCTGCTGTTCGTCGGCGTGCTGTTCTCCGCAATCGCGGTGTCCTACAGCGCCCATTGGAATCGCAAGCTGCTCAACGAGCTGTATGCGGAACTCAGCGTACGCGACAAGGCACAGGCCGAGTGGGGGCGCCTGGTACTCGAGCAAAGCACCTGGACTGCGCATAACCGCATTGAATCCCTGGCCAGCGAACAGCTGAAGATGCGCATCCCCGATCCGGCAGAAGTACGGATGGTGGCGCAATGATGAAGCTGGAAGGCGCACTCTACCCCTGGCGTTTCCGGGTGGTGCTGGGTCTTCTCGCCATCATGGTCGGCGCGATTTCCTGGCGCATCGTCGACCTGCATGTGATCGACCATGACTTCCTCAAAGCTCATGGTGATGCGCGCAGCGTTCGGCACATCCCGATTCCCGCCCACCGCGGCCTGATCACCGACCGCAACGGGGAGCCGCTGGCCGTAAGTACCCCGGTCACTACCCTCTGGACCAATCCGAAGGACCTCATGGCGCTGCGCGACGAATGGCCGCGCATCGCTCAGTCCCTCGGGCAGGACCCGAAAGCGTTTGCCCAGCGTATCGAGCAGAACGCCAATCGCGAGTTCATGTACCTGGTGCGTGGCCTGACGCCGGAACAGGGGCAGGCCATCATGGCCAACAAGGCTCCTGGCGTGTATGGCATCGAGGAATTCCGCCGCTTCTATCCGGCCGGTGAAGTGACCGCGCATGTGGTGGGCTTTACCGACGTCGATGACCGTGGTCGCGAAGGCGTCGAGCTGTCGTTCGACGAGTGGCTGGCCGGTGTGCCGGGCAAGCGCCAGGTTCTCAAGGATCGCCGTGGTCGCCTGATCAAGGACGTCCAGGTCGCTCGCAACGCAAAACCCGGCAAGACTCTCGCCCTGTCCATCGATCTGCGCCTGCAGTACCTCGCCCATCGGGAGCTGCGCAACGCCCTGGTGGAGAACGGTGCCAAGGCGGGCAGCCTCGTGATCGTCGATGTGAAGACGGGCGAAGTGCTGGCGATGGCCAACCAGCCCACCTACAACCCGAACAACCGCCGCAACCTGCAACCTGCGGCGATGCGTAACCGCGCGATGATCGACGTGTTCGAGCCGGGCTCGACCGTGAAGCCGATTTCCATGTCCGCTGCCCTGCAGTCCGGCCGCTGGAAGCCCGAGGACAAGGTCGAGGTCTACCCCGGTTCGCTGCAGATCGGCCGCTACACCATCAAGGACGTATCCAAGACCGAGGGCCCGATCCTCGACCTGACCGGCATCTTGATCAACTCCAGTAACGTCGGCATGAGCAAGATCGCCTTCGACATTGGCGGCGAGGCCATTTACGACACCATGCGCAAACTGGGCATGGGCCAGGACACCGGCCTCGGCTTTCCCGGCGAGCGCGTAGGCAACCTGCCCAACCATCGCGAGTGGCGCAAGGCGGAGACCGCGACCCTGTCTTATGGCTACGGCCTCTCGACCACGGCGATCCAACTGGTCCATGCATACGCGACGCTGGCCAACAATGGCATTGCCGTGCCGTTGTCCATGACTCGAGTGGACAGCATTCCCGACGGTGCACAGGTAATCCCCGCCGATGTGGCCAAAACGATGCAGGGCATGCTGCAACAAGTGGTCGAAGCACCGCGCGGCGTGTTCCGCGCCCAGGTGCCCGGTTACCACGTGTCCGGCAAGAGTGGTACGGCGCGTAAAGCCAGCGTAGGAACCAAGGGCTACACCCAGAACGCCTATCGCTCGCTCTTCGCAGGCTTCGGTCCTTCCACCAATCCGCGTATCGCGATGGTGGTGGTGATCGACGAGCCCAGCAAGGCGGGCTACTTCGGCGGCCTGGTTTCGGCCCCGGTATTTGGCAAGGTCATGGCGGGTGCGTTGCGTCTGATGAACATCGCGCCGGACAACCTGCCCACCGAGGAACAACAGACCGCAAATGCGGCCACCGGCAAAGGAGGGCGGATCTGATGCCCATGCCACTGAACCAGTTACTGTCCCAGGCGCAAAGCGCCACGTTGATTCGCGAACTGACCCTGGATAGCCGCAAGGTACGTCCGGGGGATCTGTTCCTGGCTATTCCCGGCGCCCAGTACGATGGCCGCGCCCATATTGCTGATGCTGTCGCTCGCGGTGCCGTCGCCGTCGCCTATGAGGCCGCCGGTGCCGAGGTGCCTGAAGTTGCCGGTGCGGAGCTTATTCCTGTCAAAGGCCTGGCCAACCAGCTTTCGGCCATTGCTGGACGCTTTTATGGCGAACCTAGCCGTGCACTGCGGCTGGTCGGCGTCACCGGGACCAACGGCAAGACCAGTGTCAGCCAGCTGCTGGCACAGGCGCTCGACCAGTTGGGCGAGCGCTGCGGCATTGTCGGCACCCTGGGCACCGGTTTTTACGGCGAGCTGGAAAGCGGCCGCCATACCACGCCTGACCCGCTTGCCGTGCAGGCCACGCTGGCCAATCTGAAACAGGCCGGCGCGCGCGCCGTGGCCATGGAAGTTTCGTCCCACGGTTTGGAACAGGGGCGTGTAGCCGCACTGGATTTCGACGTGGCAGCGTTCACCAACCTGTCCCGTGACCACCTGGACTACCACGGCTCGATGGAGGCCTACGCGGCCGCCAAGTCCAAGCTGTTCAGCTGGCCCAACCTGCGGGCCCGGGTGATCAACCTGGACGACGCGTTGGGACGCAAACTGGCAGCGGAACAGCATGAGTCGCGGTTGTTCAGCTATAGCCTGGAAGACCCGAGCGCCTTCATTTATTGCCGCGAAGCCCACTTCGACGATCACGGCGTCCGCGCCCAGCTGGTTACCCATCAAGGCGAAGGCCTGCTGCGCAGCCCGTTGCTGGGTCGCTTCAACCTGAGCAACCTGTTGGCCGTGGTGGGCGCCCTGCTTGCCATGGATTACCCGCTGGTGGATGTGCTCGGCGTCCTGCCGTCGTTGCAAGGCCCCGTCGGGCGGATGCAGCGACTTGGCGGCGGCGAGAAGCCGTTGGTAGTCGTGGACTACGCACATACTCCGGATGCCCTGGAAAAGGTCCTGCAAGCCCTGCGTCCCCATGTTCGCGGAAGCCTGCTCTGCCTGTTTGGCTGTGGCGGTGATCGTGATCGTGGCAAGCGCCCGATCATGGCGGCCGTCGCCGAGCAGCTGGCCGACCGGGTTCTGGTGACCGACGACAACCCGCGCACTGAAGACCCTGCTCAGATTTTCGCCGACATTCGTCCCGGCTTCACTGCCGTGGACAAGGTCGAGTTCGTCGCTGGCCGTGGTCTGGCGATTGCCCGGTTGATCGGCACTGCTGGTGTGGACGATGTCGTCCTGCTGGCCGGCAAAGGCCATGAGGATTACCAGGAGATCGCTGGCGTACGTCATTCCTTCTCCGATCTCGATGAAGCCGCCAAGGCGCTGGATGCCTGGGAGGTGCCCCATGCTTAAACCTTTCCAGCTGTCTGAACTGCTTGGGCCGTTGCAGGCGGAATTGATCGGTGCGGACGTGGCGTTCAGCGGCGTCTCCAGTGATAGCCGCAAGATTGAAGCCGGGCAGTTGTTCATCGCGCTGGTCGGCCCGCGTTTCGACGGCCATGACTATCTTGCCGATGTAGCCGCCCTGGGCGCCGTCGCAGCCCTTGTCCAGCGCAAGGTGGCGGATGCGCCGATCCCGCAACTCCTGGTCGCCGACACCCGCGAAGGACTCGGTCGCCTGGGCGCCTACAATCGCGACGGTTTCACCGGTCGCGTGGCAGCGGTGACGGGCTCCAGCGGCAAGACCACGGTCAAGGAGATGCTTGCCAGTATCCTGCGCACCCAGGGTTCCGTGCTGGCCACCCGAGGCAACCTGAACAACGATCTTGGCGTGCCCCTGACCCTGCTGGAGCTTGGTTCCGAGCACGACAGCGCGGTGATCGAGCTGGGCGCGTCGCGTGTCGGAGAAATCCTCTACACCGTGGGCCTGACCCGGCCACAGGTGGCGATCCTCAACAACGCCGGTACTGCCCATGTGGGCGAGTTCGGTGGTCCGGAACGAATCGTCGAGGCCAAGGGCGAGATTCTCGAGGGCCTGCCGGCTGATGGTGTGGCGATCCTCAATCGCGATGACCGCGCCTTTGCGATCTGGCACAAGCGTGCAGCCGGTCGCAAGGTGCTGAGCTTTGCCCTGGCTGACGCCGGGGCGGACCTGCGAGCCGAAAACATTACCCGTGATGCCCGTGGATGCATGGCCTTCAGCCTTCGTGGCGTAGCCGGCGAGGCGGACATCCAGCTCAACCTGTTGGGGACGCACAACGTCGCCAACGCACTGGCCGCCGCCGCCGCTGCGCACGCCCTTGGTGTGCCGCTGGTCGGGATCAAGGCCGGCCTGGAAAACCTGCAGCCTGTCAAAGGCCGCGCCGTAGCGCAGCTCGCCACCAGCGGCATGCGCGTAATCGACGACAGCTACAACGCCAACCCCGCGTCGATGCTGGCCGCCGTTGATATACTCGCCGGCTTTTCCGGTCGCACCGTCCTGGTGCTCGGAGATATGGGCGAGCTTGGCGACTGGGCCGAACAAGGGCATCGCGAAGTTGGCGAATATGCTCGCGGCAAGGTCAGTTCCCTGTACGCCGTTGGCCCGCTGATGGCGCACGCCGTCACTGCCTTCGGTTCCCAGGGGCGCCACTTCGCCGACCAGGCCAGCCTGATCCAGGCGCTGGTCAGCGAGCAGGATGCAAACACCACAATTCTGATCAAAGGCTCCCGCAGTGCGGCGATGGACAAAGTCGTCGCGGCATTCTGCGGGACGGGGGAGGCTCACTAATCATGCTGCTGCTGCTCGCTGAGTACCTGCAACAGTTCTATAAAGGGTTCGGCGTATTCCAGTACCTGACCCTGCGCGGGATTCTCGGCGTCCTGACAGCGCTGTCGCTGTCGCTTTGGCTCGGTCCCTGGATGATCCGCACCCTGCAGATCCGCCAGATCGGCCAGGCCGTACGTAACGACGGCCCGCAATCGCACCTGTCGAAATCCGGCACGCCGACCATGGGTGGCGCGCTGATCCTGACCGCCATCGCCATCAGCACGCTGCTGTGGGCGGACCTGTCCAATCGTTATGTCTGGGTGGTGCTGGCCGTGACCCTGGCGTTCGGCGCCATTGGCTGGGTGGATGACTACCGCAAGGTGATCGAGAAAAACTCCCGCGGCCTGCCGAGCCGCTGGAAGTATTTCTGGCAATCCGTGTTTGGCATCGCCGCTGCAATCTTCCTTTATATGACCGCGAGCACTCCGGCCGAGACCACGCTGATCCTGCCGCTGGTGAAGAACATCGAGATTCCGCTGGGCATTGGCTTCGTGGTGCTGACCTACTTCGTGATCGTCGGCTCCAGCAACGCGGTGAACCTGACTGACGGCCTCGACGGCCTGGCGATCATGCCCACCGTGATGGTCGGCGGCGCGCTGGGGATCTTCTGCTACCTGTCGGGCAACATCAAATTCGCCGACTACCTGCTGATCCCTTACGTACCGGGCGCGGGCGAGCTGATCGTGTTCTGCGCCGCCCTGGTGGGTGCCGGCCTCGGCTTCCTCTGGTTCAACACCTACCCCGCCCAGGTCTTCATGGGTGACGTGGGCGCTCTCGCCCTGGGCGCGGCGCTGGGCACCATCGCCGTGATCGTGCGCCAGGAAGTGGTGCTGTTCATCATGGGTGGCGTGTTCGTGATGGAGACGCTCTCGGTGATGATCCAGGTCGCCTCGTTCAAGCTGACCGGTCGTCGTGTATTCCGCATGGCCCCTATCCATCACCACTTCGAGCTGAAAGGCTGGCCCGAACCCCGGGTCATCGTACGGTTCTGGATCATCACCGTGATCCTGGTCCTGGTGGGCCTTGCCACCCTGAAACTGAGGTAACCGAGAGTGACGTTGATCGCTTCCGACCAGTTCCGCATCGTTGTCGGCCTCGGCAAGAGCGGCATGTCCCTGGTGCGCTTCCTGGCGCGCCAGGGCGTTCCGTTTGCCGTGGCCGATACCCGTGCGAACCCGCCGGAACTGGCGACGCTGCAGAGTCAGTTCCCGCAGGTGGAAGTGCGTTGTGGCGAGCTCGATCCGGACTTCCTCAGTCGCGCCAGCGAGCTTTACGTGAGCCCGGGTCTTGCCCTGGCAACTCCGGCGCTGCAGGAAGCCGCGAGCCGCGGCACCAAGCTGTCCGGTGATATCGAACTGTTCACGCGCAATGCCAAGGCGCCGATCGTTGCCATCACCGGTTCGAACGCGAAGAGCACTGTCACCACCCTGGTGGGTGACATGGCAGCGGCTGCCGGCAAGCGCGTCGCTGTCGGCGGCAACCTCGGCACACCGGCCCTGGACCTGCTGAATGATGACGTTGAGCTTTACGTGCTCGAACTGTCCAGTTTCCAGCTGGAAACCACTGACCGGCTGAATGCCGAGGTGGCGACGGTGCTCAACGTCAGCGAAGACCACATGGACCGCTACGCCGACATGCAGGCCTATCACCTGGCCAAGCACCGCATCTTCCGCGGCGCGCGTCAGGTCGTGGTCAATCGTGGGGATGCCTTGTCGCGGCCGCTGGTAGCCGACCAGCTGCCTTGCTGGACGTTCGGCCTGAACAAGCCCGACTTCAAGTCCTTCGGCTTGATCGAGGAAGACGGCGAGAAGTACCTGGCCTATCAGTTCGACAAGCTGATGTCGGTGCGCGAGCTGAAGGTTCGTGGCGCTCACAACCAGTCCAACGCCCTGGCTGCGTTGGCGCTGGGTCACGCGGTGGGATTGCCGTTCGAACCCATGCTGGAGACCCTGAAGACCTTCCCCGGACTGGCTCACCGTTGCCAATGGGTACGCGAGCTGCGTGGCGTGTCCTACTACGACGACTCCAAGGCTACCAACGTCGGGGCGGCCCTGGCGGCAATCGAAGGGCTCGGTGCCGACATCGGCGGCAAGCTGGTGCTGATCGCCGGTGGCGATGGCAAGGGCGCCGACTTCTCCGGTCTCAAGGCTCCCGTAGCACGCTTCTGCCGCGCCGTCGTGCTGTTGGGACGTGACGCCGAGCTGATCGCCGAAGCCTTGGGCGATGCCGTGCCGCTGGTGCGGGTCAAGACCCTGGAAGAGGCGGTACAACGCTGCGCCGAACTGGCCGAGGCCGGCGATGCGGTGTTGCTGTCGCCGGCATGCGCCAGCCTGGACATGTTCAAGAATTTCGAAGAACGCGGGCGCCTCTTCGCCCAGGCCGCGGAGGGACTTTCCTGATGCTGGCCCGTCTGCTCGCCGCCCCATCGCCGCTGCGCAGCCGCCGCGGAATCGACATCGACTTCCCGCTGCTGGCCGGCTGTCTGTCGCTGCTGGGCCTGGGCCTGGTGATGATCACCTCGGCTTCGTCGGAAGTGGCTGCGGCGCAGTCCGGCAATCCGCTGTACCACATGATCCGCCACCTGATTTACCTGGCGATCGGTCTTGGCGCGGCGCTGGTCACCCTGCAGATTCCCATGGCCTTCTGGCAGCGCCACGGCGCGCGGCTGATGCTCGCGGCCATCATCCTGTTGGTGCTGGTACTGCTGCCGGGCATCGGCCGCGAAATCAACGGTGCCAAGCGCTGGATCGGCTTCGGTCTGTTCAACCTGCAACCGTCCGAGCTGGCCAAACTGTTCACCGTGATGTTCATCGCCGGCTACATGGTGCGGCGCCAGGATGAAGTTCGCGAGAAGCTGACCGGCTTCATCAAACCCATGCTGGTGCTGGGCCCGATCGCCGTACTGCTGCTGGCCGAGCCGGACTTCGGAGCCACTGTGGTGCTGGTGGGTTCCTGCATCGCGATGCTCTTCCTGGGCGGTATCAACCTGGTTCGCTTCATACCCCTGGCAGGCGCGGTACTGGCTGCCGGCGTCCTGGTCATGACCAGCCAGAGTTACCGGATGCAGCGTCTGACCAACTTCGTGGACCCCTGGGCCGATCAGTACGGCGCCGGCTACCAGCTGAGCCAGGCGTTGATCGCTTTCGGTCGCGGCGAATGGTTTGGCGTAGGTCTGGGCAACAGCATCCAGAAGCAGTTCTACCTGCCTGAGGCCCATACCGACTTCGTGTTCGCCGTGCTCGCCGAAGAACTCGGAATGCTGGGCGCACTGGCAACCGTCGGCCTGTTCGTCTTCGTCAGCGTCCGAGCCCTCTACATCGGTCTTTGGGCCGAGAAGGCGCGCCAGTATTTCTCCGCCTACGTCGCCTACGGCCTCGCTTTCCTCTGGATCGGCCAGGTGTTGATCAACATCGGCGTGAACGTCGGTCTGCTGCCGACCAAGGGCCTGACCCTGCCGTTCCTCAGCTATGGCGGCAGCTCGCTGGTGATCTGCTGCGTGAGCCTGGCCTTGTTACTGCGTATCGAATGGGAGCGGCGTACCCAGTTGGGCAATGAAGAAGTGGAATTCGTCGAAAGCGATTTCTTCGACGAGGAGGTACGCCCATGAGCGGCAACGTGCTGATCATGGCCGGCGGCACCGGCGGTCACGTATTCCCGGCCTTGGCCTGCGCTCGTGAGTTCCAGGCGCGCGGCTTCAAGGTGCATTGGCTCGGTACGCCGAAGGGGATCGAGAACGAGTTGGTACCCCAGGCGGGTCTGCCACTGCACCTCATTCAGGTGAGCGGCCTGCGCGGCAAGGGGCTGAAGTCGCTGCTCAAGGCACCCTTCGAATTGCTCAAGTCGCTGTTCCAGGCACGTCGAATCGTGCGTGAACTGAAGCCCGTCTGCGTATTGGGCATGGGCGGCTATGTCACCGGTCCCGGTGGACTGGCCGCACGACTGTCCGGTGTGCCGCTGATCATCCACGAGCAGAACGCCGTGGCGGGTACCGCCAATCGCAGCCTGGCGCCTCTTGCCAGCCGCGTTTGCGAGGCCTTCCCCGATACCTTCGGACAAAGCGACAAACGGCGCACCACCGGCAACCCGGTGCGCGAGGAGCTGTTCCTGGAAACACCGCGTGATGCCCTGGCAGGACGCAAGCCGCGCCTGCTGGTGCTGGGCGGCAGTCTGGGCGCCGAACCGTTGAACAAATTGCTGCCGGAAGCGCTGGCGAAGGTCCCTGCTGACCTGCGTCCGGAAGTGTTCCACCAGGCGGGTCGCAAGCATGACGAGATCACCGCGGAGCGTTATCGCGAAGCCGCGGTCGAAGCGGAGGTCGCACCCTTCATCAAGGACATGGCACGTGCCTATGCCTGGGCCGACCTGGTCATCTGCCGTGCAGGTGCCCTGACCGTGAGCGAATTGGCCGCTGCCGGGCTGCCGTCGTTCCTGGTACCGCTGCCCCATGCGATCGACGACCACCAGTCGCGCAATGCCGAATATCTGGCGAAGGAGGGCGCAGCTGTCCTTCTTCCGCAACATTCCACTGACGCGGCCAAGCTTGCCGCTCAGCTGACCGAGGTTCTGATGCAGCCCGAAAAACTCAAGGCCATGGGCACTACCGCCCGCCGTCTGGCCAAACCCGCCGCCACCCGCACCGTGGTCGAGATCTGCCTGGAGGTGGCCCATGGTTGAGAGCCAGAAAGCCATGCCCCAGCCGGAAATGCGCCGCATCCGCCGGATCCATTTCGTCGGTATCGGCGGCGTGGGCATGTGCGGGATCGCTGAAGTGCTGCTGAACCTGGGCTATCGCGTGTCCGGTTCCGACCTCAAGACCTCGGCGGTTACCGAGCGTCTGGAGAAGTTTGGTGCCCAGATCTTCATCGGCCACCGCGCCGAGAACGCTGAACACGCCGATGTTCTGGTGGTGTCCAGCGCCGTGAACAAATCCAACCCCGAGGTCGCGGTTGCCCTGGAGCGCCGTATCCCGGTGGTACCGCGCGCCGAAATGCTGGCCGAACTGATGCGTTACCGTCACGGCATCGCCGTCGCCGGTACCCACGGCAAGACCACCACCACCAGCCTGATCGCTTCGGTGTTCGCTGCCGGTGGCCTTGATCCGACCTTCGTCATCGGCGGTCGTCTGAACGCTGCCGGCACCAACGCCCAGCTTGGCACCAGTCGCTACCTGGTAGCCGAGGCGGACGAGAGCGATGCCAGCTTCCTGCACCTGCAGCCGATGGTGGCCGTGGTCACTAACATCGACGCGGACCACATGAGCACCTACGAAGGGGACTTCAACAAGCTGAAGAAGACCTTCGTGGAGTTCCTCCACAACCTGCCGTTCTACGGGCTGGCCGTGCTTTGCGTGGATGACCCGGTAGTACGCGAAATCCTGCCCCAGGTCGCACGTCCCACCGTGACCTACGGCTTCGCCGAAGACGCCGACGTACGCGCCATCAATGTTCGCCAGGAAGGCATGCGTACCTGGTTCACCGTCCTGCGCAAGGACCGCGAGCCGCTGGATGTCTCGGTGAACATGCCGGGTAACCACAACGTCCTGAACTCCCTCGCGACCATTGCCATTGCCACCGACGAAGGCATCAGCGACGAAGCCATCGTCCAGGGCCTTTCCGGCTTCCAGGGCGTGGGTCGACGCTTCCAGGTCTACGGCGAGCTGGAAATCGAAGGCGGCAGCGTGATGCTGGTGGACGACTACGGCCACCATCCCCGCGAAGTGGCTGCGGTGGTCAAGGCTGTTCGCGGTGGTTGGCCGGAGCGTCGCCTGGTGATGGTCTACCAGCCCCACCGTTATAGCCGCACCCGCGATCTCTACGACGATTTCGTGCAGGTGCTCGGCGAGGCCAACGTACTGCTGCTGATGGAGGTCTACCCGGCCGGCGAAGAGCCGATCCCCGGTGCTGACAGCCGCCAGCTCTGCCACAGCATCCGTCAGCGCGGCCAACTGGACCCGATCTACATCGAGCGCGGCGTCGACCTGGCGCCCCTGGTCAAGCCGCTGCTGCGTCCCGGCGACATCCTGCTCTGCCAGGGTGCCGGCGACATCGGCGCGTTGGCCCCGCAACTGATCCAGAACCCGCTGTTTGGTGGCCAGTCTGACGACACCACCAAGAGGAAGTCGAAATGAGCGCGCAATTGAAACCCACCCTCGAACCGGCTGCGTTTGGCCGGGTCGCCGTGCTCTACGGTGGCAAGAGCGCTGAGCGCGAAGTGTCGTTGAAATCCGGCGCCATGGTGCTGCAGGCCCTGCAGGCTGCTGGCGTGGACGCCTTCGGCATCGACGTGGGCGATGACCTGCTGCAGCGACTGCTGGCCGAGAAGATCGACCGCGCCTTCATCATCCTCCACGGCCGTGGCGGCGAAGACGGCAGCATGCAGGGCCTGTTGGAGTGCCTGGGCATTCCCTATACCGGCAGCGGCATCCTTGCCTCGGCCCTGGCGATGGACAAGCTCCGCACCAAGCAGCTGTGGATCAGCCTGGGTCTGCCGACCCCGCGCCACGCCGTTCTCGCCAGCGAGCAGGACTGCCGCCAGGCCGCAGAAGAACTGGGCTTCCCGCTGATCGTCAAACCAGCCCACGAAGGCTCCAGCATCGGCATGGCGAAGGTCGAGAACGTCGAGGCGCTCATCGAAGCCTGGCGCGCGGCTGGAACCTATGACCCGCAGGTCCTGGTGGAGCAGTGGATCCACGGTCCGGAGTTCACTATCGCCTGGCTGCGCGGCGACGTACTTCCGCCCATCCGCCTTGGCACCCCGCACACCTTCTACGACTACGACGCCAAGTACCTGGCCAGTGACACCCGCTACCAGATCCCCTGTGGCCTGGATGCGGAAAAGGAAGAGGAGCTGAAGCAGCTCACCGCGCGCGCTTGCGAGACCCTCGGTATCCAGGGTTGGGCTCGCGCCGACGTGATGCAGGACGCCGAAGGGCGCTTCTGGCTCCTCGAAGTCAACACCGCACCGGGCATGACTGATCACAGCCTGGTGCCCATGGCCGCACGCGCCGCGGGCCTGGATTTCCAGCAACTTGTGCTGGCAATCCTGACCGACAGCGTCGAGGCAAGGGGCTGATCCCATGCGTAACGCCACTATCCGCCGCCAGGAACCTGTTATCGGTCGCGCCGCTCCTTTGCGCAAGCCGATGCCGCGTGGCGCCAGTCGGATGGTGGCCAAGGAGCCGCTGACCCAGCGTCTGCCCAAGCCCAGCTTCGGTTTCCTGCGCAAGCTGATGTGGCCGGTGATGCTGGCGGTGCTCGGTTTCGGCGCCTACGAAGCGGCCCAGCGCCTGCTTCCTTATGCCGACCGGCCCATCGCCAAGGTCAATGTGCAGGGCGATCTGAGTTACATCAGCCAGCAGGCGGTGCAGCAACGGATCGCGCCTTACATCGCTGCGAGCTTCTTCAGCATCGACCTGGCCGGCATGCGCCGCGAGCTGGAGCAGATGCCGTGGATCGCCCACGCAGAGGTACGCCGTGTGTGGCCGGACCAGGTAATGGTCCGGCTGGAAGAGCAATTGCCCATCGCTCGTTGGGGCGACGAGGCACTCCTGAACAACCAGGGCCAGGCTTTCGCTCCGCGCGAACTGGCCCACTACGAACAGCTGCCGCAGCTCTGGGGCCCACAACGGGCACAGGAGCAGGTGATGCAGCAATACCAGATGCTCAGCCAGATGTTGCGCCCGCTCGGCTTTTCCATAGTCCGGCTGGAGCTGCGTGAACGCGGTAGCTGGTTCCTGTCCACTGGACAGGGTGTCGAATTACTACTGGGGCGGGACCACCTGGTAGAGAAAATGCGGCGATTCATCTCGATCTACGAGAAAACGCTGAAGGACCAGATTGCGAACATCGAGCGCGTCGACCTGCGATACCCCAACGGCCTGGCTGTGGCCTGGCGGGCGCAAGTCGAGGCCCCCGCGGCGACCACGGTCGCCGTGCAGTGAATTAGAGAGAAGGTTAGAACCATGGGAAGCGTACAGAGCGGCAAGATGATCGTCGGCCTGGACATCGGCACCTCCAAGGTGGTGGCGCTGGTGGGCGAGGTCGCAGCTGACGGCCAACTGGAAATCGTCGGTATCGGCACTCATCCGTCGCGCGGCCTGAAAAAGGGCGTGGTGGTCAACATCGAGTCCACCGTTCAATCCATCCAGCGTGCGGTGGAAGAGGCCCAGTTGATGGCGGGCTGCCGCATCCACTCGGCATTCGTCGGCATTGCCGGCAACCACATCCGCAGCCTGAACTCCCACGGCATCGTGGCGATTCGCGACCGCGAAGTGAGCGGTGCCGACATCGAGCGTGTGCTGGACGCGGCGCAGGCGGTGGCCATCCCAGCCGATCAGCGTGTGCTGCACACCCTGGCCCAGGATTACGTGATCGATAACCAGGAAGGCGTACGCGAGCCGCTGGGCATGTCCGGTGTGCGTCTGGAAGCCAAGGTGCACGTGGTGACCTGCGCGGTGAATGCGGCGCAGAACATCGAGAAGTGCGTGCGCCGCTGCGGTCTCGAAGTCGACGACATCATCCTCGAGCAACTGGCCTCGGCCTACTCGGTCATCACCGATGACGAGAAGGAACTGGGCGTTTGCCTGGTGGATATCGGCGGCGGCACCACCGACATCGCGATCTTCACCGAGGGTGCCATCCGCCACACCGCGGTGATCCCGATCGCCGGCGACCAGGTGACCAACGACATCGCCATGGCCCTGCGTACGCCGACCCAGTACGCCGAAGAGATCAAGATTCGCTACGCCTGCGCCCTGGCCAAGCTGGCCGGCGCCGGAGAGACCATCAAGGTGCCCAGCGTCGGCGACCGTCCGCCGCGCGAGCTGTCACGCCAGGCCCTGGCCGAGGTGGTCGAGCCGCGTTACGACGAGCTCTTCACCCTGATTCAGGCCGAGCTGCGCCGCAGCGGCTACGAGGACCTGATTCCGGCGGGCATCGTCCTCACCGGTGGCACCGCCAAGATGGAAGGTGCAGTTGAACTGGCCGAAGAGATTTTCCACATGCCGGTACGCCTCGGCGTCCCGCATAGCGTCAAGGGGCTCGCGGATGTCGTGCGCAACCCCATCTATTCCACGGGCGTGGGCCTGCTGATGTACGGGTTGCGCAAGCAGTCCGACGGCATGCCCGTCTCCACTGGCAGCTACGGCTATGCCGAAGAGGCCAAGGCTCCTGTACTGGAGCGGCTCAAGCGCTGGGTTCAGGGCAATTTTTAACGCGGTACGCAGTAGGCGAAAAACTAAAAAAGGAAGGAGAGGGGAAATGTTCGAACTCGTAGATAACGTTCCGCAAACAGCGGTTATCAAGGTTATCGGCGTTGGTGGCGGCGGTGGCAACGCCGTTAACCACATGTCGAAAAGCAACATCGAAGGCGTCGAGTTCATCTGCGCCAACACCGATGCCCAAGCGCTGAAAAACATCGGTGCGCGCACCGTGCTGCAACTCGGCCCGGGCGTGACCAAGGGCCTGGGTGCCGGTGCCAACCCGGAAGTCGGCCGTCAGGCTGCCATCGAAGACCGTGAGCGCATTGCCGAAGTGCTGCAGGGCGCCGACATGGTCTTCATCACCACCGGCATGGGCGGCGGTACCGGTACCGGTGCTGCGCCGGTCATTGCTGAAGTGGCCAAGGACATGGGCATCCTCACCGTTGCGGTGGTGACCCGTCCGTTCCCGTTCGAAGGTCGCAAGCGCATGCAGATCGCCGACGAGGGCATTCGCTCCCTGGCGGAAAGCGTCGACTCGCTGATCACCATTCCCAACGAAAAGCTGCTGACCATCCTCGGCAAGGACGCCAGCCTGCTGGCCGCTTTCGCCAAGGCGGACGACGTGCTCGCCGGCGCGGTGCGCGGCATCTCCGACATCATCAAGCGTCCCGGCATGATCAACGTCGACTTCGCCGACGTTAAGACCGTCATGGGCGAGATGGGCATGGCAATGATGGGCACTGGCTGCGCCAGCGGTCCGAATCGCGCTCGCGAAGCGACCGAAGCGGCTATCCGCAACCCGCTGCTGGACGACGTGAACCTGCAGGGCGCCCGCGGCATCCTGGTGAACATCACCGCCGGTCCGGACCTGTCCCTGGGCGAGTACTCCGACGTGGGTAACATCATCGAGCAGTTCGCCTCCGAGCACGCCACCGTCAAGGTGGGTACCGTGATCGATCCGGACATGCGCGACGAGCTGCACGTAACCGTAGTGGCCACTGGCCTGGGTGCGCGCATCGAGAAGCCGGTCAAGGTCGTCGACAACACCGTTCAGGCAGCCGCTGTGGCCACCACCACCGTCGCCGCTCGTCCGGAGCAGCCGTCCGTCAACTACCGCGATCTGGATCGTCCGACCGTGATGCGCAACCAGGCTCACGCCGGCGCGGCCACCGCGGCCAAGCTCAACACTCAGGATGACCTGGATTACCTGGACATCCCGGCGTTCCTGCGTCGCCAGGCCGATTGATGATTTGTATCAGGAGCATTAGGGTGATTGGTGTTCAGCAAAGGGCGGTTCTGCTATTATCGCCGCCCATTGTTGAAAACAGTTCGCAACTTGCGCACAAGCGGCCAATGCCATGATCAGACAACGCACTCTCAAGAACATTATCCGTGCCACTGGCGTGGGGCTGCATTCCGGGGAAAAGGTCTACCTGACCCTCAAGCCCGCTCCTGTGGACACTGGCATAGTGTTCCGCCGTACCGACCTCGATCCCGTGGTGGATATTCCTGCACGCGCAGAGAATGTCGGTGAGACCACCATGTCGACCACACTGATCAACGGTGAGGTCAAGGTGGACACCGTGGAGCACCTGCTTTCGGCCATGGCAGGCCTGGGCATCGACAACGCCTACGTCGAACTCTCCGCGTCGGAAGTGCCGATCATGGACGGCAGCGCTGGTCCCTTCGTCTTCCTGATTCAATCCGCCGGCCTGCAGGAGCAGGAAGCGCCGAAGAAGTTCATCCGTATCCTGCGCGAAGTGACCGTGGAGGAGGGCGACAAGCGCGCCACCTTCGTTCCCTTCGATGGTTTCAAGGTGAGCTTCGAGATCGATTTCGATCACCCGGTATTCCGCAACCGCACCCAAAGTGCGAGCGTGGATTTCTCCAGCACCTCGTTCGTCAAGGAGGTCAGCCGCGCGCGGACCTTCGGCTTCATGCGCGACATCGAGTTCCTGCGTTCTCAGAACCTGGCACTCGGCGGCAGCGTGGAGAACGCCATCGTGGTAGACGAGAACCAGGTGCTCAACGAAGACGGCCTGCGTTACGAGGACGAGTTCGTCAAGCACAAGATTCTCGATGCGATCGGTGACCTCTACCTGCTCGGAAACAGCCTGATCGGCGAATTCCGTGGCTTCAAGTCGGGCCACGCGCTGAACAACCGCTTGCTGCGCCAGCTCATCGAGCAGAAGGACGCCTGGGAAGTGGTGACCTTCGAGGATGCCAGGACTGCACCTATCTCTTATATGCGACCGGTAGCAGCCGTTTAAGCAATACCCTCTTTCCTGACTTCAAAGGCCACCTTCGGGTGGCCTTTTTTTATCTTCGTTATTCCGAAGTGTCTTTCGGCTTGCCGTGGCGCGCCAGGCGCTCCAGCGCTTCGCGCAGGCGTGGGTCGGTGACGGTTTCCGCGGTGGCTTGCAGGCTTTCCGCAGCAGTGGAAGACAAGCGGCCCTCGGTCGCCGGTGCGCTGCTCGGCGTGAAGCTCGGTTGGACCTTGAAAACGATCCGCTCCAGGCCTGCAAATGCTTCGAATCCCTTCAGTTGTCGCAGCAGTCGGGTTTGCTGATAGCGCAGACGCGTGGCCCAGTGGCCGTCGGTGACGATCAGCAACAGGCGCCCTTCGCGCCACGCGGCCACATGGCAGTGATCACGGGCGGCGGGCTGCAACTGGCTGGCCAGCAATTGCTGCAGTTGCTCGATGCGCTGGGCTTCGTTGAACAAAGCCCGCAGAGGTTTTTGCTCACGCAGCAGTTCGGCAGGGGAGCGGGCGGGCAAAGGGCGAAACGCCATGATGAGCTGCTTGAATGAAGGGAGGTGCGCCCATATTAACAGAGGGTGACCTTGGCCTCGGCGTTCATGCGCGGTTCGGCTGTCCTGGCAGTCAACTCGCCTGTGCATTCGCAGTGGGCCCCTGGCCAGGGACAATGGAAGCCCTCCTACGGCGACCGGGAAGTGCTCCCGCTTTCCTCAGCAAGGAATCCGGGTAGAATGCCCCCTTCGCAAGCAGCCATGGCGGCTGCGCGGGCGACTACAGGCCGCCCTCCATCTCAATGTGTGGAAGATCCTCTCTATATGTTTGCGCCATTGTTGAAGAAACTCTTTGGAAGCAAGAACGAACGCGAAGTGAAGCGCATGGCCAAGGCTGTGCAGGCTATCAACGCGTTCGAAGAGCAGATGGTGGCCCTGTCCGATGACCAGCTGCGTGCCAAGACCGAAGAGTTCAAGGCGCGCCTGGCCAAGGGTGAGACCCTTGACCAGTTGTTGCCGGAAGCCTTCGCCGTGGCGCGTGAGGCCGGCAAGCGCGTCATGGGCATGCGCCACTTCGACGTCCAGCTGATCGGCGGCATGACCCTGCATGAAGGCAAGATCGCCGAGATGCGTACCGGTGAGGGCAAGACCCTGGTAGGGACCCTGGCCGTGTACCTGAACGCGCTGTCCGGCAAAGGCGTGCACGTGGTCACCGTGAACGACTACCTGGCCCGCCGCGATGCCAACTGGATGCGTCCGCTGTATGAATTCCTCGGCCTCTCCGTGGGTGTCGTCACGCCCTTCCAGCCGCCGGAAGAGAAGCGCGCTGCCTACGGCTCCGACATCACCTACGGCACCAACAACGAGTTCGGTTTCGACTACCTGCGCGACAACATGGCGTTCAGCATGGACGACAAGTTCCAGCGCGAGCTGAATTTCTCCGTGATCGACGAAGTGGACTCCATCCTCATCGACGAAGCGCGCACCCCGCTGATCATCTCCGGCCAGGCCGAAGACAGCTCCAAACTCTACATTCAGATCAACAAGCTGATCCCGCGCCTCAAGCAGCACATCGAAGAGGTTGAGGGGCAGGTCACCCAGGAAGGCCACTACTCGGTCGACGAGAAGACCCGTCAGGTCGAACTCAACGAGATGGGTCACCAGTTCATCGAGGAAATGCTCACCCAGGCCGGTCTGCTGGCCGAGGGCGAGAGCCTGTACTCGGCGCACAACCTCAGCCTGCTGACCCACGTCTATGCCGGACTGCGCGCCCACACGCTGTTCCACCGCAACATCGAATACATCGTGCAGAACGACCAGGTCCTGCTGATCGACGAGCACACTGGCCGTACCATGCCGGGCCGTCGCCTGTCCGAGGGCCTGCACCAGGCCATCGAAGCCAAGGAAAACCTGCCGATCCAGGCGGAGAGCCAGACCCTGGCTTCTACCACCTTCCAGAACTACTTCCGCCTCTACAAGAAGCTGTCCGGCATGACCGGTACCGCCGACACCGAGGCCTTCGAGTTCCGCCAGATCTACGGCCTGGACGTGATCGTCATCCCGACTCACCGCCCTGTTGCCCGTAAGGACTTCAACGACCTCGTCTACCTGACCCAGGAAGAGAAGTTCAGCGCCATCATCACCGACATCAAGGACTGCCAGGCCAGCGGCCGTCCCGTGCTGGTGGGTACCGCTTCGATCGAGAGCTCCGAGTACGTCTCCCAGCTGCTGATCAAGGGTGGTATCGAGCACAAGGTGCTCAACGCCAAGTACCACGAGAAGGAAGCCGAGATCATTGCCCAGGCAGGCCGCCCGGGCGCCGTGACCATCGCCACCAACATGGCCGGTCGTGGTACTGACATCCTCCTCGGCGGCAACTGGGAAGCTGAAGTCGCCGCCCTGGAAGCCCCGACGGACGAGCAGGTTTCGCAGATCAAGGCTGAATGGCAGAAGCGTCACCAGCAGGTGATCGAAGCTGGCGGCCTGCACGTGGTCGCGTCCGAGCGCCACGAATCCCGTCGTATCGACAACCAGTTGCGTGGCCGCGCCGGTCGCCAGGGTGACCCGGGTTCCAGCCGTTTCTACCTGTCGCTGGAAGACAACCTGATGCGCATCTTCGCCTCTGACCGGGTGAAGAACTTCATGAAGGCCCTCGGCATGCAGTCCGGCGAGGCCATCGAGCACCGCATGGTGACCAACGCCATCGAGAAGGCCCAGCGCAAGGTCGAAGGCCGCAACTTCGACATCCGCAAACAGCTCCTCGAATACGACGACGTGGCCAACGAGCAGCGCAAGGTGATCTACCACATGCGCAACAGCCTGCTGGCCGCCGAGGACATTGGCGACACCATCAAGGAATTCCGCGACGAGGTGCTCAGCAGCACCATCGACGCCCACATTCCGCCGCAGTCGATGCCGGAACAGTGGGACATTTCCGGTCTGGAAGCCGCGCTGTACAGCGATTTCGGCCTCAAGCTGCCGATTCAGCAGTGGCTCGACGAAGACGACAAACTGTACGAAGAGACCCTTCGCGAGAAGATCCTCGAGCAATTGCTGGGGGCCTACAACGAGAAGGAAGAGCTCGCCGGCGCCGAAGCCCTGCGTGCCTTCGAGAAGCAGATGCTGCTGCGCGTGCTGGACGACCTGTGGAAAGACCACCTGTCCACCATGGACCACCTGCGCCACGGCATCCACCTGCGCGGTTACGCGCAGAAGAACCCGAAGCAGGAGTACAAGCGCGAGTCCTTCACCCTGTTCCAGGACCTGCTCGACTCCATCAAGCGCGACACCATCCGCGTCCTCTCCCATGTTCAGGTCCGTCGCGAGGATCCGGCCGAGGAAGAGGCGCGCCTGCGCCGCGAAGCCGAAGAAATGGCCCGCCGCATGCAGTTCCAGCACGCCGCTGCACCGAGCATCGACGAGCCGGAACTGGCGGACGAGCAAGGTGATGTGGCCGTTGCTACCGCTGCCGCGCCGGTGCGTACCGAGCCCAAGGTGGGTCGTAACGAACCCTGCCCCTGTGGCTCCGGCAAGAAATACAAGCACTGCCACGGTCAAATCGACTAAGGCACTGCTGTAGTTACAACGCCGCGACCGGCCCTGCCGCTCGCGGCGTTTTTCCTGATATCCCTGGCCGCCTGCGCCGCCCGCAGCCGGTCACCCGCTGACAAAGGAGCGCTTCCCATGGCTGTTGGTCTTGGCCCTCTGCCTACGCTGCACCCGGTACCCGGTTTCGAACTCGGCATCGCCTCTGCCGGCATCAAGCGCCCCGGCCGCAAGGACGTGGTAGTGATGCGTTGCGCCGAGGGTTCGACCATCGCCGGCGTGACCACCACCAACGCATTCTGCGCCGCCCCGGTACTGGTTACCCGTGAGCGTCTGGATGGCGAAGTTCGCTATCTGCTGACCAATACCGGCAACGCCAACGCCGGTACCGGCCCGGACGGTCTGGTCCGTGCCCGTCGCTCCTGCGCCAAGCTGGCCGAGCTGGCTGGCGTCAGCGAAGACGTCGTGCTGCCGTTCTCCACGGGCGTGATTGGCGAGCCGCTGCCGGTCGAGAAGATCGAAGGCGCACTGGAAGCCGCATTGGCCGACCTCAAGGTGGACAACTGGGCCCAGGCCGCCGAAGGCATCATGACCACCGACACCCAGCCCAAGGGTGCCAGCCGCCAGTTCGAGCACGATGGCGTGACCGTTACCATCACCGGCATCAGCAAGGGCGCCGGCATGATCCGTCCGAACATGGCCACCATGCTCGGCTACATCGCCACCGACGCCAAGGTTACCCGCGATGTGCTGCATGCCCTGGTGCGCGATGCCGCGAACAAGTCGTTCAACCGCATCACCATCGACGGCGACACCTCCACCAACGACTGCTGCATGCTGATTGCCACCGGCCAGGCCGCACTGCCGGAAATCACTGCTGCCAGCGGCGAGCTGTTCGCCAAGCTCAAGCAGGCAGTATTCGACGTCTTCATGGAAATCGCCCAGGCCATCGTGCGCGACGGCGAAGGCGCGACCAAGTTCGTCACCGTGCAGGTCAATGGTGGTGGCAATCACCAGGAATGCCTCGACGTGGCCTACGCCGTGGCCCATTCGCCGCTGATCAAGACCGCGCTGTTCGCATCCGACCCGAACTGGGGCCGCATCCTCGCGGCAGTGGGCTACGCCGGCGTGCCGAACCTGGACGTGAGCAAGATCGACGTGTTCCTCGGCGAAGTCTGCATCGCCAGCCAGGGTGGCCGTGCCGCCACCTACACCGAGGCGCAGGGCGCGGCGGTGATGGCCCGCGAGGAAATCACCATCCGTATCGAGCTCGGCCGTGGCGATTGCAGTGAGACCATCTGGACCACTGACCTGTCTCACGAATATGTGAAAATCAACGCCGAGTACCGCACCTGATATTCCTTCCACGATCAGCTGTCCGGCAGTTGATCGTGAAGGCGTTCCAGGCATTCCCGATTTTCATCCCCCGATGAAAATCGGGAATTTGCCATGGGCACACTCGCTCTTCATGATCCAGCGACACCCCCGAGGAACTGGAAAGAAGGAGCTGAACATGTCCCTGATATTGGTAATCGGCAACAAGAACTACTCGTCCTGGTCCCTGCGTGCATGGCTGGCCATGGAGCTGACCGGCTCGCCCTACGACGAAGTACGTATCCCGCTCTACCAGGCGGATAGCCACAAGCGCCTGCTCGCCTATTCGCCCACCGCCAAGGTGCCCGTGCTGCAGTCCGAAGATGGCACCATCTGGGACTCCCTGGCCATCGCTGAATATCTCGCCGAACGCTTCCCCGAGGCACATCTGTGGCCCTTCGGTCAGGCCGCCCGCGCCTTCGCTCGTGCCGTCTGTGCCGAGATGCACAGTGGCTTCGTTCCCCTGCGCAGCCACATGCCGATGGACATGAAGCGCAATCAGCCCCTGGCCGAGGTCCCGGAAGAGGTGGCCGAGGACATTCGCCGCATCAGCGCGATCTGGGCCGAGTGCCGCTCGCGCTTCGGTCAGGACGGCCCCTATCTGTTCGGCCATGCCAGCATCGCCGATGCTTTCTACGCGCCGGTGGCCTGCCGCCTGCGCAGCTACGGCGTTGAGCTGCCGGCGGATGCCGAGGCCTATGTCGAAACCATTTACCGGTGGCCTGCCTTCCAGCGCTGGTACCAGGCCGCCTTGCAGGAAACGGAGATCATTGAATGAAACGAGTGCATGTTGCCGCCGCAGTCATCCGCGGCGCCGACGGCCGGGTACTGATTGCCAGGCGCCCTGACGACAAGCACCAGGGCGGCCTCTGGGAATTTCCCGGCGGCAAGGTAGAGGAGGGCGAGGCCGTGCAGGCCGCGCTCTCCCGCGAACTGGAGGAGGAACTGGGCATCCGTGTAAGCGCAGCCCGGCCGTTGATTCAGATTCACCATGACTACCCGGACAAGCACGTGCTGCTGGATGTCTGGGAAGTCAGCGCCTTTACCGGCGAGCCCCATGGCGCCGAAGGCCAGCCGCTTGTCTGGGCGTCACCGCGAGAGCTGGGTGACTATGAATTCCCTGCCGCCAACAAGCCGATCGTGGCCGCTGCGCGGTTGCCTGATCGCTACCTGATTACCCCGGATGACATCGAACCACAGGCCCTGCTGGCTGGCCTCAAGACGGCCCTGGCGAGTGGCGTGCGTCTGGTGCAGTTGCGCGCGCCGCGCATGTTCGATGCCCAGTACCGCGACCTGGCCGTGGATGTACAGGGGCTCTGCGCGGGCAAGGCGCAGCTCATGCTCAAGGGACCGCTGGAGTGGCTGGGCGACTTCCCCGCCGCCGGTTGGCACCTGACCGCCGAGCAACTGCGCAAGTACTCCCCCAACGGCCGTCCATTCCCACGCGAGCGCTGGCTGGCGGCGTCCTGCCACAGTATCGAGGAACTGCAGCTTGCGGCGGCTATGGAGGTGGATTTCGTCACCCTCTCGCCGGTACAAGCCACCCAGACCCACCCCGAGGCACAGCCCCTCGGTTGGGAGCGCGCCGAGGAACTGCTTCGCGGCTTCAACCAGCCGGCTTATCTGTTGGGCGGTGTTGGCCCTGATGAACTGGAGCGTGCCTGGCAGGTCGGTGCACAGGGCGTGGCCGGGATTCGGGCGTTCTGGCCAGAGTCGTAGGTTGGGCTGAGCTCGGCGAAGCCCAACGCTGAGGCGCTAGATTGGGCTTCGTTTCGTTCCAACGGATCGCTGCACTTACCAACCTACGGCCGACTTGCTGCCTGCCAAAGCACCTCGTTTACGCCCTGCCTCAAGGCAATCAGGCGCGCAGCGACGAACAGCAGGTCGGAGAGGCGGTTGAGGTAGGCCAGCAGCTCTTCGCGCAGCGGTTCCTCGCCGTTCAGCGCCTGTGCGCGGCGTTCGGCACTACGGGCTTGGCTGCGGCAGATGTGGGCTTGGGCTACCAGGCGGGAGCCACCAGGAAGAATGAAGTTCTTCAACGGCCCGAGTTCGTCGTTCCAGAGATCGATGGCGGCTTCCAGTCGCTCGATCTCCGGCTTTTCCACCACCTGGTACTCCGGCATCGCCAATTCGCCGCCGAGGTCGAACAGACGATGCTGACAGGGTGCGAGCATGTCGATCACCTCGCTCAAGCCGGGTGATTGCGGCAGGGCTTCGAGCAGTTCCGCGAGCAACAGGCCGAGTTGGCTGTTCAGCGTGTCGACCTCGCCTATGGCTTCGATTCGCGGGTGGTTCTTTGGCACGCGCCGTCCACTGGACAGACCGGTTTCGCCCTTGTCGCCGGTGCGGGTATAGATCTTCGAAAGGCGATTGCCCATTTCAGGTTCCTGCTTCCGTGGCGGCGGAAGTCAGCGGCAGGCGCAGGGTGAAGCAGGTGCCCTGGCCGGGCTTGGACTGCACTTCCATCTGCCCCTTGTGGTTGTTGGTGATGATGAAATACGAGACCGACAATCCGAGCCCCGTGCCCTGGCCGACTTCCTTGGTGGTGAAGAAGGGTTCGAAGATGCGCTTGCGCACGCTCTCGGGGATGCCCATGCCGGTGTCCTCCACCTGGATTTCCGCCCACGGCGGGCACAGCCGGGTGCGCAGCGTGATGCGGCCTTCCTCGTCGTCCTCGCGCAGGTGAATGGCCTGCGCGGCGTTCTTCAGCAGGTTGAGCAACACCTGCTCCAGCTCATTGGCCGTGCCGGGCACCGGTCCCAGCTCAGGGTCGAATTCGCGGACGATCTTGAGGCCCTTGAAGTCGAACCCTTCCGTCAGGTCGAAGTCGTTGCTGGCGATTTCCAGCGCCTGGTCGATCAGCACCGGCAACTGACAGGGCGCCAGCTGGCGATTGCTGCGTCGGCTGAAGGCGAGCATGTGGGTGACGATCTTGGCCGCCCGGGCGCCGGCCTGGTGAATGTCGTCCAGCAGCTTGGGCACTTCGCGGGCCTCCAGGTACTGGTTGACCGACGTCAGGCTGAGGCCATTGATCGCCGCCTGTTCCTGGTTACGGTCGAGTTCCGGGGAGATGCGTCTGCGGATGTTCTGCACGTTGTGCAGGATGGCCCCTAGCGGATTGTTGATCTCGTGGGCCATGCCGGCAGCCAGGCCGCCCACCGAGAGCATCTTCTCCGATTGCACCATCAGCTCTTCCATCGACAGGCGCTGAGTGATGTCGTCGATGCGGATCACCACGCCGCGCCCGGTGCCCCCCATCAGCGGGTAGAAGGTCAGCGCATAGTTGTGGACGTTCTCGCCGACCAGCCAGCTCACCCGTTCCACCTTTTCCACCTTGTGCTTTTCGGCGGTCAGGCGGATCTGCGGGAGGAAGGGCTTGAGCGAGGGAAAGGCGAGGAACACCGGCTGGTTCAGCGCATCGTCCATGGGGGTGCCGGAGAGCGCGCTGGCCTCCTGGTTCCACTGGGTGACGTAGAGCTGCTCGTCCAGTGCGATGAGTGCCGAGGGCATGGAGTCGATGATGCTGTTGAGATAGTTCTGGAAGCCGGTGAGCTTCTTCTCGATCTTGCTGCGCACCTGGACTTCGAGCTCCAACTTGCGGTTGGAATGGCGGGTTTCTTCGGCCAGTTCGTGGGCCTGGTCGAAGGCTGCCTGGGCATCGTCGCGGGCGCGCTTGAGCTGCTGCTCGCGGGCCTCGATGCGACTGAGCATGGTGTTGAAGGCATCCGCCAGGCTGCCGATCTCGTCGCGATTGCCACGGGGAGCCCGCAGGGCGTAGTTCTCCTCGCGGGTCACCTGGCGCGAAAGCTCCTCCAGGCGGCGGATGGGGCGGGTGACCATGCGCCTGATCTGCCGCGCCACCAGCAGCCAGAGCAGTACGCTGCAGGCCAGGATGGCCAGGCTCGCGGTCAAGGTGCCGGTATAGAACACGCCGGGTAGTTCGCTGGAGGCCACCAATAGCAGGTGGCCGGCGGGTTTGCCGGGAATCGGCAGTTCGGTCACATAGGACGTGCGGAACTCTCGCAGCCGCCAGGTGGAAATGTCGTCGGCCTTCAGTGGCAGATCCAGCTGTTCGCCGCGCTGCAACTGCGCCAGCAGACGGCCATCGGTGTCGTAGAGGGCCGCGACCCGCAAAGGCGTATAGCTGTTCAGGCGCTGCAGCATCGCCTTCGCGTTCCCTTCCGAGGACAGGGCTTCCGGGCCAACGGCCGAGGTGGCGAAGAGCCGCCCGAGGGTTTCCAGGCCCTGCGGCGCCACGCTTTCCTGGGAGATCCAGTAGGCGGCGCTGATGAAGGCCAGGTTGGCGATGAGGAGGACAGTGGCAAGCAGGACCAGCAATGCGGCGAGCAATTTGCGGCCGACCGACAGGTTATCTAGGCGCTGACGCAGATTGGTCAAGGAAATATCCGCGGCTGGGGTGAAGGGCAGGTTGGGCTGTGCACGAACACCTGATTGTCGCTCGATGGCTTTTCGAACAGAGCCTAGCGCGGGGTCAGGTGACGGGCAATCCACGCTTTTCCAGATGGGCCCTGAGGCGAGCGTGCAGGCTGGCCAGATGCGGCAGGCTGATTTGGTGGCGAGCGGCGCTGGTGCAGGCGTGGCCGAGCAGGTAGCTGATCTCGGTACGGCGACCGTTTGCGACGTCCTGGTACATGGACGAGTAGTTCGCTGCAGTGGCCTGGATCACGCGTTGCACTTCTTCGTGCAGGCCTTCGGCGGCGTCCGGCTGGCCGCAGCGGCGCAGTAACTCGGCCAGCTCGAGGCAGAGCACGCCAACTTCCGCAGGGTGCTCGGCGAGGCCGCCGTTACGGCAGTCGTAAAGCACGGTGAGGGGGTTGATGGCGCAGTTGAGCGCCAGCTTGCGCCAGAGGCGCGAAAGGATGTCGGGCGTCCAGCCATGGGGAATTCCCGCCTGCTCCAGCTCATCCAGCCAGGCGGGGGCGGCGGGCTGCAGAGGATCGCCCAGCCAGGTGAAACCGTGGCCGGCAAAGACCACGCGGAAGTCCGCTTCGCGAAAGGCGCCTTCGGTGCTGGAGGCGAGTATGCAGCGGGCGTGGGGCAGGCGCAGGGCAACGGCGTCCTGACTGCCCAGGCCGTTCTGCAACAGGATGAGTTCGGCGCCAGGTGCCAGATGCGGCAGCAGTGGCTGGACCGCCGCTTCGGCGTCGTAGGCCTTGCAGGCGACCAGAAGGCGCCTGATCGGTCCGGCCTTGCTGGGCAGCTCGGCCGGGATGGCGTACTGCTGCGCCTGGCCCTGCTCGACGAGGGTCAGGCCACCGGCCGCTTCATAGGCCTGCAGCCGCGCGCGATCGCGCAGAATCAGCCGTACCGGCTTCCCGGCGCGCGCAAGGCGGGCGGCCCAGAGGCTGCCCAGGCTGCCCGCGCCGAGAATATGCCAGGTCATGGTTGTGGCAGGCGCAAGGCGGTGACGCGACCGCTGGCGTAGGCTTCAGGGAGCATCGCGCTGGCTTTCTCCAGAAGCTCCTCGACATCCAGGGGCAGGGCCTTGGTATCGAGGCCGACGAGGGTGATGCCGGCCTTGAGGGTGATGAAACCCTCGCTGGTCTTGAAGGCTTTCAGGTTCAGGCCTTCATGCAGGCGACGGAAACTGCTCGGTGAGCATTCGTGGAGGTCGTCGAGCAGGGTGATCAGGCCGAAATGGCTGTCGTCCACGCGCGTCAGGACGTCCAGCGGACGCACCAACTGCTGCAGGCGCCGGGCGACACCGTGTAGCAGCTCGTTGTAGAAGGATTCGCCGTACTGCTGGCGCAGTTGCGGAGCATCCAGCAGGCCGATCAGCAGGTAGCACATGGCGCCGCCCCGGGACTCCACCTGGCGCAGGCTGTCGGCGAGCTTCTGGCGCAGGTAGCGCGGGTTGCCGAGGCCGGTGAGGGAGTCCACCAGGTTACGTTGTTCCAGGCTGGCGATGTTCTGGGTCAGCAGGCGGTTCTCCTGCAACAGGCGCTGCAGGGTGTTGCACAGGCGATCAGCCGCGTAGACCCGCGGAACCAGTTGCTCGCTCATCGCCGCCTTGCTGATGAAGTCGTCCACGCCGCGATCGAAAGCTTCGCCGAGGACGTTCTCACCTTCCTTGCCCGTGAGCAGGATGATGTAGCTGTAGTGATCGGTCATTTCATCCAGCTGACGCACGCGGGCGGTCAGTTCCAGGCCATCGATCTCGGGCATCAGCCAGTCGGCGAGGATGACGTTGGCGGGCTTGGACTCCAGCAACTGCAGGGCTTCGCTGGCGCTGCTGGCGAATCGCAGATCCTGGTAGCCGGCCTGGCTGAGGGTTCGGCCGATCATGGCGCTGGAAAACTTGGCGTCGTCCACCACCAGGATACTGAGATGAGGGTTGGGCATGTGGCAGGCTCGCAAGGGGAGTGGAACAGCGGTATATGGCGTTATGATATCAAGCCTCGTTCGGATTCCCTTGTCGCCCTACCGTTCTGCCGGTTTCGGACTGCTGGGGAAGGTCTCCAGAAGGCGGCTTGTCGCCTCGGTTATAATGGGTGCGCATTTTTTACCGTCAAGCCAGGCGCGCTCATATCCGTGAAGTAGATCGCGCCGTCTATCTGGAGGAATCCCATGCCCTCGTTCGACGTGGTGTCCGAACTGGACAAACACGAAGTCACTAACGCCGTCGACAACGCCATGAAAGAGCTCGATCGCCGCTACGACCTGCGCGGCAAGGGCAGTTTCGAGTTCAAGGAACTGACGGTCACCCTGACGGCCGACGCCGATTTCCAGCTGGAGCAGATGCTGGAAATTCTCAGGATGGCGCTGGTCAAGCGCAAGATCGATGTCCAGTGCCTCGAGATCAAGGACTCCTACGCTTCCGGCAAGATCGTGAAGCAGGAAGCCGTTCTGCGCGAAGGTATCGACAAGGAACTGGCGAAAAAGATCGTCGCCCACATCAAGGAAAGCAAACTCAAGGTCCAGGCCGCGATCCAGGGTGAGCAGGTGCGCGTCACCGGCAAGAAGCGCGACGACCTGCAGGAAGCCATCGCCGCCCTGCGTGCCAAGGAATTCGGCATGCCCCTGCAATTCAACAACTTCCGCGACTGAGCGGAACCTTCGCGGCCGAATCGCGTCGCAAAACTGAAGTCCTTTGAACCGTCGCTGCCATGGCTCGTCCATGGCGGCCCGGTTTTTTGCATCGCTGAAATAGTGCGGGAGAGTGCCCATGGAGATGAACGTCGACGAACTGGTGAAGGTATCCCAAGCCTGGTTGCCTGTAGTGCTGGAGTACAGCGGCAAGCTGACGCTGGCGCTGCTCACCCTGCTGATCGGCTGGTGGCTGATCAATGTGCTGACCGGCCGGGTCGGAACGCTGATGCAGCACCGCCGCGTCGACCGTACGTTGCAGGGGTTCATCGGCAGCCTGGCCAACATCATCCTGAAGGTGCTGTTGCTGGTCAGCGTGGCGTCCATGATCGGCATATCGACCACGTCCTTCGTTGCCGCCATCGGTGCGGCGGGCCTGGCCATCGGCCTGGCGCTGCAGGGCAGCCTGGCCAACTTCGCAGGGGGTGTGCTGATCCTGCTGTTCCGCCCCTTCAAGGTCGGTGATTTCATCGAGGCGCAGGGCGTTTCCGGCACGGTGGACCACATCCAGATCTTCCACACCGTGCTGCGCACCGGCGACAACAAGACTGTGATCATGCCCAACGGCGGCCTGTCCAACGGCATCATCACCAACTACTCCAAGCAGGCGAATCGCCAGGTCCTGTATGACGTGAAAGTGGATTACTCCACCGACCTCGCCAAGGCCCGCGATGTGCTGCTGAAGCTGGCTCAGGACCCGCGCGTGCACAAGGACCCGGAGCCGGTGGTGGTGGTTTCGTCCCTGGGTGATACCTCGATCAACCTGTCGCTGCGCCTGTGGACGTCCAACGCCGACTACTGGGGCGTGATCTTCAAGCTCAACGAAACCGTGCGTGACAGCCTCAACGCGGTTGGCGTCGAGCTGGCGCAGCCGCCGCGCATGGTGCAGGTGGTGCCGAGCTGAGGTTCGGCAGGAACGAAAAAGGCCGGCATTTGCCGGCCTTTTTCATGCCTGTGGATAAGTCAGGGCTGCTCGGTAGAGCCAGGCGTCGCCGATGCGTCGGAGGAGCCATTCTCCTTCGGCTGCTGGCGGTCGCGGCCCCACTGGATGGCGATCAGCACCAGTGTGGGAATGCCCAGCAATGCCGTGATGAGGAAGAAGTTGTGGTAGCCCACGCTTTCCACCATTACGCCGGAGTAACCGCCGATCAGGCGTGGCAGCAGCAGCATGATGGAGCTGAGCAGGGCGTACTGGGTCGCGGAGAACTTCAGGTTGGTCAGGCTCGAGAGGTAGGCGACGAACGCCGAAGTGGCCAGCCCTGCACTGAAGTTGTCGCAGGAAATGGTCAGGATGAGCATGTTCAGGTGGGCACCCATGTCGCTCAGGGCCACGAACATCAGGTTGGTGGCTGCCGAGCTGATGCCGCCGATGAACAGGATCGGCAGGATGCCGAAGCGCACGATGAGCACCCCGCCCGCACCCGCGCCGAGCAGCGTCATCACCAGGCCGAACAGCTTGCTGACGCTGGCGATCTGCTCCTTGGTGAAGCCCTGGTCGATGTAGAACACGTTGGCCATCACGCCCATGACGGTGTCCGACATGCGGTAAGTGGCAATCAACCCCAGCAACAGCAGCGCCTGCCAGCGATAGCGCTGGACGAACTCGCTGATCGGGGTGAGGACCGGTGCCATCAACAGGCGGCCAGCGGCGGAGAAGCACGCCAGGGTGATCAGCAGGAACATCGTCCCGCGTGGCCAGGCGCCGGAGGAGAAGGCTTTGGCGGCAGCGGCGATGGTCACCAGGATCACGATCAGGACGATGATCGAAACCGCCTGGTGGACGAAGTCGAAGTTGGGCATCACCTTGCCCCGCGCGGCGACCAGCAGTTGGCGGCGCTGCTGGCTGAGCAGCTCGCGCACCGGCAGGATCTGGCGCATGCCCCAGGGCGACAGGCAGGTGACCAGGAAGATGGCGTAGAGCGCGGCGCGTGGCCAGGCACGGTCGAGCAGGCCGGTGATCATCGCTGGCAGGGAGATCAGCATGACCAGCAGGATCAGCACGGAGGAGAGCTGGTGCTTGAGCTTGAAGCGCGAGGTGGTGCTCGTGGCCGGCAGGTCCACCGGTGGCTCGCGCATCCACAGGCTGGTGATCAGCCCCGGCAGCATCAGCAGGGCGAACAGCAGGTAGGTACCGGCCCAGGCACCGTATTCATAGACCTGGGCGGTGGAGCCGAACCATTCGGCGAAGTAGAGCGCGCCGGCGGTGGCGAGTAGCGCGGAGACGCGGTAGCCGGTCATGTAGCTGGCGGCCAGGGCGGCCTGCCGGCTGTCTTCGGCGATTTCCAGGCGATAGGCATCGATGGCGATGTCCTGGGTGGCCGAGGCGAAAGCCACCAGCACCGCCAGCGCGATGAGCCAGGTGAGGTTGGTCTTGGGATCGCACAGGGCCATGCCCACCAGCCCGAGGCCCACCAGCGCCTGGGACAGCACCAGCCAGGAGCGACGCCGTCCGAGGCGGCCCAGCAGCGGCAGGCGCCACTGGTCGAGCAGCGGCGACCAGATCCATTTGAAGGCGTACGCCAGGCCGATCAGGCTGGCGAAGCCGATGGTCTCGCGAGAAACACCTGCCTCGCGAAGCCAGACGGAAAGGGTGGAAAACACCAGCATGTAGGGAAGGCCGGCGGCGAACCCGAGCAGCAATAGCGAAAGCGTGGCCGGTGTGGCGTAGGCGGCGATGGCTGCGCGCCAGGAGCGATGGGGCATTAGCGGTGTGGTCCGGAAAGCGTGGTGCTGGGCATAAGGCTGCTCGCGGCGTCCATGGTGGGAGCGGAAAACAGGGCAGGGCGCACTCTAACCCTTGGGTGGCATGGGATGCCAGCCGTGCCGACGCATGTCCACCCGATCGTTCTGGATACTGACCCCTTCGGCGCGCAAACGTGCCCGCTGCTCATTGCCCGAAGGCGTGCCCAGCGCCAGGCTGAAGCGTCCGCCAGCCCCCAGCACCCGATGCCAGGGCAATTGGGTCCCGGTCGGCAATTGGCTCAGGGTGCGACCGACCCAGCGAGCGGCACGACCCAGGCCAGCCAATTCAGCCAACTGGCCATAGGTCACGACCTTGCCTTCCGGAACCTGGCCCAGGGTCAGGTAGAGCGCTTCGCGGCGGACGTCCGTGCTTGCTGTCGGCAAGTCGGCCCATGCATGCTCTGGCGCTTCTTCTTTCTTCTTCTTACCGACCATGCTGCTCCGTAGCCTGCTTGCTTCGTTCGTGTTGCTTAACTGCCTGCCGCTCTGGGCCGACACCGTGTGGTTGAACAACGGTGACCGCCTGACCGGGGAAATCATCCTGCTGGATGGCGGCAAGCTCGCATTGAAAACCAAATATGCCGGCCAGGTCCTGATCGACTGGAAGGATATCGACACCCTCCGCTCCGAAAAACCATTGCTGATCAAGCGCCAGGGCCTCGACAGCCAGCATAGCCGCAGCCTTGGCGCGGCGGGCAAAGGCATGGTGCACCTGGTCAATGGCAAGAGCGAGACGGTGCCGCTGGCGAGCATTCGGCAGATGGTGCCGCCGCGCCCCGTCCTCAAGGACCGGGTCTGGGAGGGCAACCTCGATGCCAAGCTGGACATGGAGCGCAACGACGACAAGACGGACGAGTGGAAACTCAAGGGCGATACCCGCGTCGAGCATGGCCGCTGGCGGCATGTCATGAGCGGCCAGTTCGAGAAGGAAACCAAGAACGGCGAGCGCACTGAGGACAGCTGGGAGCTGGAGTACGACCTCGACCGCTTCCTCACCGAACACTGGTTCGTGCGAGGCAGTTACGACCAGGAGAACGACCAGTTCCAGTTCTTCGAGCGGCAGCGATCCTATGGGCTCGGGCCCGGCTATCGGTTTTGGGACAACGAACTGGGCCGTTTCGACCTGATCGCGCAGTTGTCCCGTTTCCAACTGGAAAGCGATGACGGCAACCTGGATTTCAACGCCTATTCCTTCGAATGGGACTTCAAGCGACTGATCTGGGGAACCCGTTTCGAGCTCTATTCCAAGGCCCAGCTGCAGGTGCCGCAGATAGACGAGGTCGACTACGTGCTCGACAGCGAATTCGGCCTGCGCTATCGCCTGAACGACTGGGCACGCCTGTCGCTGCTCTACGAACTGGATCAGTTGCGAGGGCTGGGCCAGACGGACTCGGACAAGCACTATCTCATCGGTGTTGGTATCGGTTGGTAGGGCAGGGAAGGGGCACGTCCATCGATTTTCCGGAACTCAGCAGGTGTTGGCCGGTCAGTCCTTGCTCTGCTGTCGGTCATACGGATAATGCCCGGCTTTTTTCGAAGACCCGAGCAAAGAATCCGCTTTATGTTGTCCAGAAACCTGCTGTGCATGGCGCTCGCCGCCGCTTCCTCCGCCTCTTTCGCCGACACCGTCTGGATGAAGAATGGCGACAAACTCACCGGTACGATCCGCGTGTTCGATGGTGGCAAGCTGGTTCTGGAGACCGACTACGGTGGCACCATCCCGCTGGACTGGAAGAAAGTCGCCACCCTGGAAAGTGACCGCGAGCTGCTGATCAAGCAGGACGATCTCAACGGCGAACGCGCCAAGTCGCTGCATCGTGCCGACGAAGGCAAGGTGATCCTCGCCAACGGCGAGGCGCCGAAGGAAGTCGAGCTGGCCAGCATCGAACAGATCATGAAGCCCAAGCCTCTGGTGGAAGACCTCACCTGGAGCGGCAACGTCGATCTGGCGCTGGACTACAAGCGCGCCGAGCGGGACACCGACGACTACGACGTCGACTTCAAGACCAAGGCGCGCCACGGCCGTTGGCGGCACAACGCCTCGGGCGAGTACAACCGCGAATTCACCGACGACGAGAAGACCACGGACAACTGGGAAACCGAGTACGCCCTCGATCGCTTCATCACCCAGAAGTTCTTCTGGCAAGGCCGCGGTGAGTACAAGCGCGACAAGGTCGAAGACCTCGAACGCCAGCGCACCCTGGGTACCGGCCCCGGTTACCAGTTCTGGGACGACGAACTCGGGGCCTTCTCCCTGGCCGGGCTGGTCAACCGCAGTGACTTCCAGTTCTCCAACGGCGAGAAGGAAAACTTCTACTCCATCAGTACCAAGTGGGATTACAACCGCTACCTGGTGGGCAAGACCGTGGAGCTCTTCACCAACGGCGAGGTCGGCCGTCCCCTGGACAACACCGCCGACTACGCGCTGGATGCTGAAGTGGGCCTGCGCTACAAGCTCACCGACTGGGCCTCGCTCAACATGAAAGCGGAGAAGGACCAGGTCAGCGGCGCCGAGGGTGAAGTCGACGAAACCCGCTACACCGTGGGCTTCGGTGTGGGCTGGTAAAAGTCGGATTGTCTGTAGGAGCGAGCTTGCTCGCGAAAGATCGTGCGCGGATGTTCGCGAGCAAGCTCGCTCCTACAAGTCGGTCGCGATTGAAATCGCTCCCACACCCGGTGCCTGGTCTTATACCCAGGCGCCAAACTCGTACATCCGGTCGGTTGTCCCCTTGCTGGTATAAACTTAAAAGTCCAAGATGGACAAATTGTTTATGCCAGTCTCGGGAGCATCCCCCATGTCCAGCACCCCGCCCATTGTTCTCCAGCAAGCCGAAGCTCGCCGCCTGCTCCAACAGGTGGACGTTCACCAGGCCATGCGCAACATGTTCCTCGACCTCGCCGCCGGTGAAGCGGTACAGCCGGCCCAACAGTTGGTGGAGTTCCCCAATGCTGCAGGCGACTTCATCAACTACCTGGGCGTGCTGGCCAAGGATGGGGTCTACGGCGTAAAGACATCGCCTTACATCAAGAAACCCGATGGTGCCCTGGTCACGGCCTGGACACTGCTGATGTCCATGGACAGCGGCCAGCCTCTGCTGCTCTGCGATGCCGCCGAGTTGACCACCGCACGCACCGCCGCGACCACCGCCGTAGCCGTCGAGGTCCTCGCACCGGCCCAGGCGCGTCGACTCGCCGTGGTCGGCAGCGGCCCGGTGGCCCGTGCCCACCTGCATTACGTGAAAGGCCTGCGTGATTGGCAACGTATCGCCGTCTATTCGCCCTCCCTCTCGGACGATGCCCGGACGCAACTGGCTGCCCAGGACCCGCGCGTGGAATTCAGTGCCACCCTGGAGGACGCAGTCGCCGAAGCCGATGTGGTGATGCTCTGTACGTCGTCCGCCGGCCCGGTGCTGGACCCACGCAGCCTGGCGAAGCCCGCCCTGGTCACCTCCATCAGCACCAATGCCCCGCGCGCCCATGAAGTGCCGCCGCAGGCGCTGGGTGAAATGGATGTGTATTGCGACTATCGCGCTACCACGCCGGGCTCCGCAGGCGAGATGCTGCTCGCCGCCGAGCTTCACGGCTGGAGCCGCGACGCCATCCGTGGCGACCTGCCGGAGCTGGTGAGTGGCAAGGCGGCTCGGCCCGATTACAGCCGGCCGGTCTTCTTCCGTTCCATCGGTCTGGGCCTGGAAGACATGGCCCTGGCCAACGCCCTCTATCATCTGCAACGCCAAGGACAGTGAGGTAGACGCCATGCAACAGGCTGACTTCATCATTATCGGCGCCGGTATCGCCGGTGCCTCCACCGGCTTCTGGCTGTCCCGCCACGGCCGCGTGCTGGTGCTGGAACGCGAGGAGCACGCCGGCTACCACTCCACCGGTCGTTCCGCTGCGCTCTATACCGTCGCCTACGGCACTCCCCAGGTGCGTGCGCTGACCGCCGCGAGTCGTGCGTTCTTCGACGCGCCGCCGGAAGGCTTCAGCGAGCACCCGCTGCTCACCCCGCGTGGCGAGATGGTGGTGGACTTCACTGGCGATGCCGCTGAGCTGCAGCGCCAGTTCGACAGTGCGCTGGAGAACGTCCCCGACATGCAGATGCTCACCCCTGATCAGGCCTGCGCCCTGGTGCCGGTGTTGCGCCGGGACAAGGTGCAGGGCGCCATGCTCGACCCCAGTGCCGCCGATATCGACACCGATGCCCTGCACCAGGGCTACCTGCGTGGTATTCGCCGCAACGGCGGCGAAGTACGCCATAGCTGCGAAGTGACCGGTGTGACCCGTGACGGTGACCAGTGGCGGGTGGAAACCTCCCAGGGCAGCTTCCAGGCCGCGACGCTGATCAATGCCGCCGGTGCCTGGTGCGACCAGCTCGCGAAGCTTGCCGGCGTCCAGCCGCTGGGCCTGCAACCCAAGCGCCGCGCTGCGTTCATCTTCTCGCCGCCGGAAGGCGTAGATGCGCACAAATGGCCGGCGTTGGTGAGCCTGGACGAATCCTTCTACTTCAAGCCGGACGCTGGAGTGCTACTGGGCTCGCCGGCAAACGCCGACCCGGTCGATCCCCACGATGTGCAGCCGGAAGAACTGGACATCGCCCTCGGCATCTACCAGATCGAGGAGCACACCAGCATGACCATTCGCCGTCCCGCGCGGGTCTGGGCTGGGCTGCGTTCGTTCTTCCCCGATGGCGACCTGGTGTCCGGCTACGACTTGCGCGCGCCGGACTTCTACTGGGTGGCGGGGCAGGGCGGCTACGGTATCCAGACCTCCGCTGCCATGGGCGAGGCCAGTGCCTGCCTGATCCTGCGCCAGCCGTTGCCGGAGCACCTGACGCAATTCGGCCTGACCGAGGCCATGCTGTCGCCCGCGCGGCTGGGGTGACGACGTTGGCGCTTTGCGCCACACTCGCTGCGCCGGGCCTTGTGCCCGGCGCCGATCTTCATGCTCCAGGAGCCGCTCCATGACCTCTCGCCCAGACCTCGCCCTGGACAACTACCGCGCCATCGCGGACGCCATCGCCACGCTGTTCTTTCCCCATGCTGAGGTGGTGCTGCACGACCTGCGGACACAGAAGATCGACTACATCGCCAACAACATCTCCAAGCGCTGCGTGGGCGACGATGCGGCGCTGGAAGACCTGTTCAGCGAGGAAGTGGATGAGCGGAACATCGGCCCCTACGAGAAGCTCAACTGGGACGGTCAGAAGATCCGCTCGGTGAGCACCGTGCTGCGCGATGCCCAGGGCGCGCCGCTTGCCATGCTCTGCATCAACCTGAATATCTCCATGTTCGAGGCGGCCAAGGCGGCCCTCGACCTGTTCCTGTCCTCCAGCAAGCTCATTCCCCAGCCCGACGCGCTGTTCCGCGACGACTGGCAGGAGCGTATCAACACCTTCCTGCACAACTGGCTGCGGCAGCGTCAGCTCGGCCTCAACCTGCTGACCCGTGATCACAAGCGCGAACTGGTCCTGGCCCTGCATGCCGAGGGCGCCTTCAAGGGAAAAAGCGCTGCCAACTACGTGGCCAACGTGCTCAACATGGGTCGCGCCACCGTCTACAAGCACCTCAAGGAACTGAAGGAAGAGTCGGTCTGAAGCATCTGCTCTTGTAGGTTGAGCTGAGCGAAGCGAAGCCCAACGTCTTCGCGAACAAGCGTTGGGCCGCGCTTCGCTTGGCCCAACCTACGGTGATTCCGGTGTTCGCAGCCTGCGCCTGAACGCTCCTGGCGTTTCCCCGCACAATTGCTTGAACAACTTGGCGAACGTCGCCCGATCGGCGTAACCCACCTGCGCCGCCACCTGTTCCAGGGACCGCGCCGGGTTGCGCAGGGCGATCTGCGCTGCGCTGATGCGCAGTCGTTGCAGGTAGGCATTCGGGGTCAGGCCGGTGGAGGCCTTGAAGCGTCGCAGCAGGGTGCGGCTCGAACAGTGGGCGCGGGTCGCCAGGGCGTCCACGTCCAGCGGTTCGGCCAGGTTGCGCTGCAGCCAGAGCAGCAGCGGGCTTATCTGTGGATCGTCCCCGCCGGCGGCTGGCAACAACGGAGCGAAGCGCGATTGGAGACCGCGCTGCATGTCGAACACCATGGCGCTGGCCACGCGTTGTGCGAGCCAGTCGCCCGCATGCCAGCCGATCAGGTGCAAGCAGAGGTCCAGCCCCGCCTGGGCACCACCCGAGCAGAACAGGTTGCCGTCCTCCGTCAGCATGGCATCCGCATCCAGCCGGACCTGTGGATAACGTTTGCGGAAGGCCGGTGCCAGCGCCCAGTGCGTCGTGGCGCGACGGCCGTCGAGGCGACCCGAAGCGGCCAGCAGGAAGGCACTGCTGCAGAGGCTGGCGAGTTGCTGGGTGTCTGGCCGCGCGGCTAGCCAGGGCAGCAGTGCCTGGTTGGCTGCGAGGGTTTTCTCCACGCCAGGGCCGGTCGCTGTCAGCAGTACCAGATCGGCGCGCTCCGCCAGTGCCAGATCGCCATCCACCCGTACCTCGGCCATGCCGATATCCACAGCGCGGCCATCACGGCTGAAGCGCTGGACCTGGAACAACGGCTCGCCGGCCAACTGGTTGGCCAGGCGAAAGGCGTCGTCGGCCGTTGCCAGGCTGGAGCAGACGGTCTGTGGGCAGACGAACAGGGCGACGCGGATCATGGATTGGACTCAGGATAGGGTTGGCGATTATTGACACAAAGTTGGCAATGCCGCCAATCGCCCTCCGGGCCATTCGGGTCAATACTGCTAGTCATACAGTCTTGTCGGAGTTGTCCATGGCTCACCCCAATGCTGAACTTATCACCCGCTTCTACCAGGCCTTCCAGCAGCTCGATGCCGAGGCCATGGCCGCCTGCTACAGCCCGGATGTGCACTTCAGCGACCCGGTGTTCACCGATCTCAATGGCCAGGAAGCCGCTGACATGTGGCGCATGTTGGCCAGCCGCGCGCAGCGGTTCAGCCTGACCTTCGACGGCGTCGAAGCGGACGACCTTTCCGGGCGCGCCAACTGGGTCGCCACTTACCTCTTCAGCCAGACCGGGCGAATGGTGGAGAACCGTATCCAGGCGCGTTTCCTCTTTTCCGACGGCAAGATCATCGAGCACCACGACAGCTTCGACCTCTGGCGCTGGGCTCGTCAGGCCCTCGGCGCCAAGGGGACGCTGCTGGGCTGGTTGCCGCCGGTGCAGAACGCCATTCGCGAGCAAGCGGCGCGAGGGCTTGCGGCGTATCGCGCCGGGGCATTGAAGGACTTGTCTTGATCAGGTGAGGCAATGCCTAATGCGGCGGCCTTTTCTCAGGACCCCGCAATGCCCGAGCAATCCGAATCCGCCCCCGCTGCCAAGCCTTGGTACGTCTATCTGGTGCGCGCCGAGAACGGTGCCCTCTACTGCGGCATCAGCGACGACCCGCAGCGGCGTTTTGCCCAGCACCAGAGCGGCAAGGGGGCACGATTCTTCCATTCCAGCCCGGCCCAGGCCCTGGTGTTCGTCGAGGCCTGCGCCGACAAGAGCGAGGCCTTGCGCCGCGAGATCGCCATCAAGCGCATGAAGAAGGCGGTCAAAGAGTCGCTGATAGAGGACTGGGTGCGCGCCGAAAGGATAGGCCTTGACCAAGTGGCCGGATAAGCTCCGGCCTCATCACAACCGCAGCGGAGCCCTGCAATGTCCGAACTCATCCTGCACCATTACGAACCCTCGCCCTTCGCCAAGAAGGCGCGGCTGATGCTCGGCTACAAGCAGCTGTCGTGGCGATCGGTGGAGATCCCGAGGATCCTGCCCAAGCCCGATCTGATGGCGCTGACCGGTGGCTACCGCAAGACGCCGGTTCTGCAGGTGGGCGCCGACATCTACTGCGACACCGCACTGATCGCCCGTCGGCTGGAGCAGGAAAAGGCCGGTCCGGCGCTGTTCCCGGAGGGGCAGGAGTTCAACGTTGCGAGCTTCGCCCTGTGGGTGGACTCGGTGGTCTTCCAGCACGCCGTGACCCTGGTGTTCCAGCCCGAATCCATCGCCGTGCGCATGGGCCAGCTACCGCCGGCCGTGCAGCAGGCTTTCCTCGCCGACCGCGCCAAGCTGTTCTCCGGCGGCAGCACGACTCGCCTGCCGGCAGACCAGGCCCGCAGCAACTGGCCCGTACTGATGGGGCGACTGCAGGACCAACTGGAGCGCAGCGAAGGCGACTTCCTCTTCGGCGAACCGTCGGTGGCTGATTTTTCCCTGGCCCACTGCCTGTGGTTCCTCAAGGCCACGCCGGTTACCGCGCCGCTGGTGGACGACTACCCGGAAGTGGCGGCCTGGTACGGTCGCGCGCTGGGGTTCGGCGAGGGCGCGAGCAGTCAACTGTCTGCCGCGGAGGCGATTGAAATCGCCCGCCAGGCCACTCCGGCTGCCTTGCCCGTCGAGGACTTCGTCGACCCCAATGGCTTCGCCCCCGGCCAGAAGGTACTGGTGGCGGCTACCGACTACGGCGTCGATCCGGTGGAAGGCGAACTGGTGTTCGTCGGCCGCGAGGAGATCATCCTGCGCCGCCAGGACGAGCGCGCCGGTACGGTGCATGTCCATGTACCGCGCCTGGGGTTCCGCATCGAAGCCCGTTGAGGCGGGGCGACCGCTCTTCTGTAGGGGCGAATTCATTCGCCAAGCAGGCCGCAGGTCTGCCCTTCGAATCCCCAGGGGGGCAGCTGCGCTGCCCTTGGCGAATGAATTCGCCCCTACAAGGCTTCCGCCCAGGTGGGCTGAAGCCCACCCTACGGATGTCGTTGTCCCAGTTTTTTTGAGCACCCCAAAACAAAGCCCGGCAATCGCCGGGCTTCGTTCATTGGGGGGCGCAGAGAGTCAATCCTTGCGGCGCTTCAGCTGGTCTTTCAGCTGGGTCGGCAACTGACGAATGATCAGCATGTCGCGGCCTTCGTCGTATTCGATCTTCGAGCCCAGCAGGTGCGCTTCGAAGCTGATCGACAGGCCCTCGGCACGCCCGGTGAAGCGCTGGAACTGGCTGAGGGTGCGCTTGTCCGGCGGAATTTCCGGCGACAGCCCGTAGTCCTTGTTGCGGATGTGCTCATAGAAGGCGCGCGGGCGGTCTTCGTCGATCAGGCCGGACAGTTCGTCGAGGGTGATCGGTTCGCCCATCTTGGCCTGGGTGGTGGCGTAGTCAACCAGGGTCTTGGTCTTTTCGCGGGCCTGTTCCTCGGCCAGGTCTTCGCTTTCCACGAAGTCACTGAAGGCCTTGAGCAGGGTGCGCGTTTCGCTCGGCGGGTCGACACCTTCCTGGCAGCCGATGAAGTCGCGGAAGTAGTCCGAGACTTTCTTGCCGTTCTTGCCCTTGATGAAGGAGATGTACTGCTTCGACTGCTGGTTGTTCTGCCACTCGGAAATGTTGATACGCGCTGCCAGGTGCAGTTGGCCCAGGTCCAGGTGCTTGGCTGGCGTGACTTCCAGCGAGTCGGTCACGGCAACGCCTTCGCTGTGGTGCAGCAGGGCGATGGCCAGGTAATCGGTCATGCCTTGCTGGTAATGGGCGAAAAGCACGTGCCCGCCGGTGGAGAGGTTGGATTCCTCCATCAGCTTCTGCAGGTGCTCCACGGCCTGGCGGCTGAAGGCGGTGAAGTCGCGGGCGCCGTCCTGGTATTCCTTCAGCCAGCCAACGAAGGGATAAGCGCCGGACTCCTCGAAGAAGAAGCCCCAGGCCTTGCCTTGCTTGGCGTTGTAGCTTTCGTTGAGATCGGCCAGGAGGTTTTCCATGGCCTGGGAAGCGCCCAGCTCGCTATCCCGGGCATGCAGCACGGCGGCGCTGCCGTCGGGCTTCTTGTCGATGAAGTGAACGATGCAGTGGCGGATGGGCATGGATCTTCGCTCTCAGGGGCACATCCGGCGCGAGGACGCGCCGGCACGAAAAGTGCGCCAGTCTACCCGACCTGCTCCTCGGCTGCCTGCCGTGTCTGCACCGCCTGCAGGCGCTCGATCACATAGCGCAGGTGCACATGCAGGTCGTACAGCTCGTTGGAGTACGACAGCGGCACTTCGACCTTCGCCAGGCGCTGTTCCAGCTTTTCGAGCTGGTCGATCTCGTTGGCGAGTTGTTCTGGCGGCGTGCCCCTGTCCAGCTTGCGGTCGATTTCGCGCAGGTACTTGTACCAGCGGTAGATGCGCGCGCGGATACGCCAGCGGTAGATCGGACCTATCGCCTTGCTCAGCGGAATCATGATCACCAGCAGCGGAATCAGCAGGATGATGTAACGGTCTGCCAGCGAGGCGATACGGAAGGGCAGGTAGCGCTGCAGGATCGGCAATCCCTTGTCGTAGTAGTAATCGGCTTCGTCCAGGCTGGCGAGCATCTGCGGCTTGGGGCTCGGATAGGTGCCAGGCGGATCGAGCAGGGTGCCGTTCTTCATCACTTCGCGGGCCGCTTCGAGGATCAGTGGCGTGAGCGAGGGATGGAACTCGTCGTTGGCGACCAGGGTGGCCACCGGGGCGAGGGTGCGAATGTCGCGCGAGGGGCTGTTGCTGGCGAGGTTGAGCAGGCCCTCGCCCACTTCCAGCTTGGTCAGGTAGGGCAGGCGCGCGCGATAAGCGGCGCTGCGGCGCAGGTTGACCAGGTCCAGTTCCGGGCTGGCCGCCAGGCGCTGCACCACGGCGCTCTCTGCCGGGCCGAGGAAGAAGCCGGCGTCCAGTTCACCGCCGAGCAGGGCGTTGGCCGCCGAGCTGCCGCTGATGAGCTGCCACTGTGGCGGATAGCGCTCGGGGCTGATCTGGTTGGCGGCGAGGAGCGCGTCGCTGACCGAGCGGGTGCCGCTGTTCGGGGCACCGATGGCAATCCGCAGCTGCAGCAGGTCGGCCATGCTGTCGATGTCCAGTTCCTTGCGTTTGAACAGCCAGAGCGGCTCCTGGTACATCACACCGAGACCGTGAAGGTGCTGGCGCTGTTTCGGGCTCAGGGTGAGTTCCTGGCCACTCTGGACCAGGGCGATATCCACTTCGCCGCTTTGCAGCTTCGCCAGGTTGTCCAGTGAACCGGTACTGCGCACCAGTTCCAGCTCGAAGCCTTGTTTGGCCAGTTCCTCCTTGAGCTTCTCGCCAAACGCGTTGTAGCCGCCCGACGGGCCACCGGTCGCCAGCCGCGCGTGCATGGGTGGAGGTGGCGCGACGAAATAGAAGAGCGCACCCACCAGTGCCGCCATCACCGGGATCAGCCAGAGGTTGGCCAGGAGCATGATCTTGAGGTCACGAAAGATGCGTTGCATGTCAGTCCTTGTCTGCAGCGAATGCTGGGAAGGATAGCGGCTCCGTGGTTGCCAGGCCGCGAAGGAAATGACAGGGTTGCCCGCATTTCCGTTCCTTCGCCGTGATTCCCGATGCGCATTCTCCATACCTCCGACTGGCACTTGGGCCAGCACTTCATGGGCAAGACCCGCCAGGCCGAGCACCAGGCCTTCTGCCGCTGGCTGATCGAGCAGGTACGTGAACGCGAGGTCGACGCGGTGCTGGTCGCCGGGGATGTGTTCGACACCGGCGCACCGCCCAGCTACGCCCGCGAGCAGTACAACCAGTTCATCGTCGAACTGCGGGATGCCGGCGCCAGCCTGGTGGTACTCGGTGGTAACCACGATTCGGTCGCCATGCTCGGCGAGAGCCGCACGTTGCTGGCGCAACTGGATACGCGGGTGGTGCCGGCGGTGGGCGTCAATCCGGACGAGCAATTGCTGGTGCTCAAGCGCCGCTCCGGCGAACCGGGGGCGATCCTCTGCGCGATTCCCTTCATTCGTCCGCGCGATGTGCTGCAGAGCCAGGCCGGGCAGAGCGCGGCGGACAAGCAACTGTCCCTGCAGCAGGCGATCCAGGATCACTATCAGCAACTGTTCGCCCTCGCCGAACAGCGCCGCACCGAACTGGGCGGCGGACTGCCCATCGTCGCGACCGGCCACCTGACCACCGTGGGCGCCAGCGCGAGCGAGTCGGTGCGGGAAATCTACGTCGGTGCGCTGGAAGCCTTCCCCACTAGCGCCTTCCCGGCGGCCGACTACATCGCCCTCGGACATATCCACAGGCCGCAGAAGGTGGGTGGCCTGGACCACATCCGCTATTGCGGCTCGCCCATTCCGCTGTCTTTCGACGAGGCGCGGCAGCAGAAGGAAGTGTTGCTGGTGGAGCTGGATAGCATTGGTCTGCACAAGGTGGAAGCCCTGGCGGTACCGCGTTTCCAGCCCCTCTATTCACTGCGTGGCAGCCTGACGGAGTTGCCGGCCCTGTTCGCCGAAGTGGCGCGCGATGGCAGCCCGGAACAGCCCGTCTGGGTGGAGGTGCAGATCAGCACCGACGACTACCTCAACGACCTGCAGGCGCGTCTGGCTGCACTCTGCGATGGCCTCCCGGTAGAGGTGTTGCGTATTCGCCGCGAACGCGGCGCGGCCCTGGCTGGCCTGCAGCGTGAGGCACGGGAAACCCTCGATGAGCTGAATCCGCAAGAGGTGTTCGACAAGCGCCTGGATAGCGAAGAGCTTGAGCAGGAACTGCGGCAGCGACTCCAGGGACTGCACCGCGAAGTGCTGGCCGAATTGCAGGAGGGCCAGGCATGAAGATCCTCAGTCTGCGCCTGAAGAACCTCAATTCGCTCAAGGGCGAGTGGAAGGTCGATTTCACCGGCGAACCCTTCGCCGGCAACGGCCTGTTCGCCATCACCGGCCCCACCGGTGCCGGCAAGACGACCCTGCTGGACGCCATCTGCCTTGCGCTCTACCACCGGACGCCTCGCATGGGGACCGTATCGGCGAGCATCAACGAGCTGATGACCCGTCACACCGCCGACTGCCTGGCAGAGGTGGAATTCGAGGTGAAGGGCGTGGCCTATCGCGCCTTCTGGAGTCAGCGCCGTGCCCGCGACAAGGCTGATGGCGGCCTGCAGCCACCCAAGGTGGAGCTGGCGCGGGTGCTGGATGGGGAAATCCTCACCGACAAGATCAACGACAAGCTCAAGCTGACCGAGAGCCTGACGGGCCTCGATTTCGAGCGTTTCACTAAGTCCATGCTGCTGGCCCAGGGTGGCTTCGCCGCCTTCCTGGAGGCTAACGCCAACCAGCGTGCGGAACTGCTGGAAGAACTGACCGGCACCGAAATCTACGGGCGCGTATCCCAGCGCGTATTCGAGCGCACCCGTGAAGTGAAGACCGGGCTGGACCAACTGCGCGCCCGCGCCGAGGGGGTCGAGCTGTTGAACGAAGACACCCGCGCAGCCTTGCAGCAGGAAGTCGGCATCCTCTCCGACGAAGAGCGCCAACTGCAGACTCGCCAGGCCGATCTGCAACGTCAGCGGCAATGGCGCGATGAACTGGACAAGGCCCTGGCCCGCCAACAGGCAGCCGGACAACAAGGCCAGGCTGCCCGCGCCGCCCTGGAACAAGCGCAGCCGCAACTGTCCCGGCTGGCTGCCAGCGAGCCGGCCAGTCAGCTGTTGCCCGTGTATCGCGATTGGCAGCGGACTCAGCAGCAGCTGAATCAGGGTGAAAGCGAACTGCGCGTCACTCGGCACGATTTGCAGACGCTGGCCGAACGCATCCTCGACCAACTCTGGCAGGGCGCCCAGCTTGGCGAGCAGTGGGCAGAGGCGCGCCAGAATGCCCTTGAAGGCCTCCAGGCCGAGCGAGAAGCCCTGCAAAGGAGGATGGCTGAACAACCCCAGCGGTCCCGTCTTGGAGAGCACCTGGGGGGCTGGCGGGCGGAATTCGGCGCCCTGGCCAGGCGCCAGGACGAGTTGAGCGGATTGCAGAGTGCCCAGGCCGAGCTGAAGCGCCAGGCGGATGATTTGGGCGTGCGCTTCAGCCTGGCCCGTGGTGCCTTGGAAAGTGCCAAGGCCGAACAGGCGCAGGCGCTTCATGGCGAGACGGAAGCGCAAGCCCGGCTCGATGGACTCCTGGGTGGGCTGGATGACGCTGCCCTTCGCTCGCAGTGGCAGCAACTGTTGGAACGAGGCCGCCAGCTGGAGCGCCTTGACCAACTGTCCCAACAACGCCGACAACTGGCCGAGCGCCAGTCGCGCGCCCGTGAGCAACTGCAACCGTTGCAGGACGAGCAGAAAACCCTGGTCGAACAGCGCGATTCCCTTCGTCGCCGTTTCGCCGAACTCAAGCAACAGATCACCGACAAGGAAAAGCTCCTCGAACAGGCGCAGCGCATCCAGCAACTGGAGGCTTATCGTGCCGCCCTGCAGCCGGGCGAGGCCTGCCCGCTGTGCGGTTCCCATGAGCATCCGGCCATTGCCGAGTACCAGGCCCTCAACCTCTCCGCTACCCAACAGGGGCTGCTGGATTGCAAGGCCGCGCAGGACGAGGTGCGCCAGCAAGGGGAAACCCTGAGCAATCGCCTGGCTTCCCTGGAAGCGCAGGTGGCCCAGCTGGGCGAAGCCTTGCAGGGCGCCGAAGTCGAACAGCGGCAGTACGTGGAGCAATGGCGCGAGCTGTGCCAGACCCTGGAACTCCAATTGCCGGACCTGGCGGCGCTGCAGGCCGAGCTGTCAGGTCATGCCGAGCAGCTGCACGCGCTGCAGGATCGACTGGCACAGCTGGATCAGCTCAAGGCTGGCCTAGTCTCGGCCCGCGACCTGCGCCAGCAGCGCGACAAGGTCCTGCACGATTGCACCAGCCAGCTCGCCTTGCTGGAGAAGGACCAGGCCAGCCTGCGCCAGCAGGAACAGGGCAACGCGCAGCGGCTGGAGCAACTGGACCGCGAGCAGGGTGAGGCGCGCGAGCAGTTGTCCGCCAGCCTGGCGACACTGGGCTATGGCCTGCCGACGGCAGGTGACGTCTGGCTCACCGAACGCGAAGCCGAGTGGCAGCAGTGGCAGCAGGACCAGGCGACCGGTCAGCAACTGGAAGTCCGCCTGCGAGACCAGCAGCATGCCCTGGAGGCCGCTCGGGAGCAGGCCCGTCTGTGGCAAGGCCGCTGGCAGGCTTCCGGGCATACCGGACAAACACCGCTGGTGCCGGTAGAGGATCCCCAGGCCGCGCTGGCGCTGGTGCAGTCCGAGCTGGACGCTGCGCAGCAGCGGCTGAACCAGCTCAAGGGCAGTGAGCGCAGCCAGGACCAGCGGATCCAGGAAGCCCGGCACCAATTGCATGTGCAGCTCGACTCCTGGCGACAGGGGCTGGCCGCCAGTCCTTTTGCCGATGAAGCCGCCTTTATCGCCGCCTTGCTGGATGAGGCGGAACGCAACGCCTTGCTTGAGCTGCAGCAGCGGCTAAACAGGGAACTGGGCGATACCGAAGCCCTGTTGGCTGACGCTCGGGCCCAGGCCGAACGCCTGCAGGCTGAGCCCCAGAGCGAGCTCGACCGCGAGCGTCTGGAGAGTGAATGGCAGGCCCTGGGCGAACGCGTGCGCGAGCTCAGCCAGCGACAGGGCGAAATCCGTGCCCAGCTCTCCGGTGACGAGCAGCGCCGGCAAAACCAGCAGGCCCTGTTCGCCGACATCGCCCGCCAGGAAGCCGAATACGACCTCTGGCAACGCCTCAACGGCCTGGTGGGATCGGCCGACGGCGCCAAGTACCGCAAGTTCGCCCAGGGCCTGACCCTGGACCATCTGGTGCACCTGGCCAACCTGCAATTGCAGCGCCTGCACGGCCGCTATCAGTTGGCCCGGCGCCAAGGCGGAGAGTTGGAGCTGGAGGTGGTGGATACCTGGCAGGCCGATGTCGTCCGCGACTGCAAGACCTTGTCCGGCGGCGAGAGCTTCCTGGTCAGCCTGGCGCTGGCGCTGGCGCTGTCCGATCTGGTCAGTCACAAGACCAGCATCGATTCCCTATTCCTCGACGAAGGCTTCGGCACCCTCGACGGTGAAACCCTGGAAATCGCCCTCGACGCCCTGGATGCACTGAATGCCAGCGGCAAGATGATCGGTGTGATCAGCCACGTCGAAGCATTGAAGGAACGCATCCCGGTGCAGCTCAAGGTGCACAAGGGCGTGGGCATGGGGTACAGCCGGCTGGATGCCTGTTTCGCGGTTTGTTAGTTGAGGCAGACCTGCAGTCTGCTTAGCGATTGAAATCGCTCCCTCAAGATGGGCAAGACGGTTCAGGTGGCACGGACAGCCCCCTCTCCGCTTGCGGGAGAGGGCTGGGGTGAGGGCAGCTGGAACTGGCTCGATTCCCATAGGCAGCCCTACGGTCTGCTTAGCGATTGAAATCGCCCCCACAGGATGGGCAAGACGATTCAGCTGGCACGGACAGCCCCCTCTCCCGCTTGCGGGAGAGGGCTGGGGTGAGGGCAGCTGGAACTGGCTTGATTCCCATGGGCAGCCCTGCGGTCTGCTTGGCGATTGAAATCGCCCCCCACAGGATGGGCAAGACGATTCAGCTGGCACGGATAACTCCCCTCTCCGCTTCAGGGAGAGGGGCGGGGGGAGAGGGTTGTTGAGGCAGCTCGAAGTCCCGAGCAGACCCGCCGCAATCAGGCCCAGCGTTCCTTGCGCCAGGCTTCGCGCCCGGCGGCATCGAAGAAGGTCCAGGCGACGAAGCGACTCTGCTTCTGGCCCTGAGCCATTTCCAGGACGCGGATTTCCACGGCATTGTTTCGCCGCAGGCGAGCCTCGAGTCCTGGCAGATTGCTGGCTTTGGAAACCAGGCTGCTGAACCAGAGCACCTGTGCCTTGCAGTGCACGCTCTCATCCGCCATCCGTTCCAGGAAACCGACTTCGCCGCCTTCGCACCAGAGTTCCGCGCCCTGGCCACCGAAGTTCAGCACCGGCAGCTTGCGCTTGGGGTCGAGCTTGCCGAGGTTCTTCCACTTGCGCTGGCTGCCGCGCGTGGCTTCTTCCAGTGAGCTGTGGAAGGGCGGGTTGCACAGGGTCAGGTCGAAGCGTTCGCCCGGCGCGATCAGTCCTTTGAAAATATTGCGCGATCCGGTCTGTTGGCGCAGGTCGATGGCGCCGTCCAGTTGGTTGGACTGGACGATGTCGCGCGCCGAGCCGAGGGCCGTCGGGTCGATATCGGCACCGGTGAAGTGCCAGCCGTACTCGCTATGGCCGATCAGCGGATAGATGCAGTTGGCGCCTACACCGATATCCAGCGCCTGGATGCCCTTGCCGTGGGGAATCTGCCCACCGTTATCCGCGGCCAGCAGGTCGGCCAGGCCGTGCAGGTAGTCAGCGCGACCCGGTATGGGCGGGCAGAGGTAGCCAGCGGGAATGTCCCAGTGCTGGATGCCGTAGAACTGCCGCAGCAGGGCCCGGTTGAAGACCTTGACCGCCTCCGGATCGGCGAAGTCGATGCTCTCCTTGCCGTAGGGGTTGGTGATGAGGAAGCGCGCCAGCTCCGGGCTGCCCTGGATCAGTTGGGGAAAGTCATAGCGGCCCTGATGGCGATTGCGTGGGTGCAATTGCCCCTTGGCGGCGGGGGGCTTGGCTGGGGCGGTGCGGGGGCGCTTGGGAGGCTGGGGCATGGTGGCGGTGTCGGCAGGTGAAAACGCGGCATTTTCCCACAGGCGCGGGGCTGGCGTCAGGAGAGGTGAAGCGCGCGTCCGAGGTAATCGAAGAACAGGCAGTAGACGGCGATGGGCAGCGGCAGGCCGAGCAAGGTTCCAGTCAGGTAATGGCGAAAGCGCACGCCGCTGAGGCTGAGCGCGTAGTTGAGAGCCGGCACGGTCTGAAACAGCATCCGCAGCAGGGCAATGACGGTCACTGGACGTTCGTCGAGGTGGGCGATGATGCGTCGCGCCAGGCGGTTGTCCAGCTCCCGCAGGGCGCTGCCGCCGAGCAGGCGGATGACCACGAATGTCGTGCAGCAGGAGAAGGTGGCGGCCAGGTAGGTGGCCAGCCCGCCCCAGACGCGCCCCAGGGCCAGTACCGAGGCGGCGAGGAAAATCCAGCCGGGAATCTGGATCAGGTTGCCCAACGCGAAGAGCAGGGCGAAGAGCAGCAGACCCCAGCCCTTGTGCGCCAGCAGCGTGTCATGGAGGTACTGGAGGCTCAGATGTTCGCGCAAACCGCTGAACTGGAAGCCCGCCAGGAGGAGTGCGAGAAACAGGGCGACCAGAATCAGGCGGCGGTACTTGTACATGGCAGGGGCTCCGCAGTTGTCCCCTTCATTGAAGCTCAGAGCGGGAACACCAAGGGCACCAGGAAAACGCTGACGATCATCACCAGGACCGTGAAGGGCACACCCACCTTCACGAAGTCGCCGAAGCGATATTGCCCAGGTCCCAGCACGAGGGTATTCACGGGCGAGGAAATGGGCGTCATGAAGGCTGCCGATGCCGCCAGGGCGACGATCATCGCGAAGGGGTAGGGCGACATTCCCAGTTGCTGGGCCGTGGCAATGGCCACCGGGGCCATGAGCACGGCGGTGGCGGTATTGGAAATGAACAGGCCGATCAGCGCGGTGACGATGAACAGGCAGGCGAGCATGGCGTAGGGACCGGCATTGCCGAGCAGGGCGACCAGCCCCTTCACCGCAAGGTCGATGCCGCCGGTTTGTTGCAGGGCCAGGGCGAACGGCAGCATGCCGACGATGAGGATCAGGGTGGGCCAGTGGATGGCGCGGTAGGCGCTGTCCAGGTCGATGCAACGGAACGCGCCCATCAGCAGACAGCCGATCAGCGCTGCCATCACGTTGGGCACCAGGCCGCTGACCATCAGGAAGATCATCACCGCAAGGCTGAGCAGGGCGTAGGGCGCCTTGCGCGCGGTTGGGGCCACTTCATCCACTTCGGCGGGCAGGCTCAGCACCAGGAAGTCGCGACTTTGCCCCTGCAACTGGTGGATGGCTTTCCACTCGCCGGCCACCAGCAGGGTGTCTGAGGGTTTCAGCTTCTCGTCCACCAGCACGCCTTCCAGCGCCTCACCATGGCGACGCAGGCCGACCACGTTGAGCTGGTGGCGGGAACGGAAACCCAGTTCCTGGATGGTCTTGCCCGGAAGCTTCGACTCGGGCGGCAGGGCTACCTCGGCCAGCCCCAACGAATGGGCGTGCAGGCTGTAGTAGGACGAGGGCAGCGGCAAGGGTTCCAGGCCGAGTTCCTGGTAGGCGCCCAGCAGGCCAATGGCCGGGCTGGCGAGGTCCGCCAGCAGTACGTCGCCGGGTTCCAGCAGGGTATTGCCGGTGGCCATCAGCAGCAGGGTGCGAAAGCGGCGCTGGCGCTCGACGGCGATTACGTTGATGCCGTACTGCTTGCGCAGCTCCAACTCGTTGAGGGCCTGGCGAACCAGAGGGGAGTCGGCGCGTACTTTCAGGCGCCGTTCGCGTTCTTCGAGGGCGTAGGCCGTGGCCAGGTCGGTGAGGGTCAGGCGCGGTACGGCGTCGGCCTGGTCGCTGCCCCTGGGGGTCAGCCAGTGCCGAGTGAGCAACATGTAGACGATACCCAGTGCCAGTACCGCAAGCCCCACCGGGGTCAGGCTGAAGAAGCCGAAGCCGTCGAGGCCGGCGCGGCGCAGTTCGCTGTGTACCACCAGGTTGGGAGCGGTGGCGACCAGGGTGAGCATGCCGCTGATCAAGCCGGCGAAGGCCAGCGGCATCATCAGCCGCGCCGGGGCGATCTTCAGCCGTGCGGCGACCCCGAGGGCGACGGGAATGAAGATGGCCACCACGCCCGTCGAGCTCATCACCGAGCCGAGGCCGGCGGCAGCCAACATCAGCAGTACCAGCAGGCGTGTTTCACTGCTGCCGGCGCGGGCCACCAGCCAGTCGCCGAGGCGATAGGCGATGCCGGTGCGGACCAGGCCGTCACCGATGACGAAGAGGGCGGCGATCAGCACTACGCTGGGGTCACTGAAGCCGGCCAGGGTGTGACTGATATCGAGAATGCCGGTCAGCGGCAGGGCGACGATGACCAGCAGGGCGACCACGTCCATGCGTGGCTTGTTGATTACGAACAGGGTGATGGCGACCACGAGCAGGCCAAGCACCATCAGCAGATCGAAGTTCAAACGCGACTCCCAGGGTTCCTTGAGGGGGCGGCAGTCTGTCAGGGGTAGTTCAGAACGGCCTTGATCTGATGCAGGTTAGCGGCGATCCAGTGCTTGTCGATGGCACCCCAGTTGCGGATCACGTAGTGCCCGGCGTTATTGCGCTCGCCGGACTGCTGCTCGAAATGGCAATCGATATCCAGCTCACCCAGGGCCAGCAGCGTGTCCTGTGCGGTGCGCCGGGGCATCCCGGTGGCGTCCATGATTGCCGGCACACTGACAGCGGTGCCGCTGTCGATCAGCCAGGCGACGTAGAGGCGGCGGTAGAAGCTGGACTTGGTCTTGCTGGTTTCCATGGACTGTCCTTCAGCAAATAGAACAAGGCCCGCAGTAGCGGGCCTTGTCGGGGGTTACAGGCTGGCGATTCGCGAGCGCTGTTCGGTCAGGTTGGCCAGGGCCTGTTCGGCTTCGGCCAGCTTGGCGCGCTCCTTCTCGATCACCTCGGGCGGAGCCTTGGCGACGAAACCTTCGTTGCCCAGCTTGCCGCCGACTCGCTTCACTTCGCCGTCCAGACGCTGGATTTCCTTGTCCAGGCGGGCCAGTTCCGCGTCCTTGTCGATCAGCCCGGCCATGGGTACCAGCACCTGCATGTCGCCGACCAGGGCAGTGGCGGACATCGGCGCTTCTTCACCGGCGGCCAGGACGCGAATGGTCTCCAGCTTGGCCAGCTTCTTCAGCAGCGGCTCGTTGTCGGCCAGCCGGCGACGGTCTTCGTCGTTGGCATTGGCGAGGATGATGTCTATGCGCTTGGCCATGGAGATGTTCATCTCGCCACGAATCTGCCGCACGCCGAGCATCAGTGCCTTGACCCACTCGATGTCGCCTTCGGCGGCAGCGTCGATGCGCTCTTCCACTGCAACCGGCCAGGGCTCGAGCATCAGGGTGGCGCCGCTCTTGCCGGCCTGGCCCTTGATGCGCTGCCAGATTTCTTCGGTGATGAACGGCATGAAGGGGTGTGCCAGGCGCAGGGCCACTTCCAGCACGCGGATCAGGGTGCGGCGGGTGCCGCGCTGGCGCTCGATGGGGGCGTTCTCGTCCCACAGAACCGGTTTGACCAGTTCCAGGTACCAGGCGCAGTACTGGTCCCAGATGAACTCGTAGAGAGTCTGGGCGGCCAGGTCGAAGCGGAAGGCGTCGAGGTGACGGGTGACTTCAGCTTCGGTGCGCTGCAGGGCGGAGATGATCCAGCGGTCAACCGAGGACAGTTCGATCGGTTCGTCGTTGACGCCGGTGTCCTGGCCATCGGTGTTCTCGATGACGAAGTTGGCGGCGTTCCACAGCTTGTTGCAGAAGTTGCGGTAGCCCTCGACGCGGCCCATGTCGAACTTCACGTCACGGCCGGTAGACGCCAGCGAGAGGAAGGTGAAGCGCAGGGCGTCGGTGCCGTAGCTGTTGATGCCTTCCGGGAACTCGGCCTTGGTCTGCTTGGCGATCTTCTCGGCGAGCTTCGGCTGCATCATGCCGCTGGTGCGTTTTTCCAGCAGGGTATCCAGGTCGATGCCGTCGACGATGTCCAGCGGGTCCAGGACGTTGCCCTTGGACTTGGACATCTTGTGGCCCTGGGAGTCGCGCACCAGGCCGTGGACGTAGACGGTCTTGAACGGAACCTGCGCGGTGCCGTCTTCGTTCTTCACCAGGTGCATGGTCAGCATGATCATGCGGGCGACCCAGAAGAAGATGATGTCGAAGCCGGTGACCAGCACGTCGGTCGGATGGAAGGTCTTGAGGAATTCGGTCTGTTCCGGCCAGCCCAGGGTGGAGAAGGTCCACAGGCCCGAGCTGAACCAGGTGTCCAGCACGTCTTCGTCCTGGCGCAGGGCGATGTCGCCCAGGTTGTGCTTGGCGCGCACTTCGGCTTCGTCGCGGCCGACATAGACATTGCCGGCTTCGTCGTACCAGGCCGGAATGCGATGGCCCCACCAGAGCTGGCGGCTGATGCACCAGTCCTGGATGTCGCGCATCCAGGAGAAGTACATGTTCTCGTACTGTTTGGGCACGAACTGGATGCGGCCATCTTCCACTGCGGCGATGGCCGGTTCGGCCAGCGGCTTGGTGGAGACGTACCACTGGTCGGTCAGCCACGGCTCGATGACGGTGCCGGAGCGGTCGCCCTTTGGCACTTTCAGCGCGTGGTCTTCGATCTTCTCGAGCAGGCCGAGTTGTTCGAAGGCGGCGACGATCTGTTTGCGCGCTTCGAAGCGGTCCAGGCCGGCGTATTGCGCGGGCAGGCTGCCGTCGAGCTGGTCGTTGACGCTGCCGTCGAGGTTGAACACTTGGGCGGTGGCGAGCACGGCGGCGTTCTTGTCGAAGATGTTGATCAGCGGCAGGTCGTGGCGCTTGCCGACTTCATAGTCGTTGAAGTCGTGGGCCGGGGTGATCTTCACGCAGCCAGTGCCGAACTCGGGGTCGCAGTACTCGTCGGCGATGATCGGAATGCGGCGGCCCACCAGGGGCAGTTCGACGAAGGTGCCGATCAGGTTCTTGTAGCGCTCGTCTTCCGGATGCACGGCAACGGCGCTGTCGCCCAGCATGGTTTCCGGGCGGGTGGTGGCGACGATCAGGTAATCCTTGCCATCGGCAGTCTTGTGGCCGTCGGCCAGCGGGTAGCGCAGGTTCCACAGGCTGCCTTTCTCGTCGTGGTTTTCCACTTCGAGGTCGGAGATGGCGGTGTGGAACTTGGTGTCCCAGTTGACCAGGCGCTTGCCGCGGTAGATCAGACCATCTTCATGCAGGCGCACGAAGGCTTCCTTCACCGCGTCGGACAGGCCGTCGTCCATGGTGAAGCGCTCACGCGTCCAGTCCACGGAGGAACCGAGGCGGCGAATCTGGCGGGTGATGGTGCCGCCGGATTGTTCCTTCCATTCCCAGACCTTCTCGAGGAATTTCTCGCGGCCGAGGTCATGGCGGCTGACGCCCTGGGCGGACAGCTGGCGCTCCACCACCATCTGGGTGGCGATGCCGGCATGGTCGGTGCCCGGCTGCCACAGGGTGTTGCGACCCTGCATGCGACGGAAGCGGATCAGGGCATCCATGATGGCGTTGTTGAAGCCATGACCCATGTGCAGGCTGCCGGTCACGTTCGGCGGCGGGATCATGATGGTGTAGGGGTCACCGGAACCTTGCGGGGCGAAGTAGTTGTTCTTCTCCCAGGTCTGGTACCAGGAAGTTTCGATGGCGTGGGGCTGGTAGGTCTTGTCCATGGTTCGGCGGGGACCCTAGAGGCGTCTGAACGGGAAAACGGGAGAGTATAACGGCAACGGCCCCTCGAAAGAATTGGCGCGCGTTACCGGTGCCGCCCGGTGGTTACCGGGCGCGCCGGATCACTGCCGGCGTGGCGGCAGCAGGCGGGTCAGGCGGGCTTCGAGGCGGCGTTTGAGTTCGGCTTCGATCTGCGGCACGAAATCGTCGATCACATCCTGCAGGATCAGCTGCGCGGCGGCGCGCAGTTCGCTGTCCAGGCGGACCAGTTCCGGGTTGCTCGCCGGCGTCATGCGCTGACGTATCGCTTCGGCCATCTGTGCGGGCGCTGGATCTGGCTCCGGAGTCGGCGCGGCAATGGGGTCCGGTTCGACGGGCGCTGCCTGGAACAAGGGCTGCTGCGGGGCCGACAGGGGCGCGGCCGGCGGCGTGGGCGCGGGTTCGACTATTTCCGACAGCAGTGGGATGTCGTCGGCATCCAGGGTTTCGGTGAGCAAGGGTGGTTCGGCGTCGCCAGGCTCGTCATCGAGCAGGGCACGAATGGATTCGAGGTCGTCCAGCAGGTTCGCCGGCTTTTGGGGATTCTTGGGGGTGTCCATCGGTGCGGTACGGCTAGAGTTCGACTCGTTTCGGATCATAGCCCCGCTGCCGGTAGCTACGGAAATTCTCCCGGCAGGCGGCAAGCAGGTCGGGTTCCTGGTTGACGATCTCGATGATCCGGCTGAATTGCTCGACGTGAGGGGAAATGGTCGAAGCAAGGTTGATCAGCAGGCCCTGCTGGGTGGCGGGTGCTTCGTCCAGGGCCAGCACCACCGGGGCGCTGGCGTCGTCGTCGATCAGGCTGTGGGGAATGAAGCTTTCGCCGCGAAAACGCCAGAGCAGCTCGTTCAGCTCGTCGCGCTGGGCGGCATCGGTGCAGCGCACGAGGACTGGCAAGCCATGTCGCCAGCCCTTGGCGGCCAACTGGCAGGCCGCGCGCAGGCGGTCTGCCGGATTGGCCGAAGAGAGCACGTAGAACTCAACTCTCACTTGATGCGGTCCAGCAGGTACTGGGTGAGCAGGGGGACTGGACGGCCTGTGGCGCCTTTATCCTTGCCGCCGCTGACCCAGGCGGTGCCGGCGATGTCCAGGTGCGCCCAGTGGAACTTCTTGGCGAAGCGCGACAGGAAGCAGCCGGCGGTGATGGTGCCGGCCTTCGGGCCGCCAATGTTGGCGATGTCGGCGAAGGGGCTATCCAGTTGTTCCTGGTACTCGTCGAACAGCGGCAGCTGCCAGGCGCGATCGTCGGCGTATTCGCCGGCCTTGAGGATCTGCTTCACCAGCGCGTCGTTGTTGCCCATCAGGCCAGAGGTATTGCTGCCCAGGGCGACAATGCAGGCGCCGGTGAGTGTGGCGATGTCGATCACCGCCTGCGGCTTGAAGCGCTCGGCGTAGGTCAGGGTGTCGCACAGCACCAGGCGGCCTTCGGCGTCAGTGTTGAGGATCTCGACCGTCTGGCCGCTCATGGTGGTGACGATGTCGCCCGGGCGCGTGGCGCCGCCGCTGGGCATGTTCTCGGCGCAGGCCAGCAGGCCCACCAGGTTGATCGGCAGTTGCAGTTCCAGCACGGCACGGAAGGTGCCGAGCACGCTGGCGGCGCCGCACATGTCGTACTTCATTTCGTCCATGCCGGCCGCCGGCTTGATGCTGATGCCGCCGGTGTCGAAGGTGATGCCCTTGCCGACCAGGGCGAAGGGTTGCTCGTCCTTCTTGGCACCCTGGTAATTGAGCACGATCATCCGCGGCGGCTGCTCGCTGCCCTGGGCCACGGCGAGGAAGGCGCCGGCGCCGAGCTCCTTGAGCTTCTTCTCGTCGAGCACTTCGACCTTGAGGTTCTTGTGCGCCTTGGCCAGGGCCTTGGCTTCCTCAGCGATGAAGCTGGGGTGGCAGAGGTTCGGCGGCAGGTTGCCGAGGTCGCGGGTGAACGCCATACCGTTCGCGATCGCCTGGGCGTGCAGGCTGCCGCGCTCGACCTCGGCCTGGTCGGCCTTTTCCACCAGCAGGGTGATTTTCTTCAGGGCCCTGGGTTCGGCCTTCTGGCTCTTGAAACGGTCGAAGACGTAACCGCCATCGGCCAGGGTTTCCACCATCAGGCGGGCCTTGCCGTAAGCGTCGCGGCCTTTGACGGCCAGCTCGGAGAGGGCCAGCGTGGCATCGCCGCCGCCGAGGCCTTTCAGCACGCCATTCACGGCGGCGATCATTTTGCGGAACTGGCGGTCAGAGAGGTCGCGCTCCTTGCCACTGCCCACCAGCAGTACGCGCTCGGCCTTGAGATTGGGGAGGCTGTGCAGGAGCAGGGTCTGACCCACCTTGCCGGCAATGTCGCCGCGCTTGAGCAGGGTCGTGATGGCGCCGCCAGCTGCGGTATCAACGGCCTTGGCGGCGTCGCCAAGCTTGCGTCCTTCGCCGACAGCGACGACCAGTGTGGCGGTTTTCAGGGTTTCCAGACGGGCGCTTTTGACGAGGAATTCCATGACATGTGTCCCCAAGACAAAGAGCCGGGATTGACGGATAATGCCGGCTATTTTTTCAGTGGCCCGTCAGAACGGCGGGCTGGCCATAAAGCGGCTAGTTTGAGCGTAGCCGCGTGAGCCTGACAACCCTGGAGTGTCTGGTTTGATTGTCTTCCGTTATCTCTCCCGCGAAGTCCTGGTTACCCTGAGCGCGGTCAGTGCCGTGCTGCTGGTGATCATCATGAGCGGCCGTTTCATCAAGTATCTGGCGCAAGCCGCGCAAGGGGCGTTGGACCCCGGCGTGCTGTTCATGATCATGGGGTTTCGGATCCCCGGTTTCCTTCAGCTGATCCTGCCTCTGGGGCTGTTTCTCGGTTTCCTGCTGGCCTACGGCCGCCTGTATCTCGAAAGTGAAATGACCGTGCTCAGCGCTACCGGCATGAGCCAGCAGCGCCTGATGGTCTACAGCCTCGCGCCTGCGCTGCTGGTGGCCCTGCTGGTGGCCTGGCTGAGCCTGGGCCTCGCGCCCCAGGGCGTTGGCCAGGTCGCTCGCATCCTCAACGAACAGGATGCCCTGACGGAGCTGGATACCCTCGTTCCCGGACGCTTCCAGGCGCTCAAGGGTGGTGGTCGGGTGACCTATACCGAAACCCTGTCTTCCGACCGCGGTGAGTTGGGCGGTGTGTTCATTTCCGAGAAGCGCATTTCGCGCCAGGACGGCAAGGATCGTGGCATTGGGGTGCTGGTCGCGGAGAAGGGCCACCAGGAGGTCCAGCCGGACGGCAGCCGCTACCTGATCCTCAAGAATGGCTATCGCTATGACGGCAATCCGGGCAAGGCCGATTACCGCATCATCCACTACGAAACCTACGGCGTGCTCCTGCCCAAGCCCGAGATTTCCTCGGAAATCGGCGAGCGCGAGGCGGTGTCCACCTCCGAGTTGATCGGCAGCACAGACCCGCGCTACCAGGCCGAACTGCAGTGGCGTCTGTCGATCCCGCTGCTGGTGTTCGTCGTCACCCTGCTGGCGGTGCCGCTGTCCAGGGTCAATCCGCGCCAGGGGCGCTTCCTCAAGCTGCTCCCGGCCATCCTTCTGTATATGGCGTACCTCGCCCTGCTGATTGCTGCGCGCGGACAGCTGGACAAGGGGCGCATTCCCATGGCCCTCGGCCTGTGGTGGGTTCACGCATTGTTCATCGCGGTAGGCCTGTTGTTGTTGTACTGGGAGCCTCTGCGCCTGAAGTGGGCGGCTCGTCGTGATGCCCGTGAGGTGGCCCATGGTTAGGTTGGATCGTTACATCGGCACTAGCGTGTTCTTCGGCATCCTCGCGGTGCTGGGGATCATCGTCAGCCTCGCGGCGTTGTTCGCTTTCATCGATGAACTGGGCGACGTGGGGGGTGACTACGATGTGCTCGCCGCAGCCTGGTATGTCTTCCTCACCCTGCCGCGTCGGATCTACGACATGCTGCCCATGGCGGCCCTGATCGGCAGCCTGATCGGTCTCGGCACCCTGGCCAGCAGCAGCGAACTGACCGTGATGCGTGCTGCCGGTGTGTCCATCGGTCGTATCGTCTGGGCGGTGATGAAGCCCATGCTGGTGCTGATGTTGGTAGGCGTGCTGATTGGCGAGTACGCCGCACCCTGGAGCGAGAACCTGGCCCAGGCCAATCGTTCCCTGGCCCAGGGCGGCGGTGATGCACAAAGCTCCAAGCGTGGTCTGTGGCACCGCCAGGGCGAGGAATTCGTCCACATCAACGCCGTGCAGCCCAATGGCGTGCTCTATGGCGTGACGCGCTATCACTTCGACGGCGAGCGCCACATGCAGTCGGCCAGCTTTGCCAAGCGCGCGTTGTTCCAGGGTGACTACTGGCAGTTGGAGGATGTGACCACCACGCATTTCCGGGGTGATCACACTGAGGTGCTCAACAGTGTCACCGAGCGTTGGGATATCGAACTCAAGCCGGAGTTGCTCGGCACCGTGGTGATGGAGCCCGAGGCGCTGTCGATCACGGGTCTTTGGCGTTACACCCACTACCTGGCGGAGCAGGGGCTGAACAACGGCCGCTACTGGCTGGCGTTCTGGACCAAAGTGCTGCAGCCCCTGGTTACGGCGGCCCTGGTGCTGATGGCGATCTCCTTCATTTTCGGTCCGCTGCGTTCGGTAACCCTGGGCCAGCGCGTGTTCACCGGCGTCGTGATCGGCTTCGTGGTGCGCATCAGCCAGGATCTGCTCGGGCCTTCGAGCCTGGTGTTCGGATTCTCGCCGCTCTTCGCGGTTCTGGTACCGGCGGGCATCTGCGCCCTGGCTGGCGTCTGGCTGCTGAGGCGCGCGGGCTGACCCCGAATCGACCCAAGAAAAAGCCGGCGTCTGCCGGCTTTTTTGTGGGTCACTTCTTGTGTGCGTCCTTGGGGACGCGAACGACCCGGGTTTCCGAATAGATGTCGTGCCAGGTGCGCTTCTCTTTGTCCCAGAGACTCCAGAGGAAGCCCAGGCCCAGCGCCAGCCATGAACCGATGGCAATGACGAAACGCAGGAGGGCCTGCCACAGGCTGATGGCCGAACCATCCTTGTTCTGCACGCGGATACCCCACACCTGCATGCCGAGGGTCTGTCCGTTATGGGTCCAGAACTTGGCGAAGAATCCGAACAGGGCGAATACCAGCAGCGTGGAGAGCACCGGGTCGCCGGAGAGGGCACCCTGATCGGCCAGTTGGCGCAGGTACTCGCCTCCGTAAATCAGACGGAGGACGACCTGTTGATAGATCAGGGTGACCACCATCAGCAGGGCGACGCAAAGGAGGAAGTCGTAGAAGATCGCGGCGAAGCGGCGAACCAGCCCGGCAGAGGGGAATTCACCCTGGGGGCGCAGCTGATGTTTCGGCATTGCGGGCTCTTGGCGTGTGGAGGGCGCGCCATTCTAGCAGCCGATTCGCGGGCACAAAAAAGCCCCTGATGTTTCCATCAGAGGCTTTCGGCGAAGCTCGGGTAGTTAGTTAACTACCTGAACCTTGTCAGCCTGCATACCTTTCTGGCCTTGAACGGCTTCGAAGGTAACCTTCTGGCCTTCTTTCAGGCTACGGAAGCCGGAGCCTTCGATAGCGCGGAAGTGAACGAACAGATCCGGGCCGCTTTCCGGGGTGATGAAACCAAAACCTTTCTCGTCGTTGAACCATTTGACGGTGCCGGTTTGACGATTCGACATATCTTTTTCCTTGAAACTGAAGTTGATGACAGCCTGCTGTTCACTGATGCGCCAGAAGGGCTGGAACTGGTTGCAAAGAGGTAAGAGAAGTCGAGCGGGATGTAGCGGATCTGGTGATCTACCGCATCAGGTCACGATTCAACAGCGACCCATGCAAACACAGTTGGCCAACTCTACGCTAAGTTTCCCGGAAATGCCAAGCCCCCAAAAGGCCAATATTTACGGGCGGGGGAGGGGCCCGGACGGGCGGAAAGTTGAGGGGGAGAAAGCTCAGAAAGAGCTTGAAGATATCGTGGTGCCCCGGGAGAGACTCGAACTCTCACTCTGTCGCCAGAAACGGATTTTGAATCCGCCGCGTCTACCATTCCGCCACCGAGGCACGATGGCGGCGGAGTATAGGGAGACGCTCTGTGTCGGTCAATCCGTCTGCGTGGTCAGAAACAGGCATTTCCTGTACTATCTGCGCCCCTGCGATACGACCCCCCACCATGCGCGTAGCCGACTTCCATTTCGAGCTCCCTGAAGCTCTTATTGCCCGCCATCCACTGGCCGAGCGTCGCGCCAGCCGCCTCCTCGTGCTGAATGGCGAATCTGGTGCACTGAACCATCGCCATTTCACCGACCTGCTGGAATACCTGCGGCCCGGCGATCTGATGGTGTTCAACAACACCCGCGTCATTCCCGCGCGCCTGTTCGGCCAGAAGGCTTCTGGCGGCAAGCTGGAGATTCTTGTCGAGCGCGTGCTGGACAGCCATCGCGTGCTGGCCCATGTGCGCTCCAGCAAGTCGCCCAAGCCGGGCTCGATGCTGCAGATCGACGGTGGCGGGGAGGCTGAAATGGTCGCTCGCCACGATGCGCTGTTCGAACTGAAGTTTGCCGAAGAAGTGCTGCCGCTGCTGGACAGGGTCGGCCACATGCCGCTGCCTCCCTATATAGACAGGCCTGACGAAGACGCCGACCGCGAGCGTTACCAGACCGTCTACGCCCGCCATGCTGGTGCCGTTGCGGCGCCGACGGCGGGGCTGCATTTCGACCAGGACCTGCTGGCCGCCATTGCCGCCAAAGGGGTAGAGAGTGCGTTCGTCACGCTGCACGTCGGGGCGGGTACCTTCCAGCCTGTGCGAGTAGAGCGCATCGAAGACCACCACATGCACTGCGAGTGGCTTGAAGTGGGCCAGGACGTGGTCGATGCCGTTGCTGCCTGCCGTGCCCGTGGTGGCAGGGTGGTTGCGGTCGGCACCACCAGCGTGCGCTCCCTGGAAAGCGCCGCGCGGGACGGGCAGCTCAAGGCGTTCAGCGGCGACACCGATATTTTCCTGTACCCCGGCCGCCCCTTCCATGTGGTCGATGCGCTGGTTACCAATTTCCATTTGCCCGAATCCACCCTGCTGATGCTGGTTTCCGCCTTTGCCGGCTATCCAGAGACCATGGCCGCCTACGCTGCCGCCGTGGAGCAGGGTTACCGATTCTTCAGTTACGGTGATGCCATGTTCATCACCCGCAATCCCGCCCCTCGCGGGCCCGAGGACCAAGCATGACGCGCACCTGCCGGATGAACTTCGAGCTGCTGGCCACCGACGGCAAGGCCCGTCGTGGCCGTCTGACCTTTCCCCGGGGTGTCGTCGAGACGCCTGCCTTCATGCCCGTAGGCACCTACGGCACCGTGAAGGGCATGCTGCCGCGCGACATCGAAGGCATCGGCGCGCAGATCATCCTTGGCAATACCTTCCACCTTTGGCTGCGCCCGGGCATGGAAGTGATCAAGCGCCATGGCGACCTGCACGACTTCATGCAGTGGCAGGGGCCGATCCTCACCGATTCCGGTGGCTTCCAGGTGTTCAGCCTGGGTGCCATGCGCAAGATCAAGGAGGAGGGCGTGACCTTCGCTTCGCCCGTCGATGGCGCGAAGGTGTTCATGGGGCCCGAGGAGTCCATGCAAGTCCAGCGCGACCTGGGCTCCGACATCGTGATGATCTTCGACGAGTGCACGCCTTATCCGGCGGACTTCGATACCGCCAAGCGTTCCATGGAGCTGTCCCTGCGTTGGGCCAAACGCTCCAAGACGGCCCACGGTGAAAGCACCGCCGCATTGTTCGGCATCGTTCAAGGCGGCATGCACGAAGAACTGCGCATGCGCTCCCTGGAGGGCCTCAGTGAAATCGGCTTCGACGGACTGGCCATCGGCGGTCTGTCGGTGGGCGAGCCCAAGGAAGAGATGATTCGCGTGCTGGACTACCTGCCCGGGCAAATGCCGACGGACAAGCCGCGCTACCTGATGGGCGTGGGCAAGCCGGAGGATCTGGTGGAGGGTGTGCGTCGCGGGGTGGACATGTTCGACTGCGTGATGCCGACGCGTAACGCGCGAAACGGTCACCTGTTCATCGATACCGGCGTGCTGAAAATCCGCAACTCGGTGCATAAGCATGACGAGTCTGCGTTGGACCCGACTTGCGACTGTTACACCTGCAAACACTTCTCGCGCGCCTATCTCCACCATTTGGACAAATGCGGCGAAATGCTCGGCAGCATGTTGAATACAATCCACAACTTGCGGCATTACCAGCGCCTGATGGCTGGTTTGCGCGAGGCTATTCAACAGGGTAAATTGGCCGCCTTTGTCGATGCCTTCTACGCCAAGCGCGGACTACCGACTCCGCCCCTGGACTGATAAAGCCGCATATTCACAGTCGATTTTTTCAAATTTCTGCAACAGGAGTGCTACATGAGCTTTCTGATTCCCGCCGCCTATGCCGACGCCGCTGCGCCGGCCGCCGCTGCAGGCCCTGCCGGTACCGGTTTCGAGTGGGTCTTCCTGATCGGTTTCCTGGTCATCTTCTACCTGATGATCTGGCGCCCCCAGGCCAAACGCGCCAAGGAGCACAAGAATCTCCTGGGCAGCCTGCAGAAAGGTGATGAAGTGGTCACCTCCGGCGGCATCGCGGGCAAGGTCACCAAGGTCACCGATGACTTCGTGGTCATCGAAGTGTCCGATACCGTAGAGCTGAAGTTCCAGAAGGCGGCTATTGCGGCGACCCTGCCGAAGGGCACCCTGAAAGCCATCTAACAGATACATGGATCAACACCGACGGGGCGCCATCAGGCGCCCCGCTTCATAACGGGCGGAGTCATGCTCAACAAGTATCCACTGTGGAAATATCTGCTGATCCTGGCGGTGCTGGCGATCGGCCTGGTCTATTCCGCACCGAATCTCTATCCGGATGATCCGGCGATCCAGATCAGCGGCACCAGCACCGCGCTGAAGATCCAGCAATCCGACCTGGACAAGGCGAGCGAAGCCCTGAAGCAAGCGGGCATCGAGCTCAAGTCCTCCAGCGTCAGCGAGCGCGGCGGCCTGCTGCGTCTGACCAAGCTGGGTGACCAGCTGCCGGCCAAGGATGTTGTGCGCAAGGCGCTGGGCGACGACTACGTAGTCGCACTCAACCTGGCCCCGACTACTCCGGACTGGCTGCGCAAGCTTGGCGCTGCGCCGATGAAGCTCGGTCTTGACCTCTCCGGCGGCGTGCACTTCCTGCTGGAAGTGGACATGGAGAAAGCTGTCGATGCGCGCCTGAAGATCTACGAAGGCGAAGTTCGTACCCTGCTGCGCAAGGAGCGGATCCGCTACCGCAGCCTGCCGGCCCAGGAGAACGGCTTCCAGCTCGGCTTCACCGACCAGGAGTCCCTGGACAAGGCGCAGTCGCTGATTCGCAAGAGCTTCAACGATTTCCAGATGACCACCACCGCGCGTGGTGATCAGCAGGTCCTGCAACTGGTCCTGACCCAGGCCAAGCTGGCTGAGATCCGCGAATACTCCATCAAGCAGAACCTGACCACCGTTCGTAACCGCGTGAACGAACTGGGTGTGGCCGAGCCGATCGTGCAGCGCCAAGGTGCCAACCGCATCGTGGTCGAGCTGCCGGGTGTGCAGGACACCGCCGAAGCCAAGCGTATCCTCGGCAAGACCGCCAACCTGGAATTCCGCCTGGCCGCTGAGGCGACCGCCAGCAAGGCCTCTACCGAATCCTTCGAGTTCCGTGAGCCGGGTCGTCCGCCGGTGCCGCTGGAGCGCAGCCTGATCATCACCGGTGACCAGGTGACCGACGCCCAGGCCAGCTACGACGAGAACGGCCGCCCGCAAGTGAACATCCGTCTGGATGGCCATGGCGGCGAACTGATGAGCCGTGCTACCCGCAACAACGTGGGCCGCAGCATGGCGGTGATCTTCATCGAGCAGCGCCCGGTTACCCGCTACGTCACCCAGGACGTCAACGGCGTCCAGCAGGAAGTCGCGGTCCAGAGCTTCAAGGAAGAGAAGAAAATCATCAGCCTGGCGACCATTCAGTCGCCGCTGGGCAGCCAGTTCCGCATCACCGGCCTGAACGGCCAGGGTGAGTCCTCCGAACTGGCCCTGCTGCTGCGCGCGGGTGGCCTGGCTGCACCGATGTACTTCGCGGAAGAGCGCACCATCGGCCCGAGCCTGGGTGCCGAGAACATCATCAAGGGCATCGAATCCACCGAGTGGGCGATGGTCTTCGTATCGCTGTTCATCATGGCCATCTACCGCTTCTTCGGCTTCCTGGCCACCATCGCCCTGGCGTTCAACCTGGTGCTGCTGGTCGGTCTGATGTCGGTGATCGGCGCGACCCTGACGCTGCCGGGTATCGCCGGTATCGTGTTGACCCTCGGCATGGCGGTGGATGCCAACGTGTTGATCTACTCGCGTATTCGCGAGGAGTTGAACAACGGCCTGTCGGTACAGCGTGCGATTCACGAAGGTTTTGACCGCGCCTATACCGCGATCGTCGACAGTAACCTCACCACCCTGCTGGTGGGCGGCATCCTGTTCGCCCTCGGCACCGGTCCGATCAAGGGCTTTGCCGTGACCATGTCGCTGGGGATCATCACCTCGATGTTCACCGCCATCATGTTCACCCGCGGCATGGTCAACCTGATCTTCGGTGGCCGCAACTTCAAGAAACTGTGGATTTGAGGCCTGTCATGATCAAGTCAACCATCCGTTTCATGGCGATACGCAACGTTGCGTTCGCCATCACCGTGATCATCAGCCTGATCGGTATCGGCAGCCTGTTCATCAAGGGTCTGAACTTCGGCCTGGACTTCACTGGCGGTACGCTGATCGAGCTCGCCTACGAGAAGCCGGCGAACCTCGAGCTGATCAAGAAGGAGCTGGGCCAGGTCGGATACCCCGACGCCATTGTGCAGAGCTTCGGTGCTTCGACCGATGTCCTGGTTCGTCTGGCTGGCGAAGACCCGCAGCTGGGCAACAAGGTGGCCGACGCCCTGCGCAAGGTGGATGCCGAGAGCAAGTTCGAGCTCAAGCGCGTCGAATTCGTCGGCCCGCAGGTGGGTGAAGAGCTGCGTGACCAGGGTGGACTGGCCATGCTCCTGGCGCTGGGCGGCATCCTGCTGTACCTGGCCTTCCGCTTCCAGTGGAAGTTCGGTGTAGGCGCTGTGGCCTCGCTGGTCCACGACGTGATCGTCACCCTGGGTATCCTGGCGTTCTTCCAGATTCCCTTCGACCTCACTGTTCTGGCCGCTGTGCTGGCGATGATCGGTTACTCGCTGAACGACACCATCATCATCTTCGACCGTATCCGCGAGAACTTCCGCGTGCTGCGTCGTGCTGACCTGATCGAGAACATCGACGTGTCCTGCACCCAGACTCTGCTGCGGACCATCGCGACCTCGATGTCCACCGCCCTGGCGCTGTTCGCCCTGCTGATCTTCGGCGGTGACAGCCTGCATGGCTTCGCCCTGTCGCTGCTGGTCGGCGTGGTCGTGGGTACGTACTCCTCGATCTATATCAGTGCCCCGGTGCTGATCTGGCTGGGTCTGTCTTCCGAGGACCTGATTCCGCCGGCGAATACCGCCGAAGCGGATGACCGTCCCTGAGGCGTACCGCAGCTGAAAGCGAGGCCCGGCAAATGCCGGGCCTCGTCGTTTCTGCTGTGTGAGACTGTCGTCCCATTTGTCGGAATATTCCCATGGGTTTGGGAACTTGGCATTTATCCGCCTATCCAAGGCGTTGAGCAGGGCAAGTAGGCCCGCTATGGAAGATTCTGGAGGTTCAAGTGAACAAGTCGATGCTCGTCGGTGCTGTATTGGGTGCGGTTGGTGTGACTGCCGGCGGCGCCGTGGCCACCTACAACCTGGTAGGCAAGAACGGCCCGGAGTATGCCGAAGTGCTCGCTGTCCAACCGATCAATGAAACCGTGAAGACCCCGCGCGAGGTCTGCAACGATGTGGCGGTGACCCGTCAGCGTCCGGTCAAGGATCAACATCAGATTGCCGGTACCGTCCTTGGAGCGGTTGCGGGTGGTCTGCTGGGCAACCAGGTCGGCGGCGGTAGCGGCAAGAAGATCGCCACTGTGGCTGGCGCCGTCGGTGGTGGTTATGCCGGCAACAAGGTGCAGGAGCACATGCAGGAAGGTGACACCTACACCACGACTGAAACCCGCTGCAAGACCGTCACTGATACGAGCGAAAGGCTCGTCGGCTACGACGTGAAGTACCAGTTGGATGGCAAGGTTAGCCAGGTTCGCATGGATCATGACCCGGGTCGTCAGATTCCGGTGACGAAGGAAGGTCAGTTGATCCTGAGTCAGCAGGGCGGCGGTATCGAGCCCCAGGGTGGCGGTGCAGGCGTGCAGCAATAAGCTGCGCTCGAGCACAAAAAAACCCGGCCTTGGCCGGGTTTTTTCATGGCTGCGCGATCAGCGTTTCAGCGACGGCGGCAGGTGCGGCTGGATGGCAGTCAGTACCGCCTTGAAGCACTTGGTGTTGCCGGCAACGATGTGGCCCTTCTCGAGGAAGTCATGGCCGCCGGTGAAGTCGCTTACCAGGCCGCCAGCTTCCTGAACAAGAAGGGCGCCTGCAGCCATGTCCCACTCGGACAGGCCGAATTCCCAGAACGCGTCGAAGCGGCCAGCAGCGACGTAGGCCAGGTCCAGGCTGGCGGAGCCGGCGCGGCGGATGCCGGCGGTCTGACCAACCAGGCTGCGGAACATGCCCAGGTAGTTGTCGAGGTTGTCCAGCTGGCTATCGCGGAAGGGGAAGCCGGTGCCCAGCAGGGCGCCTTCCAGGCTCTTGCGCGGGCTGACACGCAGGCGGCGGCCGTTGAGGGCGGCGCCACGGCCGCGGCTGGCAGTGAACTCTTCCTGGCGAACCGGATCGAGGATCACGGCATGCTCCAGGCGACCCTTGTATTTGCAGGCGATGCTGATGGCGAAATGCGGAACGCCGCGAATGAAGTTGGTGGTGCCGTCCAGCGGATCGATGATCCACAGGTAGTCAGCGCCTTCGCCCTTGCCTTCCAGCAGGCCGCCTTCCTCGCCCATGATGCCGTGGTTCGGGTAGGCCTTGCGCAGGGCCTGCACGATGGACAACTCAGCGGCGCGATCGACCTCGGTGACGTAGTCCTTGGCGTCCTTCTCGTTGACGGAGATAACGTCCAGGCGCTCGATAGAGCGGAAAATCAGTTCACCGGCGCTGCGAGCGGCGCGCAGGGCGATATTCAGCATAGGCTGCATGGGGAGTTCACCTGGGTCGTTAAAGAAGAAAGCCGCACATAGTAGCAGAAAAAGCACAAGGCAGGCAGAGGACGAGGCGTCATTCGTGGCGTTGCGTCGGGGGCTCCGGTAATATTCCGCTCCCTTGAGGTTCCGCTGGGAGACTAGAGCGTTGCTGCAGAACATTCGCGTGGTACTGGTCAATACCAGCCATCCCGGAAATATCGGTGGTGCCGCGCGCGCCATGAAAAACATGGGCCTGTCGAAGCTGGTGCTGGTCGATCCCGAGGACTTCCCCAGTCCCGAGGCTCAAGCTCGCGCATCCGGTGCGGATGACATCCTGGCGGGTGCTCAAGTCGTTGCCACCCTTGAGGAGGCGCTGGTTGGCTGCAGTCTGGTCATCGGTACCAGTGCTCGTGATCGCCGTATTCCCTGGCCACTGCTGGATCCGCGCGAGTGCGGCAAGACTTCCGTGGAGCAGGCGCAGCTTGGCGGTGAGGTTGCCCTGGTGTTCGGTCGCGAGTACGCGGGTCTGACCAACGAAGAGTTGCAGCGCTGCCAGTATCACGTGCACATCCCCTCCAATCCCGAGTTCTCCTCGCTGAATCTGGCGGCCGCCGTTCAGGTGCTGGTGTACGAGGTGCGCATGGCGTGGCTCGAGCAGGAAGGCTTGCCAAGCAAGGTGGAGAAGGTGGAAACCACCGCCATGCTCAACGCCCAGCCCGTCACCGTCGATGAGCTGGAGCGCTACTACGAACACCTGGAGAGCACTCTGGTCGAGATCGGCTTCCTGGATCCGGAAAAGCCGCGACATCTGATGTCCCGTCTGCGCCGCCTCTATGGCCGCAGCGCCATCAGCAAGTTGGAAATGAATATCCTGCGGGGCATCCTCACGGAAACCCAGAAAGCCGCGCGGGGCGAAACAAGCAAGCGGAGTGACAAGTGATGTTCGACAGCATTCGAGAAGACATTCAAAGCGTATTCCACCGTGATCCGGCTGCGCGTAATGCCTTCGAGGTGCTCACCTGTTACCCGGGCCTGCATGCCATCTGGTTGCATCGTGTGGCTCACGCTCTGTGGGTCTCCGGTTGGAAGTGGCTGGCGCGCCTGGTGTCCAACTTCAGTCGCTGGCTCACCGGCATTGAAATTCATCCCGGCGCCAAGATCGGCCGGCGGTTCTTCATCGACCACGGCATGGGTATCGTCATTGGCGAGACTGCCGAAATCGGCAATGACGTGACTCTCTATCAGGGTGTGACCCTCGGGGGTACCAGCTGGAACCAGGGCAAGCGCCATCCGACGCTGGAAGATGGCGTGGTAGTAGGTGCGGGCGCCAAGGTGCTTGGGCCTTTCACCGTTGGTGCGGGCGCCAAGATCGGCTCCAATGCCGTGGTGACCAAGGAAGTGCCGGCCGGTGCTACGGCGGTGGGTATTCCAGGTCGGGTCATCGTCAAGGCTGATCCCGAGCAGGAGGCCAAGCGCCAGGCGATCGCCGAGCGTTTCGGCTTCGACGCCTATGGTCTTGGCCAGGACATGCCCGACCCTGTGGCGCGGGCGATCGGCCAGTTGCTGGATCATGTGCAGGCGGTGGACGAGCGCCTCGATGGCATGTGCAAGGCGCTCACTGCGCTGGGCAGTGACTACTGCGCCAAGGCGTTGCCGGAGCTTCGTGATGAGGACTTCGCGGGCGTCAAGGACGAAGAGCGCAAGCCGGTCGCCTGACGCTTCCGATTCGACTTTGGTCCGGTGCTTCAGGGGCGGATTATTAGGGTGCTAACGGGATATGCCTCTGCTATCATGCACGCCCCTGCAAGATGTAATCCCGACTATTTTGATCAGGCTTATAGTTGACTTAAATAGTCGGGAATCGCATACTCGCTGCATTCCAGCGATCCCGTGGTACTCACCATGCGACTGACCACCAAAGGCCGATACGCCGTCACCGCCATGCTCGACCTGGCGCTGCATGCGCAGCATGGGCCGGTGTCCCTGGCTGATATTTCCGAGCGGCAGGGCATTTCCCTGTCCTACCTCGAACAGCTTTTCGCCAAGCTCCGTCGCGGCAACCTGGTCAGCAGCGTGCGCGGCCCGGGCGGTGGCTACCAGCTTTCCCGCGACATGCATGGCATTCATGTCGCCCAGGTAATTGATGCGGTCAACGAGTCGGTGGATGCCACCCGTTGCCAGGGCCTGGGCGATTGCCATTCCGGCGATACCTGTCTTACCCACCACCTCTGGTGTGATCTGAGTCTGCAGATCCACGAGTTCCTCAGCGGCATCAGCTTGGCCGACCTGGTCAACCGCCGTGAGGTTCAAGAGGTCGCACAGCGGCAGGATCAACGCCGCTGTGGAAGCAATGGCAGGATGCCGCACCTCGATAAGATTGAAGCGTCCGCCATCGATTGAGCAGGGCGCCGGCCCGTGATTGGCCCCGATACCTGATAGGAGAGCCCCGATGAAATTGCCGATCTACCTCGACTACTCCGCCACTACGCCGGTGGACCCGCGCGTCGCTCAGAAAATGAGCGAGTGCCTGCTGGTGGACGGCAACTTCGGCAACCCAGCCTCGCGCTCTCACGTGTTCGGCTGGAAAGCTGAAGAATCGGTGGAGAATGCTCGTCGTCAGGTAGCTGAGCTGGTCAACGCGGACCCTCGCGAAATCGTCTGGACTTCCGGTGCGACCGAGTCCGACAACCTGGCCATCAAGGGTGTTGCGCACTTCTACGGTGGCAAGGGCAAGCACATCATCACCTCGAAGATCGAGCACAAGGCGGTCCTGGACACCACCCGCCAGCTGGAGCGCGAAGGCTTCGAAGTGACCTACCTGGAGCCGGGCGAAGATGGCCTGATCACTCCGGTCATGGTCGAGGCCGCCCTGCGTGACGACACCATCCTGGTTTCCGTCATGCACGTGAACAACGAAATCGGCACCATCAACGACATCGCCGCCATCGGCGAGCTGACCCGTGCCCGTGGCATCCTCTTCCACGTCGACGCTGCCCAGTCCACCGGCAAGGTCGAGATCGACCTGGAGAAGCTGAAGGTCGACCTGATGTCCTTCTCCGCCCACAAGACTTACGGCCCGAAAGGCATCGGCGCGCTCTACGTCCGCCGCAAGCCGCGTGTGCGCCTCGAAGCCATGATGCACGGCGGCGGCCACGAGCGCGGCATGCGCTCCGGCACCCTGGCAACCCACCAGATCGTCGGCATGGGCGAAGCCTTCCACATCGCCAAGCAGGAAATGGCCACCGAGCGCGTGCGCATCAAGGCCCTGGCTGATCGCTTCTGGTCCCAGATCGATGGCATGGAAGAGCTCTATCTGAACGGCAGCGCCACGGCGCGCGTGCCGCACAACATGAACGTCAGCTTCAACTACGTCGAAGGCGAGTCGCTGATCATGGCGCTCAAGGACCTCGCGGTCTCCTCCGGTTCCGCCTGCACCTCGGCTTCCCTGGAGCCGTCCTACGTGCTGCGCGCCCTGGGCCGCAACGACGAGCTGGCGCACAGCTCCATCCGCTTCACCTTCGGTCGTTTCACCACCGAGGACGAAGTGGACTATGCCGCTGCCAAGGTGCGCGAAGCGGTCAGCAAGCTCCGTGAACTGTCCCCGCTGTGGGATATGTATAAAGAGGGCGTCGACCTTTCCCAGGTCGAATGGCAGGCGCACTGACGCCACCCTGATGAGTGAGGAATAGTTACCATGGCATACAGCGACAAGGTCATCGACCACTACGAAAACCCGCGTAACGTCGGCAAGCTCGACGCCCAGGACCCCAACGTGGGCACCGGCATGGTTGGCGCGCCGGCCTGCGGCGACGTGATGCGCCTGCAGATCAAGGTCAACGAGCAAGGCGTGATCGAAGACGCCAAGTTCAAGACCTACGGCTGCGGTTCCGCCATCGCTTCCAGCTCCCTCGCCACTGAGTGGATGAAGGGCAAGACCCTGGACGAAGCGGCTGCCATCAAGAACACCACCATTGCCGAAGAGCTGGCCCTGCCGCCGGTGAAGATCCACTGCTCGGTACTGGCTGAGGACGCCATCAAGGCGGCCGTCCATGACTACAAGCAGAAGAAGGGTCTGCTCTAAGCGCTCGAACGAGTAAGGAGTTGCAATGGCCATCAGCATGACTGAATCCGCCGCCCGTCACGTGCAGCGTTCCATTGACGGACGTGGCAAGGGTGAAGGTATCCGTCTGGGGGTGCGTACGACTGGCTGCTCCGGTCTCGCCTATGTGCTGGAGTTCGTCGACGAGTTGACTGCTGAAGACCTGGTCTTCGAGAGTCATGGCGTCAAGGTGATCATCGATCCCAAGAGCCTGACTTACCTCGACGGCACCGAGCTGGACTTCGTTCGCGAAGGGCTCAACGAGGGCTTCAAGTTCAATAACCCTAACGTGCGCGGCGAGTGTGGCTGCGGCGAGAGCTTCAACGTCTGAGGCGTGTGTGGGAACTCCCTGTCATTTCGCCCTGTTCGACCTGAAGCCGGGTTATCGACTGGACCTTGACCAGCTTGCGTCGCGTTATCGCGAGCTGGCGCGTACCGTCCATCCCGACCGTTTCGCCGATGCGACCGAGCGTGAGCAGCGCCTGGCGCTGGAGCGCGCGGCGCAGCTTAACGATGCTTACCAGACGCTGAAGAGCGCGCCGCGAAGGGCACTTTATCTGCTGGCGCTGAAGGGGCAGGAGCTGCCGCTGGAAGTTACAGTGCAGGACCCTCAGTTCCTGCTGCAGCAGATGCAGTGGCGCGAAGAGCTCGAGGAATTGCACGACAGCGCGGACCTTGATGGTGCGGGTGCGTTCAAGCGCCGGCTCAAGGTGGCGCAGGCGGAGCTGGATGTCGAGTTCGCCGAGTGCTGGGATGATGCCGAGCGCCGCGAAGATGCCGAGCGTCTGGCGCGCCGTATGCAGTTCCTCGACAAGCTGACCCACGAAGTGCGCCAACTGGAAGAGCGCCTCGACGATTAACCCGCGATGCCGTCATGGTTGCCGGTACGCCTGATAAATAGACAAGCATGGCCTTACTGCAGATCGCCGAACCCGGACTGAGCCCCCAGCCGCACCAGCGCCGCCTGGCGGTGGGTATTGACCTGGGTACCACCAATTCGCTGGTCGCTGCCGTGCGCAGCGGTGTCGCCGAACCCCTGCCGGATGACAATGGACAGGTCATCCTGCCTTCTGCAGTCCGCTATCACGCCGATCGCGTCGAAGTTGGCCGCAGCGCCAAGCAGGCTGCCGCCAGTGATCCGTTCAACACCATTATTTCCGTCAAGCGCTTCATGGGGCGTGGACTGGAAGACGTCAAGCAATTGGGCGAGCAACTGCCCTATCGCTTCGTGGGTGGCGAATCGCACATGCCCTTCATCGAGACCGTCCAGGGCGCCAAGAGCCCGGTGGAAGTCTCGGCCGATATTCTCAAGGCCCTGCGTCAGCGCGCCGAGCAGACCCTCGGTGGCGAGCTGGTGGGCGCGGTGATCACGGTCCCGGCCTACTTCGATGAGGCCCAGCGCCAGGCCACCAAGGATGCCGCGCGTCTTGCCGGGCTCAATGTGCTGCGTCTGCTCAACGAACCTACCGCCGCTGCCGTGGCCTATGGCCTGGACAAGCAGGCCGAAGGCGTGGTCGCCATCTACGACCTGGGCGGCGGCACCTTCGATATCTCCATCCTGCGCCTGTCTCGTGGCGTCTTCGAAGTCATGGCCACCGGCGGCGACAGCGCGCTGGGCGGTGATGATTTCGATCATGCGATGGCTGGCTGGATAGTCGAGCAGGCAGGTCTTTCCGCTGATCTCGATCCTGGCGCACAGCGCAGTCTGTTGCGTACTGCCTGCGATGCGAAGGAAGCCCTGACCGATGCCGACAGCGTCGAGCTGGTCCATGGCGATTGGCGCGGCACGCTCACTCGCGGGCAGTTCGACGCCCTGATCGAGCCCATGGTTGCCCGCAGCCTCAAAGCCTGTCGTCGCGCGGTGCGGGACGCTGGCATCGAGCTGGATGAGGTCGAGGCCGTTGTCATGGTCGGCGGTTCCACCCGCGTGCCGCGCGTTCGCGAGGCAGCGGCGGAAATGTTCGGCCGCCAACCGCTGACCGATATCGATCCTGACCAGGTCGTGGCCATTGGTGCTGCCGTACAGGCCGATACCCTGGCGGGCAACAAGCGCGGCGAAGAGCTGCTGTTGCTCGACGTGATTCCGCTGTCGCTCGGCCTGGAAACCATGGGTGGGCTGATGGAGAAGGTGATTCCGCGCAACACCACGATCCCAGTGGCTCGCGCCCAGGACTTCACCACCTACAAGGATGGCCAGACGGCCATGATGATCCACGTGCTCCAGGGTGAGCGCGAGCTGATCAAGGATTGCCGTTCCCTGGCGCGCTTCGAGTTGCGTGGCATCCCGCCGATGGTGGCGGGTGCGGCGAAGATTCGTGTGACCTTCCAGGTGGATGCCGACGGCCTGCTGGGCGTGACTGCCCGCGAACTGGCTTCAGGCGTCGAGGCGAGCATCCAGGTGAAGCCGTCCTATGGCCTGACCGATGGCGAAATCTCTCGCATGCTGAAGGACTCCTTCGAATACGCCGGCGAAGACAAGAATGCCCGTGCCCTGCGCGAACAGCAGGTCGAGGCCGAGCGCCTGCTGGAAGCTGTCCAGGCTGCGCTGGAGGTCGATGGGGAACGCCTGCTGGACGATACCGAGCGCGCCGCCATCCTCGACAGCATGCAGACCCTGCGCGAGCTGGCGATCGGCAGTGATGTCGTCGCCATCGAGGCCCAGATCAAGCGCCTGTCCCAGGTGACCGATGCCTTTGCTGCGCGTCGGATGGATGCCGCCGTCAAGGCTGCCCTGTCCGGCCGCCGACTCAACGAAATCGAGGATTGAACCAGAAATGCCGCAGATCATCTTCCTGCCCCACGCCGAGCATTGCCCCGAGGGTGCCGTGATCGAGGCGCAGCCGGGCGAAAGCATCCTGAATGCCGCCCTGCGTAGCGGCATCGACATCGAGCACGCCTGTGAGAAGTCCTGCGCCTGCACCACCTGTCATGTGGTGGTGCGCGAGGGTTTCAATTCCATGGAGGCTTCCGACGAACTGGAAGACGACATGCTGGACAAGGCCTGGGGTCTGGAGCCAAATTCGCGCCTGTCCTGTCAGGCGCTGGTGGCTGACGAGGACCTGGTGGTGGAAATCCCGAAATACACCATCAACCAGGTGTCCGAAGGGCACTGATACAGCGTTCGCAGCCTGTTGCATCTGGTAACAGGCTCGGGCCGCTCATTTACCGCGTATGAACTCCGCTACTTCGCCCTTGGTTGGCGAGTCCGGAGCCGCTTCTGGAGTGCAACATGAGCCTGAAATGGACGGACGTGCTGGAAATCGCCATCCAGCTCGCTGAATCCAAGCCGGAGGTCGATCCGCGCTACGTGAACTTCGTCGATCTGCACAACTGGATTGTGGCGCTTCCGGAGTTCTCCGACGATCCCAAGCGCGGTGGCGAAAAGGTCCTGGAGGCCGTACAGGCCGCCTGGATCGAAGAAGCCGACTGAGCGACGTCCACCCCTGGGCTCCGGCCCTACGCATTTCCCCCTAACCCGCGTATAATTCGCGGGTTTAATTTTTCGCTTTAATCCTTGTTTCTGGAGTTTTTCCATGGCTGTCGAACGTACTCTCTCCATCATCAAGCCGGACGCTGTTGCCAAGAACGTAGTGGGCGAGATCATCACCCGCTTCGAAAAGGCCGGCCTGCGCGTCGTTGCCGCCAAGATGGTTCAACTGTCCGAGCGCGAAGCCGGCGGTTTCTACGCTGAGCACAAAGAGCGTCCCTTCTTCAAGGACCTGGTTTCCTTCATGACTTCCGGTCCGGTAGTCGTTCAGGTTCTGGAAGGCGAGAACGCCGTTGCCAAGAACCGTGAGCTGATGGGCGCGACCGATCCGAAGAAAGCCGACGCTGGCACCATCCGCGCCGATTACGCTGTTTCCATCGACGAAAACGCCGTACACGGTTCGGATTCCGAGGCTTCCGCTGCTCGCGAAATCTCCTACTTCTTCGCCGCCACCGAGGTGTGCGCTCGCATTCGCTAATCGCGAATGGGAGAGGGTGAAGCCATGACTGAATCGACCGGTAAAGTGAACCTGCTGGGTCTGACCCAGCCGCAACTGGAAAGCTTCTTCGAGTCCATCGGGGAGAAACGCTTCCGCGCCGGTCAGGTGATGAAGTGGATTCACCACTTTGGCGTCGATGATTTCGACGCCATGAGCAATATCGGCAAGGCCTTGCGCGACAAGCTCAAGGCTTCTGCCGAGATTCGCGGCCCGGAAGTGGTCAGCCAGGACATTTCCAGCGATGGCACCCGTAAATGGGTGGTCCGCGTTGCCTCCGGCAGCTGCGTCGAAACCGTATACATCCCGCAAGGCGGCCGCGGCACGCTGTGTGTCTCGTCTCAGGCTGGATGCGCCCTGGACTGCAGCTTCTGCTCCACGGGCAAGCAAGGTTTCAACAGCGACCTCACCGCCGCCGAAGTGATCGGTCAGGTGTGGATCGCCAACAAGTCCTTCGGGACCATTCCCGCGAAGATCGACCGTGCCATCACCAACGTGGTGATGATGGGCATGGGCGAACCGCTGCTGAATTTCGACAACGTCGTCGCCGCCATGAACATCATGATGGACGACCTCGGCTACGGCATCTCCAAACGCAAGGTGACCCTGTCCACCTCGGGCGTGGCGCCGATGATCGACAAGCTGGGCGAGGTGATCGACGTTTCCCTCGCGCTGTCGCTGCACGCGCCGAACGACCCCCTGCGCAACCAGTTGGTGCCGATCAACAAGAAGTACCCTCTTGAAGTGGTGCTCGATGCCTGCCGCCGCTACATCTCCCGCCTGGGTGAGAAGCGCGTGCTGACCATCGAGTACACCCTCCTCAAGGACGTCAACGACCAGCCCGAACACGCTTCCCAGATGATCGAGCTGCTCAAGGACTTCCCCTGCAAGATCAACCTGATTCCGTTCAATCCCTTCCCGCACTCGGGTTACGAGCGGCCGAGCAATAATGCGATCCGCCGCTTCCAGGACCTGTTGCACAAGGCCGGGCACAATGTCACCGTCCGCACCACTCGTGGCGAAGACATCGATGCCGCATGCGGCCAGCTGGTCGGCCAGGTCATGGACCGTACCCGCCGCAGCGAGCGCTACATCGCCGTGCGCCAGCTGAACGCCGAAGCGGAGGCGTCCAATAACGCCGCGAACCGGAACTAAAGAAGGACAACCCATGACCCTGCGCGCTGCGCTGCTCCTCGTTTCCACCGTACTGCTCGCGGCTTGCGTGTCGACTGGTCAGGTCGACCCGATGAAAACCGACGCGGGCCGCGATGCAGCGCGTGATGCGTATATCAACCTGGGCATCGGCTACCTCAAGCAGGGCGCCACCGAACGTGCCAAGGTGCCGCTGAAGAAAGCCCTCGAGATGGATCCGTCCAACGCTGATGCCAACGCGGCCCTGGCGCTGGTGTTCCAGACCGAAATGGAGCCGGACCTGGCCGACCAGCATTACCGCAAGGCCCTGTCGTCCCGTAACGATCCGCGCATCCTCAACAACTACGGCACCTTCCTGTACGAGCAGAAGCGCTACAAGGAAGCCTACGAACGCTTCCAGCAGGCCGCCGAAGACAACCTCTACCCGGAGCGCTCGCGGGTGTTCGAGAACCTCGGCCTGACCGCCCTGAAGATGAACAACCCGGCCCTGGCCAAACAGCATTTCGACAAGGCGTTGCGCCTGAACCGGCAGCAGCCCCTGGCGTTGCTGGAGATGGCCCAGCTGGCTTTCGATGAAAAGCAGTACGTGCCGGCTCGCGACTACTACGAGCGCTATTCGCAGATCGCCCCGCAGAATGCTCGCAGCCTGTTGCTCGGCGCGCGTCTGTCGACCATTTTCGAAGACCGTGACCAGGCCGCCAGCCTCGGTCTGCAACTCAAACGACTTTATCCCGGCACGCCGGAATATCAGCAATACCTGTCGGAGCAATGATGAAAGCGTCGCATCCCGAAGCTGTAGCGGCGACCCGCGCCAACCCAGGTGTAACCCTGCGTCAGGCCCGTGAGAGCAAGGATCTGAGCCTGGGTGAGGTCGCCCGTCACCTGAACCTGACCGAGCATGCCGTGCGCCAGCTCGAAGCCGGCGATTTCGACCAGTTGCCAGGGCACACCTTCGCCCGCGGTTACGTGCGCGCCTACGCCAAGTTCCTGGGTATGGACCAGGCTGCACTGGTCGCCGAGTTCGACCATTACACCGGCACCGATGCCAAGGGCAGCAATGTGCACAGCCTGGGGCGCATCGAAGAGCCGGTGCGCCTGTCCCAGAGCGTGCTGCGTGTCGTCAGCTTCATCATCCTGGTAGCTCTGGGCGCGGTGGGCTTCTTCTGGTGGCAGGAGCATTCCAGCCGCAACAGCGAAGAAGCAGCCAGCGTGAACATGGAACATGTGGAAGTGGAAAGTGCCGACGGCACCACCCAGATCCACCCGCTCGACGAACCCGAAGACCAGGCGGTAGCCGAGGCCCAGGAAAGCCAGGTGCCCGCACCTGCCCAGGTATCGCCGGAGACCGCTGCACAGCCTGAGCAGCCGGCCACTGAAGGTACCGCACCGGTTGCCCCGGCCGGCGAGACCGCACCGGTCGCTCCTGCGGCTCCGGCGCAGACCCCGGCACCGGCAATCGCCGCCGCTCCGAGCGCCCCGGTCGTCGCGCAGCCGTCCGCGCCTGCAGTCGCTCCTGCTGCGCCTGCGCCTGCGGTTGCCCAGCCCGAGACTCCCGCTGTCGCTGCAGTAACCCCGGCTCCCGCAGCCCCTGCGGCTCCCGCGTCGGCCCCCGTGGTCGCACAGCAGGGCCAGGGTGTGTTGCGTATCCAGTTCACCGCCAATTGCTGGACCCAGGTCACCGACGCCAACGGCAAGGTGCTGGTCAGCGCCCTTAAACGTACCGGCGACAGCCTGGAGCTGGCCGGCAAGGCACCGCTGGAAGTTCGCCTCGGTTTCGCTCGTGGCGCCCAGCTGAGCTACAACGGCCAGTCGGTCGACGTGGCGCCTTACGTCCGCGGCGAGACCGCGCGCCTGAAGTTGGGGCAATAAGTCATGCATTGCGAATCACCGATCAAACGCCGCGTCTCGCGGAAAATCTGGGTTGGCTCGGTTCCGGTGGGCGGGGATGCGCCTATCGCCGTTCAGAGCATGACCAACACCGACACCTGTGATGTCGCCGCCACCGTTGGGCAGATCCAGCGCCTGGTGGATGCCGGCGTCGATATCGTCCGGATTTCCGTGCCGGACATGGACGCTGCCGAGGCCTTCGGCCGCATCAAGCAACTGGTTCAGGTGCCGCTGGTGGCGGACATTCACTTCGATTACAAGATCGCCCTGCGCGTTGCCGAGCTGGGTGTCGACTGCCTGCGCATCAACCCGGGCAACATCGGTCGCGAAGATCGCGTCCGGGCGGTGGTCGATGCCGCGCGCGACAAAGGCATCCCGATCCGCATCGGCGTTAACGCCGGTTCGCTGGAGAAGGACCTGCAGAAGAAATACGGCGAGCCCACGCCGCAGGCTCTGGTCGAGTCTGCACTGCGCCATGTGGAACATCTCGACAAGCTGGACTTCCAGGACTTCAAGGTCAGCGTGAAGGCATCCGACGTGTTCATGGCCGTCGAAGCCTACCGCCTGCTGGCCAAGCAGATCGTGCAGCCCCTGCACCTCGGCATCACCGAAGCCGGTGGCCTGCGTTCCGGTACCGTGAAATCCGCAGTGGGCCTGGGCATGCTGCTGGCCGAAGGTATCGGCGACACCATCCGCATCTCCCTGGCGGCGGACCCGGTGGAAGAGGTCAAGGTCGGCTTCGACATCCTCAAGTCCCTGCACCTGCGTTCCCGTGGCATCAACTTCATCGCCTGCCCGAGCTGTTCGCGGCAGAACTTCGATGTGGTCAAGACCATGAACGAACTGGAAGGCCGTCTCGAAGACCTTCTGGTGCCGATGGACGTCGCCGTCATCGGTTGTGTGGTCAACGGTCCGGGCGAAGCCAAGGAGGCCCATATCGGCCTCACCGGCGGTACCCCGAACAACCTCGTCTACATCGATGGCAAGCCGGCGCAGAAGCTGAACAACGACAACCTGGTGGACGAGCTGGAGCGGCTCATTCGCGAGAAGGCGGCCGCAAAGGCCGAAGCTGACGCGGCGCTGATCGCCCGTAGCTGAGAGAAGGAATCCACGTGAGCAAGACCCTGCAAGCCATTCGTGGCATGAACGACATCCTGCCGGAGCAGACGCCCGCCTGGCGTTATCTGGAAAACACCGTAGCTGATCTGCTGGACTCCTACGGTTACAAGGAAATCCGCCTGCCGATCCTCGAGTTCACCGAGCTGTTCGCGCGCGGCATCGGCGAAGGCACCGATGTGGTCGACAAGGAGATGTACACCTTCCTCGATCGCAACGAAGAGTCGCTTACCATGCGTCCGGAAGGCACCGCAGGCTGCGTGCGCGCCGTGCTCGAGCATGGCCTCACCGGCGGTGGCCAGGTTCAGAAGCTGTGGTACGCCGGCCCCATGTTCCGTTACGAGAAGCCGCAGAAAGGCCGCTATCGCCAGTTCCACCAGATGGGCGTGGAAGTGTTCAACCTGCCTGGCCCGGACATCGATGCCGAGCTGATCGTGCTCACTTGGCGCCTGTGGAAGAAGCTCGGCCTGTCTGACGCCGTGACCCTGCAGCTGAACAGCCTGGGTTCCAGCGAGGCCCGCGCCCGCTACCGCGATGCCCTGGTGGCTTACCTGCAAGATCGTTACGACCTGCTGGACGAAGACAGCCAGCGCCGTCTGACCACCAATCCCCTGCGCATTCTCGATAGCAAGGACGGTGGCACCCAGGCCCTGTTGGTGGACGCGCCGACCCTGCACGACTACCTCGACGAAGAGTCCCTGGTCCATTTCGAAGCCCTCAAGGCGCGACTGGATGCCGTGGGCATTCGCTATGAAATCAATCAGAAGCTGGTACGCGGCCTGGACTACTACAGCCGCACCGTCTTCGAGTGGGTGACCGACAAGCTGGGCTCCCAGGGCACCGTCTGTGCCGGCGGCCGATACGATGGCCTGGTCTCCCAGTTCGGCGGCAAGCCGACCCCGGGCGTGGGTTATGCCATGGGCGTCGAGCGTCTCGTGCTGCTGCTGGAAACCCTCGGCCTGGTGCCGGACGAGCTGAACAGCCCGGCCGACGTTTATATCTGTGCCTTCGGCGAAGCCGCCGAGCTGGCTGCGCTCGGCCTTTCCGAGCAGCTGCGTGATGCCGTTCCGGGCCTGCGCCTGCTGGTCAACGCCGGTGCTGGCAGCTTCAAGAGCCAGTTCAAGAAAGCCGACAAGAGCGGTGCTCGCTACGCGTTGATCCTGGGGGACGACGAACTGGCCAAGCGCGTGGTAGGTTGCAAACCGCTTCGCGACGACAGCGAACAACAAAGCATTGCCTGGGATGCTCTGGCCGAGCATCTCGCAGCCTGCCTGAAGCAGGCTTGAGCAAACAAAGATCAGGAGTACGGGGTTAAGCATGCAGACTGAAGAAGAACAGATTGCGCAATTCAGGGACTGGTGGCAGCGCAACGGCAAACCCATGCTCACTGGCGGCGCATTGGCGCTGGCGGTGGTCTTTGGTTGGCAGGCCTGGCAGAAGTACGAATCCAATCAGGCCCAGGGTGCCTCTATCGTTTACCAGCAACTGCTGGAAACCGCTCTGAACCCGAGCGGCACCCCCGATTCGGCGAAGGTCGCCGAGCTGGCCGGCAAACTGAAGAGCGACTTCGGCGGTACCCACTACGCCCAGTACGGCAGCCTGTTCGTGGCCAAGGTCGCGGTCGAGGCCGGCAAGCTGGATGACGCCGCTGCTGAACTCAAGTCCGTGCTCGACAAGCCTGCCGACGCAACCCTGGGCGAACTGGCGCGTCAGCGTTTGGCCCGTGTTCTGGCTGCCCAGGACAAGGCCGATGAAGCCCTCAAGCTGCTGGATGGCGATGCCGACAAGGCCTTCGCTGCCAGTCGCGAAGAACTCAAGGGCGACCTGCTGGTTCAGCTGGGTCGCGCCGACGATGCGCATGCCGCCTACCTGAAAGCCAAGGCCGCACTGCCCGAAGACGCCGCCGTGGGTGGCCTGCAGATGAAGCTCGACGACCTGGCAAAAGGGGACGCGTGACGTGATGCGTTGGAAGAATGCCGCAGTGCTGGCCCTCGCCGTTCTGGCCGTGGGCTGCAGCAGCAACAGCAAGAAGGAACTGCCGCCCGCCGAGCTGCCCGATATCACTGAAGAAGTGACGCTGGACAAGGGCTGGAGCCGTTCGATCGGCGATGGCCAGGGTGAGACCTACAACCTGTTGGTGCCCGCTGTCGACGGCGACACCATCTACGCCTCGGATGTGAACGGCGAGGTCATGGCGCTCAATCGCTTCAATGGCGACGTGATCTGGAAACAGGATCTCGAACTGCCGGTTTCCGGCGCTGTTGGCGTTGGTTACGGCCTGGTGATGGTCGGCACCCTGAAGGGCGAAATCGTTGCTCTGGACGCCACCAACGGCGAAGAGAAGTGGCGTGCCCGCGTCAACGGCGAAGTGCTGGCTCCGGCGGCCAACAACGGTGACGTGGTGGTCGTGCAGACCCAGAACGACACCCTGTTCGGCTTCGAAGCCGCCACCGGCAACCAGCTCTGGATCTACGAGAACACCCCGGCCGTGCTGACCCTTCGTGGTACCGGCGCGCCCATCGTGACCAACAACCTGGCCGTAGCCGGCCTTTCCACCGGCAAGGTGCTCGCGCTGGATATCAAGCGCGGCATTCCGGTCTGGGAACAGCGCGTGGCTGTGCCCCAGGGCCGCTCCGAGCTGGATCGCGTCGTGGACATCGACGGCGGCCTGCTGCTCTCCGGCGGTACCCTCTACATGGCCACCTACCAGGGGCGCGTTGCGGCGCTGGACCTGGAAAGCGGCCGTGTGCTCTGGCAGCGCGAGGCGTCCAGCTACGCCGGTGTTGCCCAGGGCTTCGGTAACGTCTACGTGAGCCTGGCCAATGGCACCGTGGAAGGCGTGGATGAGCGTTCCGCCTCCGCCCTGTGGAGCAACGATTCCCTGGCCCGTCGCCAGCTGTCCGCGCCGGAAGTGTTTTCCAGCTATGTGGCGGTCGGTGACTTCGAAGGCTACCTGCACCTGCTGAGCCAGGTGGATGGTCACTTCGTCGGCCGCACGAAGATCGACGGCGACGGCCTGCGTGCCCGTCCGCTGGTGGTCGGCGAGTGGATGTATGCCTACGGCAACGGCGGAAAGCTGGTCGGCCTGACCATCCGCTAAGCTGAAGCTTGATACCCGGCCGCTGCCGTCGAACGGCAGCGGCCTTTGTGTTTTCTGAAATAACGAGTGGAGAGCCTCATGGTTCCCGTAATTGCCCTGGTGGGTCGGCCCAACGTCGGCAAGTCCACCCTGTTCAACCGCCTGACCAAGACCCGCAACGCGATCGTCGCGGAGTACGCAGGTCTTACCCGTGACCGCCAGTACGGCGAGGCGAAGTGGCAGGGCCGCACCTTCATCGTCATCGACACCGGCGGTATCTCCGGCGACGAGGAAGGCATCGACGCGAAAATGGCCGAGCAGTCCCTGCAGGCCATCGAAGAAGCCGATGCGGTGCTGTTCATGGTCGACTCCCGCGCCGGCATGACCGCCGCCGACCAGATGATCGCTGAGCACCTGCGCAAGCGGAACAAGCGCAGTTTCCTGGTGGCGAACAAGGTCGATACCGTCGATCCGGATATCGCCCGCGCCGAGTTCAGCCCCCTGGGGCTGGGCGACGCCCTGCCGATCGCCGCTGCCCATGGTCGCGGTATCACCCAGATGCTGCAGGAAGCACTGGGTGAGTTTGGTCGTGACGACCAGGCTGACGAAGAGGCCGCCGCCGAAGCCGAAGTGGTCGCCGAAGGCGAGGAAGCCAAGCGCATTCCGGGACCGAGCGAGAAGGATGGCATCAAGATCGCCATCATCGGCCGCCCCAACGTCGGCAAATCCACCCTGGTCAACCGCATGCTCGGCGAAGAACGAGTGATCGTGTACGACCAGGCCGGGACCACGCGCGACAGCATCTACATCCCCTTCGAGCGCAACGAAGAGAAGTACACCCTCATCGACACCGCGGGCGTACGCCGTCGCGGCAAGATCTTCGAGGCGGTGGAAAAGTTCTCGGTGGTGAAAACCCTCCAGGCCATCCAGGACGCCAACGTGGTGGTCTTCGTGATGGACGCCCGTGAAGGCGTGGTCGAGCACGACCTCAACCTGTTGGGCTTTGTGCTGGAAACCGGCCGCGCGCTGGTCATCGCCCTGAACAAGTGGGACGGCATGGAGCCGAGCGAGCGCGACTACGTGAAGACCGAGCTGGAGCGCCGGCTGTTCTTCGTCGATTTCGCCGACATCCACTTCATTTCCGCGTTGCACGGCACTGGCGTCGGTCACCTGTACAAGTCGGTGCAGGACTCGTTCCGCTCGGCCATCACCCGTTGGCCGACCAGCCGCCTGACCCAGATCCTCGAGGACGCGGTGCAGGAGCACCAGCCGCCGCTGGTCAACGGTCGCCGCATCAAGCTGCGCTACGCCCACCTGGGTGGCGCCAACCCGCCGCTGATCGTGATCCACGGCAACCAGGTCGAGTCGGTGCCGAAGTCCTACTCGCGCTATCTGGAAAATACCTACCGGCGCGTGCTCAAGCTGGTCGGTACGCCGATCCGCATCGAGTACAAGGGCGGCGAGAACCCTTACGAGGGCAAGAAGAACACCTTGACCGAGCGTCAGGTGAACAAGAAGCGCCGCCTCATGTCGCACCACAAGAAGGCCGAGAAGAAGCGCCGCGACAAGAAGCGCTGATTGACCGGTACGAAAGAGGGCGCCTTCGGGCGCCCTTTTTCATTTAGGGGCACCGTTACAGGTAGGAGCGAGCTCTGCTCGCGAACTGAGTCGGCACAATGTTTCGCCAGCAGAGCTGGCTCCTACAGGGCCATTCCTGTGGTGGCGAAACCCCTCAGGCCTTAAGCTATGACCCACTTCCCAGTCGCCAGCAGCCTGAAGAAATGATCGCCAGCAAGTTGCCCAACGTCGGCACCACCATCTTCACCCGCATGTCCCAGCTCGCCGCTGAAGTCGGCGCCATCAACCTGTCCCAGGGCTTCCCGGATTTCCCCGCGCCTGCTGCCCTGTGCGACGCGGTCGGCCGGCACATCGCCAGCGGACATAACCAGTACGCCCCCATGACCGGCCTGCCGGCCCTGCGCGAGCAGGTGGCCGCCAAGGTTGCTACCTTCTATGGTCGCCAGGTCAGCGCTGATAGCGAGGTGACCGTCACCCCCGGCGCTACTGAAGCCATCTTCTGCGCTATCCAGGCGGTGGTTCGCGCTGGCGACGAAGTAATCGTCCTCGACCCCTGCTACGACAGCTATGAGCCGTCGGTGGAACTCGCAGGCGGCCGCTGCGTGCACGTACCCCTGGCACTGCCGGGCTTCTCCATCGACTGGCAGCGCATGCGCGACGCCCTCAGCCCGCGCACACGCATGATCATCCTCAACAGCCCGCACAACCCCAGCGGTGCGCTGATCTCCCGCGTTGAGCTGGACCAGTTGGCCGAGCTGATCCGCGACCGCGATATCTACCTGGTATCGGATGAGGTCTACGAGCACCTAGTGTTCGACGGTGTTGGCCACGTCAGCGTGCTCGCCCATGACGAGCTCTACGCCCGCTCCTTCGTGGTCAGCTCGTTCGGCAAGACCTATCACGTCACCGGCTGGAAGACGGGCTACGTGGTGGCACCGCCTTCGCTGTCCGCCGAGCTACGCAAGGTCCACCAGTACGTGAACTTCTGCGGTGTCACCCCGTTGCAATGGGCGTTGGCCGATTTCATGGCTGCGCACCCGGAGCACCTGGCTGAACTTCCCGCCTTCTATCAGGCCAAGCGCGACCTGTTCTGCGACCTGCTGGCCGGTTCGCGCTTCCGTTTCACCCGCGCCGCCGGCACCTACTTCCAACTGGTGGACTACAGCGCCATTCGCAACGACCTGGACGACGTGGCCATGTCCGAATGGCTGACCCGCGAGCATGGCGTCGCCGCCATTCCGGTTTCGGTGTTCTACCAGCAAGCGCCGAAAGACCTGCGCCTGGTACGGTTCTGCTTCGCCAAACGTGAGGAGACGCTGCGCGAGGCGGCGGAAAAGCTATGCGCGATCTGACCTCCCTGCCTGACCTCAAGCTGGCTCTCGTGCAGACCACCCTGGCCTGGCACGACCGCGCCGCGAACCTCGCGCACTTCGAAACCCTGCTGGAGCAGGCGAGAGGTGCGGACCTGATCGTCCTGCCGGAGATGTTCACCACTGGGTTCTCCATGGATTCGGCAGCTCTCGCCGAGCCCGAAGAAGGTCCGACGCACGTCTGGCTGCGCGAACAGGCGCGGCGCCTGGATGCGGTGATTACCGGTAGCGTCATCATCCAGGCCGCCGATGGCAGCCATCGCAACCGCCTGCTCTGGGTGCGTCCGGATGGCGAGATTCTGCATTACGACAAGCGCCACCTGTTCCGCATGGCGGGTGAGCACAAGCACTACACACCGGGTGAGACCCAGGCACTGTTCGAGCTCAAGGGTTGGCGAGTGCGCCCGCTGATCTGCTACGACCTGCGCTTCCCGGTGTGGAGTCGCGATCCCAACGATACCGACCTGCTCCTGTACACCGCCAACTGGCCGGCTGCCCGCCGCCATCACTGGAACCGCCTGCTGCCGGCACGGGCCATCGAGAACCTCTGCTACGTGGCGGCGGTGAACCGCGTCGGTACTGACGGCAAGGGCCATGGTTACAGTGGCGACAGCCAGGTGCTGGATTTCCAGGGCGAGCACCTGCTGGACGCCGGCGATGGCGATGGCGTGTTCATCTCAAGCCTGTCCGCTTCGCAACTGGCGGCCTACCGCGAACGCTTCCCCGCGATGCGCGATGCGGACGCCTTCGACCTGCACCTTTGAGTCGGGGTTAATCCATGAGCGAGCACAAGCCGATACCTACCGGGGGCAACCTGCTCGTGGCGGGAGAAAAGGTCTACAACACGCCGGTGGAGGTCACGCTGGCAGTGATCGGCGGCAAATGGAAGTCGCTGCTGGTCTACCACCTGATCCCCGAGGCGCGGCGCTTCTCCGAGCTCAAGCGGCTGGTGCCGGGCATCACCGAAAAGATGCTGACCCAGCAGCTGCGGGAGCTGGAGCGCGACGGTATCGTCTCGCGCACCGTGTATGCCGAGGTGCCGCCGCGGGTGGAGTACAGGTTGACCGAACATGGCATCAGCCTGAAACCGGTGCTGGATTCGATGTGCGCCTGGGGCAAGTGCCACTGGCAGCAGCAGGGCTAGAGCGGGTGTCGCTCTAATGTAGGGGCGAATTCATTCGCCAAGGGCGGCGCAGCCGCCCCATGGAATACCAGTGGCGCGCCTTCGGCCCGCTTGGCGATTGAAATCGCCCCCACAGGAGAAGGGCCGCCCACAAAAGAAAACCCCGCCGGATGGCGGGGTTTTTTATTGCAGCATCAGCCTCAGGCCGCTTCGGCCTCGGCCTGGCTCAGGGCGCGGTTGAGGGCGCTGAACAGGGCACGGAAGCTGGCGGTGGTGATGTTCTCGTCGATGCCGATACCGTGCAGGGCACGGCCGCCGTTGACGCGCAGTTCGATGTAGGCGGCGGCCTTGGCATTGGTGCCGGCGCCGATGGCGTGCTCGGAGTAATCCATGATCTCCACTTTCACCGGCAAGCTGGCCACCAGGGCTTCCAGCGGGCCCTTGCCCATGCCGCGCAGGTGCTGGGTTTCACCGTTGAACTGAACTTCGATATCCACGGCGCTGGTGCCATTCTCTTCCTGCAGGCGATGGCCCTTCAGGGTGAATGGGGTAGCGGCTTGCAGGTACTCGGCGTCCAGCAACTTGTAGATCTGCTCGGCAGTCATTTCCAGGCCCAGGCGATCGGTTTCCTTCTGCACCACCTGACTGAACTCGATCTGCATGCGGCGCGGCAGGCTGATGCCGTATTCCTGCTCCAGCAGGAAGGTGATGCCGCCCTTGCCGGACTGGCTGTTCACACGGATCACCGCTTCGTAGCTGCGGCCGATGTCGGCCGGGTCGATCGGCAGGTAGGGCACTTCCCAGGCGCCGTCTTCCTTCTGCTGGGCGAAGCCCTTGCGGATGGCGTCCTGGTGGGAGCCGGAGAATGCGGTATGCACCAGGTCGCCCACGTACGGATGACGCGGGTGGACCGGCAGCTGGTTGCACTCTTCGACGACTTTGCGCACGGCATCGATGTCGGAAAAGTCCAGTTGCGGGTGCAGGCCCTGGGTGTACATGTTCAGCGCCAGGGTCACCAGGTCGACGTTGCCGGTGCGCTCGCCGTTACCGAACAGGCAGCCTTCCACGCGATCGGCACCGGCCATCAGGCCCAGTTCGGTGGCGGCGACGCCCGTGCCACGGTCGTTGTGGGTGTGCAGGCTGATGATGACCGAGTCGCGGCGGCTGACATGACGCCCGAACCATTCGATCTGGTCGGCGTACACGTTCGGCGTCGCGCATTCCACGGTGGCCGGCAGGTTGAGGATGATCTTTTTCTCGGGGGTCGGTTGCCAGACGTCGATTACCGCGTCGCAGACTTCCACGGCGAAATCCAGCTCGGTGGAGCTGAAGATTTCCGGCGAGTACTGGAAGGTCCAGTCGGTGCCCGGCTGTTCGGCGGCCAGCTTCTTGATCAGCCTGGCGGCGCTGGTGGCGATCTCGATCACACCGGCCTTGTCCTGGTTGAAGACGATGCGGCGGAAGGATGGCGCGGTGGCGTTGTAGACGTGGACGATGGCCTTCTTCGCGCCCTTCAGGGATTCGAAGGTACGGGTGATCAGGTCTTCACGTGCCTGGGTCAGCACCTGGATGGTCACGTCATCCGGAATGTGGCCGCCCTCGATCAGCTCGCGAACGAAGTTGAAGTCGGTATCCGAGGCGGAGGGGAAAGCCACCTCGATTTCCTTCAGGCCCACCTGCACCAGGGTCTTGAAGAAGCGCATCTTCTTCTGCGCATCCATGGGCTCGATCAGCGACTGGTTGCCGTCACGCAGGTCGGAGCTGCACCAGATCGGCACTTCGGTGATCGTCTTCGACGGCCAGGTACGGTCCGGCAGATTGATGGCGGGGAAGGCGCGATATTTGCGGGACGGGTCTTTCAGCATGCTCATGGGGCAAATCCTTTTTACTGCGGGCCGTATGGTGGTCGGCCAGGCATTGAAGTCGGCGGGTGCGGCGGAGGTGGGATTCAGCCACGCAGTCGTGGGCTGACCAGTCGCAGGCAGGCGTGTTGACGCAGAAGGATGAGAGTGTGTGCGGTTTTCATAGGGGCTAACCCTATTCATCGTGCGTGAATATGGCAAGCATTGTTAAAAAAACAGCGAAAAAGAGCGCAAGAATTTGCAATGGAGGAATTTATTGCGCGATTTATGAGGTTTTCTAGAGATGATTGCGCTGCTTTTTTCGGGTGGAGTAGCTCGCCCGCAAAAAGCCCGGTGTTGGGCAATCCGCGGGCAGTGCCCGGCTCACTCGGCGTTTGGCAGTCGAAGTGCGCGCATGTCCGCGCCGCTGGGGTGCTGGAACACCCGCAGGCCGAACTCGGGAAGAATCGCCAGCAAGTGGTCGAAGATGTCGGACTGGATGGACTCGTAGCTCGCCCAGGCGGTGGTATTGGTGAAGCAGTAAAGCTCCAGGGGCAGGCCGTCGGCGGTGGGGGCCAACTGCCGCACGATCAGGGTCATGTCCTTGCGGATGTCGAGGTTCTCCCGCAGGTAGTGCTCGACGTAGGCGCGGAAGGTGCCGATGTTGGTCAGCTGGCGGCTGTTGATGGGCAGGCGAAGGGATTCATCCAGCTGGCTGTTCCAGCTGAGCAGCTCGCTTTCCTTGGCTTTGAGGTAGCCGTCCAGCAGGCGGACGCGGTGCAGGCGGTCGATGTCATCCGCGCTGAGGAAATGCACGCTGTTCTGGTCCAGGTACAGGCAGCGCTTGATCCGCCGGCCGCCGGATTCCTGCATGCCCCGCCAGTTCTTGAACGAGTCGGTGATGAAACGCTTGGTGGGGATGGTGGTGATGGTCTTGTCCCAATTCTGCACCTTCACCGTATGCAGGGCGATGTCGATGACGTCGCCGTCGGCGTTGAGCTGCGGCATCTCCACCCAATCGCCCACACGAATGATGTCGCTGGAGGTGATCTGCACGCTGGCCACCAGGGAAAGCAGGGTGTCCTGGAAGATCAGCAGCAGCACCGCCGCCATGGCACCCAGGCCGGAGAGCAGGATCAGCGGTGAGCGGTCGATCAGGCTGGCGATCATCAGGATGGTTGCGATGGCGAAGATGGCGATCTTCAGCACCTGCACGTACCCCTTGATGGGCCGCAGGTGGGCGTCCTTGCGGCGCTGGTAGAGGCTGCTGACGATGTTCAGCGCAGCGCTCAGGGCGAGTGCGATGGTGAGAATGATGAAAGCGGCGCAGACGTTGGTGATCACTTCCACCAGCGCGCCGGGCAGGTTCGGTACGACCTTGACGCCGAATGCCAGTACCAGGGCGGGCACCACGTTGGCCAGGCGCTTGATCAGGCCGTGGTCCTGTATATGCGCGCCGGTAACGCGGAACAGGCCGCGCAGGAGAATGCGGCGGACTATCCAGTTGGAAACCCAGGCCAGGAGGATGAGGACGCTGGTGGAGACGACCGTGTGCAATTCGTTGTGCTGTCTCAGCCACATCAGCCAGTGGGTGACTTCGTCTTGCATGGGCTGCTCCCTTTATCTATCCGCTGCACAGGGCGGGTCCCGGAAAGCGCCGGACCATAACAAATCCGTCCCACCGGCCCAAACCGAGGCTGTAAGCGCGGATGTCGCTCAGGGTTTGTAGGCACCGATGAAAATGGCCGGGTCCACTCGCACATCATTCAAGCTGACATTCCAGTGCATGTGCGGTCCGGTGGCACGGCCGGTTGCGCCGACGCGGCCGACCACGCCACCGCGAGGCAATTGCTGGCCGAGCTTCACCTCTACCTTCGACATGTGACAGAACATGCTGATCAGGCCCTGGCCATGGTCGACGAACACCGTCTTGCCATTGAAGAAGTAGTCGCCGATCAAGGTCACCTTGCCCGCTGCCGGTGCTTTGATCGGCGTGCCGGCACCCACGGCGAAGTCCAGGCCGGAGTGCGGGTTGCGCTCCTCGCCATTAAAGAAGCGGCGCAGGCCGAAGGGGCTGGAAAGCGGGCCGTTCACCGGCTTGTCGAACAGTAGGTTGCTCGGCGAGCCGGGACTGAAGCGGCGGTAGGCAGTGGTCTGCTCGGCCAGTTCGCGGTCGATGCGCTTGAGGTCTTCCGGCAGCGGGTTCACCTGCCGTGTGTTGGCCAGCTTGATGCGCTGTTCACGATAGGTGCGAGGACCAACGGCGAACGCCAGCTTGCGTCCGTCGCTGACCTGGATCTGCTGTTGGCCGGCCTTGGTACCCAGCGGAATGCCGACGATGGCGATCCAGTCGCGGCCGTCTTCCTTCACCACCAGCACGGGCTTGCCCTGGTATTGCGCGGTGGGGGCCTGGGCGCCGTTGCCCAGTTGGACCACCGCCACGCCACCCGGCACCGGTTTGTTCAGCAGGCGGGTGATGAAACCATCGGCATGGGCGGGGAGGGCAAGGCAGAGGAGCAGGGCGGCAAGCAGGCGCATTATCAATCCAGCAGGGAGAGGTTCACGGGGGTGAGGTGGTTGTCTTCGACACGCACATCCAGCTCGCCTTCCCCGAGTCGGGCCTTCAGGCGCTGGCCGGGGCGGGTCTGGCTGGCGGCGCGAACGGCCTGGCCGCGTTCGTCGAGCAGGATGCTGTAGCCGCGCCCGAGTGTGGCCAGGGGGCTGACCACGTGCAGGGTCTGGGCGAGGGCGTCGAGGCGCTGGCGACGGTCCTTGAGGGCATCACGGGCGGCGCGGGGCAGGCGCTCGGCGAGGCTGTCGAGCTTCTGTCGCAGTAGTGCCAGGCTGCGCCCCGGATGCTGTGCGGCGAGGCGGGTGTCCAGGCGAGCCAGTTGCTCGGCACGAATCTGCTGGCGGCGCTCGAAGGCGCGGCGCAGGCGCATGTCCAGGTCGTCCAGGCGCTGGGCTTGCTGCCGCAAGCGTTCGCCGGGATGACGCAGGCGTCGGAACAGACCGTCCAGGCGCAGGCGTTCACGGGTCAGCTGTTCCCGCAGGCGCAGGACGAGGCGGCGGTGCAGGCTATCGAGGCGCTGCTGCAGCTCGTTTGCGTCGGGCGCCAGCAGTTCGGCAGCGGCCGATGGGGTAGGGGCGCGTACATCGGCAACGAAGTCGCTGATGGAAACGTCCGTTTCATGGCCCACGGCGCTGACGATGGGCGTCTGGCAGGCGGCCACGGCGCGCGCCACGGCTTCTTCGTTGAAGCACCAGAGGTCCTCCAGGGAACCGCCACCCCGGGCGAGTATCAGCGCATCGAAGCCCTGCGCATCGGCCAGCGCCAGGGCGCGAACGATCTGCGCGGTGGCTTCACGGCCCTGGACGGCCGTGGGGATCAGGGTCAGCTGCACCTGCGGCGCACGGCGGCGGAACACGCTGATGATGTCGCGGATCACGGCGCCGGTGGGCGAACTGATGATGCCGATGCGTTGCGGGTGGGCAGGCAGGGGGCGTTTGCGTTCGGCGGCGAACAGCCCTTCGGCGGCGAGCTTCTCTTTCAACGCCTCGAACGCCAGGCGCAGGGCGCCATCACCGGCCGGCTCTACTGCATCGGCGATCAGTTGGTAGTCGCCGCGTCCTTCGAACAGCGAGACCTTGCCGCGCACCCGCACGGCCAGGCCGTCGCGCAGTGCCTGGCGAACACGCTGGGCGTTCTGGCGGAACAACGCGCAGCGAACCTGGGCCTGGGCGTCCTTGAGGGTGAAGTAGAGATGGCCGGAAGCGGGGCGGGCGAGGTTGGAGATCTCGCCTTCCACCCAGACCTGCGGAAACACGTCCTCCAGTAGATGGCGGGCGCGCTGGTTGAGCTGGCTGACGGTCAGCACCTCGCGGTCGAGGCCGAGCCGTTGAAAGGGGTCTTTGAGCATGGGGGGAAATGATAATGGCTTTGTCGCCATGCGCCATAGTTGACGAGTGAGGGGCGACGGTTAAGCTGCGCGCCCTTTCCACCCAAGCAGGAGACCCGCGATGGAATCGAGCCAGTTGATCATCGTGCCGCAGATTTCCAGTGTGCCCGGCCATCAGGCCTTGGCGGGGCGCATGCTGCGCTGGCTGGCGCGGCGCGAGGTGGTCGCGGCACTGCCGAGCACCTGTGGCCTGCGCGGCAATCGCATGGCCTATGCCATCGCCGCTGGCGCGCGCCAGGTGGTGGAGAATCCGGAGCGCCTGCCTTTCGGCCAGCCGGTGAATGGCCTCGAACTGGTGGACAAGCGCTGCATCTATACACCCACGCGGAATTTCCTCAACGAAGCGGGTTGTCCGGAGTGCCGTCAGGAGGTGGGAGAGCCGCTGTTCGAGAGCCTGGAGGAGTGGTGGCCGGGGCAAACGGACAATTTCAGCTGCCCGGAATGCGGCTTCGAGGATGACATCAACGGTTTCCTCTTCCTTCAGCCCTGTGGTTTTTCCAACCTGGGGTTCATCTTCAACGGCTGGGGTGAAACCCGCTTTACCCCGGCATTTCTCGATGCTTTCAGCGATCGGCTGGGGTTCGCCGTGCGCCAGGTGCGAACCGACGGCTGACGACCACTGATCGGCTTGGCATGTTTTTTTGCGGGAAACGCTCTGCAGTCCATCGGCTGCGTTGAGCGGAGGCCGTGGCCTCGTTATAATGGCGCGCTTCCAATTTTCCCGCCTGGGAGCCCCCGCCATGCTGCGCATCAGCCAAGAAGCCCTGACCTTCGACGACGTTCTCCTGATTCCGGGATATTCCGAGATTCTGCCGAAGGATGTCAGCCTCAAGACCCGCCTGACCCGCGGCATCGAATTGAACATCCCGCTGGTTTCCGCGGCGATGGATACCGTGACCGAAGCGCGTCTGGCCATCGCCATGGCGCAGGAAGGCGGCATCGGCATCATCCACAAGAACATGACCATCGAGCAGCAGGCTGCCGAGGTGCGCAAGGTCAAGCGTCACGAGACCGCGATTGTCCGTGACCCGGTGACCGTCACTCCCTCCACCAAGATCATCGAGCTGCTGCAGATCGCCCGTGAGTACGGCTTCTCCGGCTTCCCGGTGGTGGAAGAGGGCGAACTGGTCGGCATCGTGACCGGCCGCGACCTGCGTTTCCGCCCGAACGTGGGCGATAGCGTCGCTGCGATCATGACTCCCAAGGACAAGCTGGTCACCGCTCGTGAAGGCACCCCGCTGGAAGAGATGAAGGCCAAGCTCTACGAAAACCGCATCGAGAAGATGCTGGTAGTCGACGAGAATTTCTACCTGCGCGGCCTGGTGACCTTCCGCGACATCGAGAAAGCCAAGACCTACCCGCTGGCGTCCAAGGATGCCCAAGGCAGCCTGCGCGTAGGCGCAGCCGTAGGTACTGGCGCCGATACCGGCGAGCGCGTTGCCGCACTGGTTGCCGCAGGTGTCGACGTGGTGGTGGTGGACACTGCACACGGTCACTCCAAGGGCGTGATCGAGCGCGTGCGCTGGGTCAAGAACACTTACCCGCACGTCCAGGTGATCGGCGGCAACATCGCCACCGGCGACGCCGCCAAGGCCCTGGCCGAGGCTGGTGCTGACGCGGTCAAGGTCGGTATCGGCCCGGGTTCCATCTGCACCACCCGTATCGTCGCGGGCGTCGGCGTACCGCAGATTTCCGCCATCGCCAACGTCGCGGCTGCCTTGGCCGGCTCCGGCATCCCGCTGATCGCCGACGGCGGCATCCGCTTCTCCGGTGACCTGTCCAAGGCCATCGTGGCGGGTGCTTCCTGCGTGATGATGGGCTCCATGTTCGCCGGTACCGAAGAGGCGCCGGGCGAGGTCGAGCTGTTCCAGGGCCGTTCCTACAAGGCCTACCGCGGCATGGGCTCGCTGGGCGCCATGGCGCAGTCCCAGGGCTCGTCCGACCGTTACTTCCAGGACTCCTCGGCCGGTGCCGAGAAGCTGGTTCCGGAAGGCATCGAGGGTCGCGTTCCCTACAAGGGCACCCTGACCGCCATCGTCCACCAGCTGATGGGCGGCCTGCGTGCCTCCATGGGCTACACCGGTTGCTCCACTGTCGAGGAAATGCGTACCAAGCCGCAGTTCGTACGCATCACCGGCGCCGGCATGGCCGAGTCCCACGTCCACGACGTACAGATCACCAAGGAAGCCCCGAACTACCGCGTTGGTTGAGGCTGACTGAAAGCTAGTGCGTCACGGGGCTGTCTGATTCAGCCCCGTGTCGTTTGTGAATTCCGTAACGAGAGATGGCCATGTCCCAAGACATTCACGCCCACCGGATCCTGATCCTCGACTTCGGTTCCCAGTACACCCAGCTGATCGCCCGTCGTGTGCGCGAGATCGGCGTGTACTGCGAAATCCACCCGTTCGACATGAGCAACGAGGCGATTCGCGCCTTCGCGCCGCGCGGCATCATCCTCGCCGGCGGCCCCGAGTCGGTGCACGAAGCCAACAGCCCGCGCGCGCCGCAGGCCGTGTTCGACCTGAATGTGCCGCTGTTCGGCATCTGCTACGGCATGCAGACCATGGCCGAGCAACTGGGCGGCAAGGTGCAGGGTTCCGACCTGCGCGAATTCGGTTACGCCCGTGTCGACGTGGTCGGCAAGGCCCGCCTGCTGGACGGCATCGAAGACCATATCGATGACGACGGCGTACTCGGCCTCGACGTCTGGATGAGCCACGGTGACAAGGTCACCGACATGCCGTCCGGCTTCCACATCCTGGCCAGCACCCCGAGCTGCCCGATCGCCGCCATGGCTGACGATCACCGCGCTTACTACGGCGTGCAGTTCCACCCGGAAGTGACCCACACCAAGCAGGGCGGCCGTATCCTTTCCCGCTTCGTGCTGGAGATCTGCGGCTGTGCCGCCCTCTGGACCCCGTCCAACATCGTCGAAGACGCCATCGCCACCGTCCGTGCCCAGGTGGGCTCGTCCAAGGTGCTGCTGGGCCTGTCCGGCGGCGTGGACTCCTCCGTGGTAGCGGCGCTGCTGCACCGCGCCATCGGCGACCAGCTGACCTGCGTCTTCGTCGACAACGGCCTGCTGCGCCTGCACGAGGGTGACCACGTGATGGCCATGTTCGCCGAGAACATGGGCGTACGCGTGATTCGCGCCAACGCAGAAGAGAAGTTCCTTTCTCGTCTGGCCGGCGTCGCCGACCCGGAAGAAAAGCGCAAGCTCATCGGCCGCACCTTCATCGAAGTGTTCGATGAGGAAGCCACCCGCCTGCAGGGCATCAAGTTCCTGGCCCAGGGCACCATCTACCCCGACGTGATCGAGTCGGCCGGCGCCAAGACTGGCAAGGCCCACGTGATCAAGTCCCACCACAACGTCGGTGGCCTGCCGGAAGACATGCAGTTCGAACTGGTCGAGCCGCTGCGTGAGCTGTTCAAGGACGAAGTGCGCAAGATCGGTCTGGAGCTGGGCCTGCCCTACAGCATGGTCTACCGCCACCCGTTCCCCGGCCCCGGCCTGGGCGTGCGCATCCTCGGTGAAGTGAAGAAGGAATACGCCGACCTGCTGCGTCGTGCCGACCACATCTTCATCGAAGAGCTGCACAAGGCCGACTGGTACCAGAAGACCAGCCAGGCCTTCGTGGTGTTCCAGCCGGTGAAATCCGTCGGCGTGGTCGGCGATGGCCGCCGTTATGCCTGGGTCGTGGCCCTGCGCGCAGTGGAAACCATCGACTTCATGACCGCTCGCTGGGCGCACCTGCCCTACGAGCTGCTGGAGACCGTCTCCAACCGCATCATCAACGAGATCGAAGGCATCTCCCGCGTCACTTACGACGTGTCGAGCAAACCGCCGGCGACCATCGAGTGGGAATGATGCGAGTGCGCAAGCGCTAGCGAAACGGAACCGGCCAGGCCTCAAAGCCTGGCCGGTTTTGTTTTCACGGCCTGGTAGGCACTGCTCTTGTAGGTTGGGCTTCGCTGCGCTCTGCCCAACCTACGTATTGGCGCGGGTATCGACCACCAGCGTCAGGCGTGCAATGAATCCGTCGCCATCCTCCACCAGTTCAGCAACCGACTGTTCCCCGCCCTGCCGGCGATAGATGTAGTCCTGCTCCCGGGGTGTCCAATCCTGGCCGGGGTGGGAGTAGGGCGGTTTTGCCATCGCCGGGCGGATGAGCGATTCGGGGAAGTACAGCTGCCCCGTGTGGATATCCCGCTCGCTCAGATGCACCTTCAGGTGCACATGGTTGGTTCGGCCGGGGTAGTAGCCAGGGAGGATGCTGCGAAACTCCGCGCGGCCATCGTCGTCGGTGATCTGCACGCCACGCAGAAAACGGCTCGTCGCGTCGCTCCCCACGCCCGAATAGGCGCCGTGCGCATCGCAGTGCCAGATCTCCAGGGCGGCATCACCCAATGGGCGACAGCTGTCGAGCTGCAGCACCTCGAACTGCAGTCGCAAGGCAGTGCCCGGTTTGCCGTCCGTGATGTCCTGGCGCAGTAGCGCATCTTCCAGGTAGAAGGGGCCGGCGGTCTGCGCCGGGCTGAGGCGGCAGGTCCTGGTGGTATCGGCCTGGCCGAAACGCGGCCAGTTCAATAGCACCAGGCCGCCGAGACCGAGTTGCATCACTTGGCGGCGGGTGGGATGCACGGAGACGTTCCTCTGTAGAGAGTCGGACCTCACTTTCAGCCTAGACCTGGCGCGGACCGGCTGCTGCGCCCATCGGTCGCGGCCGATGCAGATGCTTTTACTTATCTTTCACAGCCCCTGGGTGTATCTTGTGCGCCCCAAAGCCGGCCCGACAGAGGCTGGTTCGATTAGCCGATGGGACAGCCCCGTTCTTCCCCAGAGGAGCCTGACCCCATGTCCTTCACTCGCAGACAGATTCTCGGCGGCCTTGCCGGCCTCGGCGTTGTCGGCCTTGGTGCCGGTGGCGCCCGCTACTGGCTGGGTCGCACCCTGGATGCCAAGACCCACGATTACGAACTGATCGCCGCGCCGCTGGATCTCGAACTGGTTCCAGGTCACACCACGCCTGCCTGGGCCTATGGCGGTCAGGCACCGGGCGTGGAGCTGCGCTCGCGCCAGGGCGACTGGCTGCGGGTGCGCTTCATCAACAAGCTCGACGAACCCACCACCATCCACTGGCACGGCATCCGTGTGCCCCTGGAAATGGATGGCGTTCCCTACGTTTCGCAGTTGCCGGTGCTGCCCGGCGAGTACTTCGACTACCGTTTCAAGACCGACGACGCCGGCAGCTTCTGGTACCACCCGCACCTGTCCAGCGCCCATCAGCTGGGGCGCGGCCTGGTGGGTCCGCTGATCGTCGAAGAGCGTGAACCTTCCGGCTTCAAGCACGAGAAAGTGCTCAGCCTGAAGACCTGGCATGTGGACCAGGAAGGCGCCTTCACTGCCTTCAGCGTCCCCCGCGAGGCGGCCCGTGAAGGCACCCGTGGCCGCCTGAGCACCGTCAACGGCAAGTCGCTGCCGACCATCGAACTGCCCGCGGGGCAAGTGGTGCGCCTGCGCATCCTGAACCTGGACAACACCGTCACCTACCGGCTCAACCTGCCGGGTGGCGAAGCGCGCATCTATTCCCTCGATGGTCACCCGGTGAAACCGCGCGACCTGGGTAAGGAGTACTGGCTGGGGCCGGGCATGCGCATCGAACTGGCGATCAAGGTGCCGGCCGAAGGCACCGAGGTGCCACTGCGCAATGGTCCGTTGCGCCTGGCGACGCTGAAGAGCGTGGCCAGCAGCGCAGCGCCCGGCGACTGGCCGGCGCCGCTGCCGGACAACCCGGTGCCCGAGCCCGACCTGGAGAAGGCCCAGGTGCTGCGTTTCAACTTCGAGTGGGCGGCGACCCTGGCCAGCGCCGCCGGACGTCCGAGCAACTACTGGCAGATCAACGGCAAGGCCTGGGACATCAACGACAAGACCTGCGCGGACCGTCCCATCGCCCGGCTGAAGAAGGATGGCCACTACATCTTCGAGCTGCGCAATATGGCCCAGTACCTGCACCCCATCCACCTGCACGGCATGGCGTTCAAGGTGCTGGACTCGGACCGCAAGTCGATCATTCCGTACTTCACCGACACCTACCTGCTGGGCAAGAACGAGACCGCGCGCATCGCGCTGGTGGCGGAGAACCCGGGTATCTGGATGTTCCACTGCCACGTCATCGACCATATGGAAACCGGTCTGATGGCCGCCATCGAGGTTGTCTGAACCCGCCATGCGCCAGCCCCAGATCATCGACCGCAGCCGCGACGAACATTTCATGCGTGAAGCCCTCTCCCTGGCCCAGCAGGGCGCGGCGCTGGGGGAGGTGCCGGTAGGCGCGGTGCTGGTGAAGGACGGCGAGATCGTCGGGCGCGGCTTCAATTGCCCGATCTCCGGCCACGACCCCAGTGCCCATGCCGAGATGGTGGCCGTACGCGACGCCGCCAGCCGCCTGGAGAACTATCGCCTGGTGGGAAGCACCCTCTACGTCACGCTTGAGCCTTGCAGCATGTGCGCCGGGCTCATCGTCCATTCGCGGATTACCCGCGTCGTCTACGGTGCCACCGAGCCCAAGGCGGGCGTGGTGGTCAGCCGTGGCCAGTTCTTCAACCAGGAGTTCCTCAATCACCGGGTGCTGGTGGAGGGCGGGGTGTTGGCGCAGGCGTGCAGCGAGATGCTTTCCGGCTTCTTCCAAGCCCGTCGCGCCGCGCGCAAGGACGTCTGACTCCGACGCTTCCGACAGGCTATTCGACCAAGGTCGGGGCCATTCCTGCTAGACCCTGAAACCTCCTGTGCTAAGGTGCGCGCCGCCCGAACAGGGCGTCCCAGAGCGGTTCGCGCAAGAGTCGCTGGGGATGGTCCCCGCGTGGGGCCACCGCCAGGAGGCGTCCGCAATCCCGTTGTCCCGCAGTGCCCGATTCATCGTTTGACGGAAAGGCCATGGCAGCTTCAGGTCAGGGGCCTCCTGAAAACGTGAATGTGTTGTTGAGGGTGCTGTTATGAGTGAAACCAGGGTCCAGTCTTACCAGGATCAGGTTGGGGCGGAGCCAGTCGATTCGTCGGGGCTGGCGGTCCATCGGCTGAGCTTCCTTGAAGCGGTCGCCATGATCGTAGGCACCAACATTGGGGCGGGCGTACTCTCCATGGCCTACGCCAGCCGCAAGGCGGGCTTCATGCCCTTGCTGCTGTGGCTCGCGGTGGCGGGCGTATTCACCACCATTTCCATGCTGTACGTATCGGAAACCGCGCTGCGGACCCGTACCCACAACCAGCTGAGCGGCCTCGCCCAGCGCTACGTGGGGTCGTTCGGTGCCTGGGCCATTTTCCTTTCGGTCGCGGTCAACAGCATCGGCGCGCTGATCGCCTATATGAGCGGCAGCGGCAAGATCCTCAGCGCTTTCTTCGGCATCAGTCCAGCGCTGGGCAGCCTGCTGTTCTTCCTGCCGGCGGCGCTGGTGCTCTATCTCGGCCTGGGCGCGATCGGCAAGGGTGAAAAGTTCATCAGCATCGGCATGGTCAGCATGATCGTGCTGCTGGTGGTCGCTACCCTGGTCAACGAGAACACCGACGTTGCCCGCCTGCTGGAAGGCGACTGGATCTACATGGTGCCGGTATTCAACATCGCGGTGTTCTGCTTCTCCGCGCAGTACATAGTCCCGGAGATGGCCCGTGGATTCAGCCATGCACCGTCGCAACTGCCCAAGGCGGTGATTACCGGCATGCTGGTGACCTTCTGCCTGCTGGCGATCGTGCCCATGTCAGTGATTTCCCTGAACGGGCTGGAAAACCAGTCCGAAGTCGCCACGCTGGCGTGGGGCCAGGCGCTGGGGCAGTGGGCGTTCTACACCGCCAACACATTCGCCCTCTGCGCCATGCTGACTTCCTACTGGGGGCTGGGTGGCAGCTTCCTGACCAACATCTTCGACAAGTTTCACAAGCTCGGTCCGGAGAATCAGCCGAAGACCCGTCTTCTGGTGCTCGCAATCGTGTGCGTACCACCCTTCCTGCTGGCCTACAGCGGCATGGTCGGGTTCGTTAACGCACTGTACTTCGCCGGTGCCTTCAGCGGCGTGATCCTGTCCATCATGCCGATCCTCATGCTGCGGTCTGCTCGTCGCCACGGTGATCTGCAACCGGCCTGGCAGTGTGGCTGGATCGCTCATCCGCTGATCCAGGTGTTCATTGTGATGATCTACCTGGCCAGCGCCGCGTATGCCATCTGTAGCGCGCTCAACTTGTTGCCATCCGGCTGGTGATCGCCAGACATGAAAAAGCCCGCTCGATGCGGGCTTTTTCATGTCTGGAACAACAGCTCAGAGCTTTTCGTCCTGCTGCTCTTCCGGTGGGCGGGTCTTGTTGATGCCGGGCAGGTGGCTGGCGTTTTCGGCCAGCTGGCTGCCTTCCATCTGCGGCTGGGTCACCCAGGTGAGGATGTCGTAGTAGCGGCGGATGTTCTGCACGAAGTGCACCGTCTCGCCGCCACGGGCATAGCCATAGCGGGTCTTGCGGTACCACTGCTTCTGCGACAGGCGCGGCAGCATCTTCTTCACGTCCAGCCACTTGTTAGGGTTCAGGCCCTCGGCTTCGGCCAGCTTGCGGGCGTCACCCAGGTGGGCGATGCCGATGTTGTAGGCGGCCAGGGCGAACCAGGTACGGTCCGGTTCCTTGAGATCGTCGGAGAGACCGTCCTTGATCATGGTGAAGTACTTGCCGCCGCCATGGATGCTCTGCTGGGCGTTCAGGCGGTTGGATACGCCCATGGCCTTGGCGGTGCCCTCAGTCAGCATCATCAGGCCGCGCACACCGGTCTTGGAGGTGGCGGTGGGCTGCCAGAGGGATTCCTGGTAGCCGATGGCCGCCAGCAGGCGCCAGTCCACGTCGTTCTTCTGCGAAGCCACGCGGAAGTGCTGCTCGTACTTGGGCAGGCGCTGTTGCAGGTGCTTGGCGAAGGTGTAGGCGCCAACGTAGCCGAGTACGTCGACGTGGCCGTAGTAGCGATCTTTCAGGCGCTGCAGGGTGCCGTCCTTGCGAGCCTTGTCGAGGAAGGCATTGACCTCGTTGTAGAGGCTGTCGTCCTCGCCCGGCGCCATGGCCCAGGCCAGGCTGGTGGCGTCGCCGAGGTCGAAGGCCACGCGCACGTTGGGGAAGTAGACCTGGTTCATCGCCAGCTCGTTGGAATCCACCAGGGTCAGGTCGATCTGCCCTTCGTCGACCATGCGCAGCAGGTCGACCATTTCGACTTCGTCGGATTCCTCGTACTTCAGCCCCGGCAGGGTGCCTTTCAACGTCGCCAGTTGCTCAGCATGGCTGCTGCCCTTGAGGACCAGGATGCGGCGGCCCACCAGGTCTTCGGGGCGGGTGGGGCGGCGTTCGCCATTGCGGTAGATGACCTGGGGGGTGACATCCAGGTAGGAATGGGAGAAACGCACATCGTCCTTGCGCGCGTCGCTGGCCACCAGGCCCGCGGCGGCCAGCACCGGGCCGTTGGCCTGGCCCAGGCGGAAGTAGAGGTCATCCAGCTTGTCGGCAGTTTCGATCTTGAGTTCGACGCCCAGATCGTCGGCAAAACGCTTGACCAGTTCGTACTCGAAACCGGTTTCGCCGTTGCGATCTTCGAAATAGGTGGCGGGGCTGTTGCGTGTGATCACGCGTAGCACACCCTCCTCCTGAACGCGCTCGAGGGTGGTGGGCTGCTTGCAGCCGACGAGCATCAGGAAGAATCCGGTAGCCAGGGCCCAGAACGCCCGACGTGTGCCGAACACGTGGTTATTTAGCATCCACGGAGTATACGCAAAGCCTGGCGGGCGCCATATCTCGACAGCGGGCATCTTCTCTGCTAGCTGTCGGGCGACGCGAGGCACCTTCAGAGGTGCCGGAAAGCGGCGCTTTGCGCTAGAATGCACGGCCTCCAAGCACACCCCTTCCCCAGAGGCTGTCCCGAAGATGTTGATCCTGCGCGGTGCTCCCGCCCTTTCCGCTTTTCGCCACGGCAAACTGCTCGAGCAACTGACCCAGAAGGTCCCCGCCGTCAGCGGACTCTATGCCGAGTTCACCCACTTCGCCGAAGTGATTGGCGTACTCAGCGGGGAGGAAGAGCAAGTCCTGGCTCGCCTGCTCAAGTACGGCCCGAGCGTCCCGGTTCAGGAGCCCAGCGGCCGCCTGTTCCTGGTAGTGCCGCGCTTCGGCACCATCTCGCCCTGGTCGAGCAAGGCCACCGACATTGCCCGTAACTGCGGCCTGGCCAAGATCGAGCGTCTGGAACGCGCTATCGCCTACTACGTGGCAGGCGAGTTCAGCGACGCCGACGCGCAGCTCATCGCCAGCAGCCTGCATGACCGGATGACCCAGCTGGTGCTGGCCGGCGCTGACGAGGCTTCCAGCCTGTTCAGCCATGCCCAGCCCAAGCCGCTGACCGCCGTGGACATCCTCGGTGGCGGCCGCGCCGCGCTGGAAAAGGCCAACGTCGAACTGGGCCTGGCCCTGGCCGAAGACGAAATCGATTACCTGGTGAAGAGCTTCAGCGACCTGGGCCGCAACCCCCACGACGTCGAACTGATGATGTTCGCCCAGGCGAACTCCGAGCATTGCCGCCACAAGATCTTCAACGCCAGCTGGGACATCGACGGCCAGGCGCAGGAGAAGAGCCTGTTCGGCATGATCAAGAACACCTACGAGATGCACCGTGAAGGCGTGCTGTCCGCGTACAAGGACAACGCTTCGGTGATCGTGGGCTCCACCGCCGGCCGCTTCTTCCCGGACCCGGCGACCCGTCAGTACGGCGCTACCCAGGAGCCCGTGCACATCCTGATGAAGGTGGAAACCCACAACCACCCGACCGCCATCGCCCCGTTCCCCGGCGCCTCCACTGGTTCCGGTGGCGAGATCCGCGACGAAGGCGCGACCGGCCGCGGCGCCAAGCCCAAGGCTGGCCTGACCGGTTTCACCGTTTCCAACCTGCAGATCCCCGGTTTCGAGCAGCCCTGGGAAAAACCCTACGGCAAGCCCGAGCGCATCGTCACCCCGCTGGACATCATGATCGAAGGCCCGCTGGGCGGCGCCGCGTTCAACAACGAATTCGGCCGTCCGGCCCTGACCGGCTACTTCCGTACCTTCGAGCAGGCCATCGACACCCCCCACGGTGAAGAAGTGCGCGGCTATCACAAGCCGATCATGCTCGCCGGCGGCATGGGCAACATCCGCGAAGAGCACGTGCAGAAGGGCGAGATTTCCATCGGCGCCAAGCTGATCGTCCTCGGCGGCCCGGCCATGCTCATCGGCCTGGGCGGCGGTGCCGCATCCTCCATGGCCACCGGCGCCAGCTCCGCAGACCTGGACTTCGCCTCCGTGCAGCGCGACAACCCGGAAATGGAGCGTCGTTGCCAGGAAGTGATCGACCGCTGCTGGCAGATGGGTTCGGAAAACCCCATCAAGTTCATCCACGACGTGGGTGCCGGCGGTATTTCCAATGCCCTGCCGGAACTGATCAACGACGGCGGCCGTGGCGGTCGTTTCGAACTGCGCGCCGTGCCCAACGACGAGCCGGGCATGAGCCCGCTGGAAATCTGGTGCAACGAATCCCAGGAGCGCTACGTGCTCTCGGTGGACGCCGCTGACTTCGAGCGCTTCAAGGCCATCTGCGAGCGCGAGCGCTGCCCGTTTGCCGTGGTTGGCGAGGCCATCGAAGAGCCTCACCTGACCGTGGCTGACAGCCACTTCGGCAACAATCCGGTGGACATGCCGCTCGAAGTCCTGCTCGGCAAGCCGCCGCGCATGCACCGTTCGGTCAGCCGCGAAGCCGAGCTGGGCGATGACTTCGCCGCCGCCGAACTGGACATCGACGAAGCCGTCAGCCGTGTCCTGCATCACCCGGCCGTGGCCAGCAAGAACTTCCTGATCACCATCGGCGACCGCACCATCACCGGCCTGGTTGCCCGCGACCAGATGGTCGGCCCCTGGCAGGTCCCGGTAGCCGACTGCGCCGTCACCGCCACCAGCTTCGACGTCTACACCGGCGAAGCCATGGCGATGGGCGAGCGCACGCCGCTGGCCCTGCTGAACGCCCCGGCGTCCGGCCGCATGGCCATTGGCGAAACCATCACCAACCTGGCGGCCTCGAAGATCGAGAAGCTGGGCGACATCAAGCTCTCCGCCAACTGGATGGCCGCCGCTGGTCACCCGGGCGAAGACGCCCGTCTGTACGACACCGTCAAGGCCGTCGGCATGGAGCTGTGCCCGGCGCTGGGCATCACCATCCCGGTGGGCAAGGACTCCATGTCCATGAAGACCCGCTGGCAGGATGAGGGCGCGGACAAGTCCGTTACCTCACCGCTGTCGTTGATCGTCACCGGCTTCGCGCCGGTCAGCGATGTGCGCCAGACCCTGACCCCGCAACTGCGCCTGGACAAGGGCGAGACCGACCTGATCCTCGTGGACCTCGGCCGCGGCCAGAACCGCATGGGCGGCTCCATCCTCGCCCAGGTCTACAGCAAGCTCGGCCAGCAGGTACCGGACGTCGACGACGCCGAAGACCTGAAAGCCTTCTTTGCCGTGATCCAGGGCCTGAACGCCGATGGCCACCTGCTGGCCTATCACGACCGTTCCGACGGCGGCCTGCTGGCCACCGTGCTGGAAATGGCCTTTGCCGGCCACTGCGGCCTGGACCTCTACCTCGACGCCCTGGCGGACAACCGTGAAGGCCTCGCGGCCGTGCTGTTCAACGAGGAGCTGGGTGCGGTCATCCAGGTTCGCCAGGACGCCACGCCGGAAGTACTGGCCCAGTTCAGCGCCGCTGGGCTCGGAGATTGCGTTGCCGTCATCGGCCAGCCGTTCAATGGCGCCAACGTCGCCATCAGCTTCAACGGCGAAGCCGTATTCGGCGGTGAGCGCCGCATGCTGCAGCGCCAGTGGTCCGAGACCAGCTATCGCATCCAGCGCCTGCGCGACAACGCCAACTGCGCCGACCAGGAATTCGATGCGCTGCTGGAAGAAGACAACCCCGGCCTGTCCGTCAAACTCAGCTTCGACGTCAACCAGGACATCTCCGCACCCTACATCAAGAAGGGTGTGCGTCCGCAGGTGGCGATCCTCCGCGAGCAGGGCGTCAACGGCCAGGTGGAAATGGCTGCCGCCTTCGACCGCGCCGGCTTCGCTGCCATCGACGTGCACATGAGCGACATCCTCGCTGGCCGCGTCAGCCTGGAAGATTTCAAGGGCCTGGTGGCCTGCGGTGGCTTCTCCTACGGCGACGTACTCGGCGCCGGCGAGGGCTGGGCCAAGTCGATCCTGTTCAACACCCGTGCCCGTGATGGCTTCCAGTCGTTCTTCGAGCGCAAGGACAGCTTCGCCCTCGGCGTGTGCAACGGTTGCCAGATGATGTCCAACTTGCACGAGCTGATTCCCGGCACCGAGTTCTGGCCGCACTTCGTGCGCAACCGCTCGGAGCAGTTCGAAGCCCGTGTAGCCATGGTCCAGGTGCAGGAGTCGTCCTCGATCTTCCTGCGTGGCATGGCGGGTTCGCGCATGCCGATCGCCATCGCCCACGGCGAAGGTCATGCTGAGTTCGAGAGCGAAGAAGCGCTGCTGGAAGCCGACCTGTCCGGTTGCGTTTCCATGCGCTTCGTCGATACCCACGGCAAGGTCACCGAGACCTACCCGGCCAACCCGAACGGCTCGCCCCGTGGCATCACTGGCCTCACCAGCCGCGACGGCCGCGTGACCATCATGATGCCGCACCCGGAGCGCGTGTTCCGTGCCGTGCAGAACTCCTGGCGCCCGGACGAGTGGCAGGAAGACGGCGGCTGGATGCGCATGTTCCGCAACGCCCGCGTCTGGGTAGATTAAGAGCAGGCCGAAGGCCATCTGATGACCCTCTCCCTCTGGGGCGAAGAGGCACGCTTTTGGAAGCACTGCTTCCAGTGCCGATGAGCGCCTGAGCGCGAAGCGATCAGGCCGGGGCGCGGAGCGGGGTGCCCGAAGGGCGGGAGAGGGTGGTTCAGCCAGCTTCGGTTCCCATAAGGGCGGGAGAGGGCTGTTCCAGTCGCTTCAGGCTTCTGTCCCAGGGCACGAGAGGCCTCAGATTGGCCCACTCGGACATCGACAGCGAAAGGCGGGAGAAGGCAATCTTCTCCCGCCTTTTTCGTTTCCGAGCCCACCATGCCGGACCCGATCCTTCCTGAAGTTCGCCTGCTACAACCCGGCGACCGTTGCCGGCTCTGCCGTTGTGGTCGTTCGTCGCAGCTGCCTGATTGCCCTTCCGATTGCCCTGACGGCGTCGAGCTGTCCGCTCGCCGTGAGCAGCGATTACTGCTTTGCCGTTGCGGCCTGTCGGCGCGACTGCCCTGGTGCGATGGCAGCCACAGCCCGCCTACGCCCAGCCTGGGGCAGCGCTGGCGACGCTTCTGGAAAGGTGAGTAGCACGTCACCTTTATCACCAGACGCACTATCCCCGCGCAGAACGCTTTGCTGCACGACGGGTCCAAATCGCCGTATGTGAACCGTGCCTCGGTAAAGTGACGTCAAAATGCCATCATGCGTGACATCATTTCCCGTGCATGAACTGCAGTCTGAGCCACTGGGAGGACTCGATGTACAAGCTGTGCTTCTACGTTCCGGAGAGCCATCTGGAACCTGTGAAAAAGTCCATCTTCGCCGCAGGCGGCGGGCGTATCGGCGCTTATGACAGCTGCTGCTGGCAAGCGCTCGGCCAGGGGCAGTTCCGTCCGCTGGAGGGGAGCAATCCCTATCTCGGTCAGTCCGGCACCGTCGAGCACGTGGCCGAATGGAAAGTGGAGATGGTGGTGGCCGATGAGCTCATCCATGAGGCGGTCAAGGCACTGAAGAAGGCCCATCCCTACGAAACGCCCGCATTCGAAGTGTGGCGCCTCTCCGACCTGGTTTTCTGATCAGCGAAACGCCGACCTGAAGGCCCCTGGCGTGCCGCCAACCGTCGCGCGGAAGCGATTGCTGAAGTGGCTGGCGCTGGCGAAGCCGCAGGCCAGGGCGATCTCTCCCAAAGGAAGTTCGGTCTCGCGCAGCAGCTTGCGCGCCCGCTCCAGGCGGCGCGCCAGCACGTACTGATGGGGCGGCATGCCGAAGCTCTCGCGGAACATCCGCGCGAAGTGATACTCCGACAGCGCCGAAAAGGTCGCCAACTCACCCAGGCTGATGGGCTCGGCCAGGCGGGTCTCGATGTAGTCCACCAGGCGCTTGCGCAAGGCCGGCGCCAATCCCCCCTTCAAGCGCAACCCTTCACGCATTCCCACCTGGGTCAGCAGACTGTGATGGATCATCTCGTGCGCCAGGCTGGTGGCACGCAGGCGCTCGCTGGGTTCGTCCCAATCGAGGCGGATCAGCTGGTGGAAGTTCTGCGCCTGCAGCGGGTCATCAAGGAAGGTGCGTTCGCACAATTGCAGTTCGCGGGGCTCGCGGTCCAGCAGGGTCACGGCGGCCTGTGCGAAGTGCTCCGCGCTGAAGTACAGGTGCGCCAGCCGGATGTCGCCGTTGATCACCCATGAAGATTCATGCCCGGCCGGCAGGATGCACAGTTTGCCCGGGGCGCCCTTGGTATCCGGGCGCTCGCGGCGGTAGGTGCCGGTGCCGCCCTCCAGGTAGCAGGACAGGGTGTGGAACTTCGGCCCCTGGTAATCCCGCGCATCGTGGTGGTTGCTCCAGAGTGCCGCGCCCAGGCCGTCGCCAAGCTCCGCGCAATGCTCCAGGCGAGCATTGGGCGAACTGCTGAGGGACTGGAAGACCTGATTCTCTTCGAGTAGCGACATGGACGAAGCGGCCGGTATGCGAGTGGGGTTCATCCTAACGCGCGCGTAAACCGACGGGCAGGTCTCCGACGAGATAAGCGCAAGTTTGTGCAAGCCGGAAGCCGGTGGCGGACGGAGACTGGCTCCCATCGAAGCCGGAGTCACCGTGATGAACCTGTCCCTGTACCTGCTCACCGTCCTGATCTGGGGCACCACCTGGATCGCCATCAAGCTGCAGATGGGCAGCGTCGCCATTCCAGCCTCCATCGCCTACCGTTTCGCCCTGGCCGCCGCCGTGATCTTCGCCCTGTTGCTGATCAGCCGGCGCCTGCAGAAGCTCGACGGCCGCGCGCAGATGATCTGCCTGGCCCAGGGCCTGTGCCTGTTCTGCGTCAACTTCATGTGCTTCTACACCGCCAGCCAATGGATACCCAGCGGCCTGATCGCCGTGGTGTTCTCCACCGCCACCCTGTGGAACGCCCTCAACGCACGCATCTTCTTCGGCCAGCGCATCGCCCCCAACGTGCTCGGTGGTGGCGGCCTCGGCCTGCTGGGGCTGGGCTTGCTGTTCTGGCCGGAGCTGTCGCACCACAGCGCCAGCCGCGAAACCTTCATCGGCCTTGGCCTGGCCCTGCTCGGAACCCTGTGCTTCTCCGCCGGCAACATGCTCTCCAGCCTGCAACAGAAGGCCGGCCTCAAACCGCTGACCACCAATGCCTGGGGCATGCTCTACGGTGCGCTGATGCTGGCCGCCTGGTGCCTGGTCAGCGGTACGCCCTTCGACATGGAGTGGAATACGCGCTACATCGGCTCGCTGCTCTACCTGGCGATTCCCGGCTCGGTGATCGGCTTCACCGCCTACCTGACCCTTGTGGGACGCATGGGCCCGGAACGTGCCGCCTACTGCACCGTGCTGTTCCCCGTGGTGGCGCTGAACATCTCGGCCTTCGTCGAAGGCTACCAGTGGACCTTGCCGGCGCTGTTCGGCCTGGGCCTGGTGATGGCCGGTAACGTGCTGGTGTTCCGCAAGCCCAGGCCGTCCGTGCCTGTCGCTGCCACGGCGGGTCGCGCATGAGCACCGGGCGAGTGGTGCGCAGCTGCGAGTTCACCGCGGAGCGGGCGTGGGGCGCGTTGGGGATCGCCAACATGGACGGCACCACGGTGCGCTTGCACTGGACCGACCAGCCCTACATCTGGCACGTCAATGACGGCCCGGAAGTCTTCGCGGTACTCGATGGCGAGGTGGAGATGCGTTATCGCGAGGAGGGCGAGGAACGACGGGTGTTGCTGCGGACCGGGGATATCTTCTTCGCGGAAGTGGGCTGCGAACATGTCGCCCATCCCGTCGGTGCCGCCCGCGTCCTGGTCATCGAGCGGGAAGGGAGCATCTAGTCGCTCCCGGTCTTCTTCACCCCACGCATGTTCATGGCCGCGAGGCAGAGTTGCAGCACGATCAGTGCATAGGCGTGGGCGTACAACCCCCAAGCGATCCACAGCACGTTGCTCGCCATGAACACCCAGAAGCCGGCGTTGCGCCGCGAGTCCTGATTGGAACCGATCAGCCACGCGGCCAGCACGGTCACCAGCATCGCCGGCCATTACAGCAGGTCCAGGTAGTCCATCGCCAACTCCTCGCACACCTTCTGCTTAGTGGCGAGCGATGGGCGACGGTTCCATCGATCAGCCGTTGAGCGGATGGCTCAGGTAAAGGGCGATTTCTTCGGCCGCGACTTCGGTCGGGTCGTAGAGCATGGTGTTCAGTCCGCAGAACCTGAAACCTGCGCGTTGGTAGAAGCCGATGGCGGGGTGGTTGCTGGTCTGGGTTTCAAGCCACAAGCAGCGCATCGCCTGGCTGCGGGCGTAGGCCATCGCCCCTTCCAGCAGCGCACGGCCGATGCCCTGGCCCTGGTGCGCAGGCGCGACGAACAGCGCGCTCAGTTCGGCGCTGCGGTTCCACGGCACCAGGCGCACGCAGGCGAAACCGGCGAGGCTGCCGTCGCGGGCTTCCGCCGCAAGGGCGAAATCGGCATCGGCCACATCATCGGGAAACCCAGCGGCGTCGTACGCCTTGTGGAAGGGCTCGGCGAGTTTTTCCTCGACCAGCCGCAGGGCCAGGCCATCGGCTTCGACGCGCCAGATGTGAGAGGTGATGTAGGAAGCGTCGAAAGCGGCGAGCCGATCGCTATCGGCCGGCACGCGCAAGGGGCGGTAGTTCATGGTGGACATCCTTGTTGGCCATCAGCGGACTTTCGTGAATACCCGCTCCGACAGCAGCAATGCGGCTATCACCGGATAGCAGAGGTAATGGACCAGGAACAGCAGGACGCCCATGGGGCTGGGCGTGTCCTGCAGCGTCATCATCGCCAGCAGACCTAGGTATAGCAGGCCGAGCAGGCCGCCGTAGGTGAACACGATGCGCCAGCGCTCGCCGGGTTCGGGGGCGCGGCGCTGGATCAAGCGGAACGCGAATGCGAGTGCGGCGGCCGTGGCGGCAGCGATCAGCAGCGTGGCGAAGATGCCGCCGATTTTCACGAAACTGCGAAACAGCAGGTTCAGGACGACGGCCAGGGCCACGCCGCCGACGGCGTAGCGCAAGGGTAGGGACATGGTGGTTCCTCGGACCAGGGTGGGGTAACTCTAGCTGATCGGCTTGAACGTAGATCGCGTTGGGCCCCGCTGTGCTCGGTACCAACCTACGGGAGCGTTACAACTCGACGCCTAGCCCGAAGCGTTTCTTCAGCACTCGGTCCAGCAACGATCTCGGCACCCAGCGCGCCAGCAGCGGCAGGGCGCGGCTGCCATTGCCGATGCGCACCAGCGGCGGACGCGGATTGCGTTGTACGGCAGCGAGCAGGGTGCGGGCGAAGTCCGCGGCCGAGGTGGGTTTGTCCTGGGAGGCACGGGCGCGGGCGCGGATGCCTTCGCGCACCGGCCACCAGGGCGAATCTTCGGCGATCAGGGCTTCCGCCTCGCGAGTGGCGCTGGCGCCGAAGCTGGATGCGATGGCTCCGGGCTGAACCTCCATCAGCTCGATGCCGAAGGGCGCCAGCTCCAGGCGCAGGGCTTCGGAAAGCGCGTGCACCGCGGCCTTGGACGCGCAGTAGGCACCGGCGAAGGGGGTGACCAGCACGCCCGATACGCTGCCGATGTTGACCACCAGGCCGCGGCGCTTGCGCAGCAGCGGGAAGCAGGCGCGGGTCACATCCACCAGCGCGAAGACGTTGGTGTCGAACTGCTTGCGCAGGGCATCGATACCACCGTCCAGCAGCGGCCCCATGGCGCCGAAGCCGGCATTGTTCACCAGTACGTCGAGGCCGCCTTCCTCCAGTTCCAGCCGCTCGGCGAGGGCCGCTACGGCGGCCTGGTCGTTCACGTCCAATTCGACGGCGATGAAGCCAGCGGCTTCCAGCGCGGCCAGGTCCTGCAGCTTGCGGGCCGTGGCCCAGACGGTGTAGCCGCTGGCCTTGAAGGCGTCAGCCAGGGCGCGGCCGATGCCGCTGGAGCAACCGGTGATCAGGGCGGTGGGGGAGGGCATTGGAAGTCCTTTGCTGGATTGGCGTCCGGTTGTCCCTCTCCCCAGCCCTCTCCCTGAAGGGAGAGGGGGTTGTCCGCGCCATGGTTGAAGTCTGGCGATCGGCTTGTCTCCCCTCTCCCGCTTGCGGGAGAGGGGCCGGGGGAGAGGGCGCTCTAAGTTCAGTCGACGAATTTGCCACGCAGATTGGCGGCGCGAAACTCCAGGGATTGTGCGCGATAACCCTGGCGAATGGGCGGCAGGGTCAGGCAGTCCTGCCATTCGGCTCCGGGTTGCAGTTCGGAAGGGCCGAGGTAGCGCGGATGGTCGTAGCTGGGTTGGGCGAGGTTGATGGTGTCGCCGGGGCGGAAGGCCTGGATCTGCCAGGCGAAATCGCGCAGTACGGCCTTGTCGCCGTTATGGACCCGGATCGCCAGAGGGCGGTCGGCGGGGCAGTTCTGCGGGGTGTAGGTGAGCTGGATATCGAGGTGGGCGAAGCGGCGTTCCTCGCCGCGTTCTTCCCAGAGCACCCAGACGGCGATCAGCGCTACGCCAAGCACGGCCGCCAGGGACAGCGACAGGGCCTTGGCCGGGTAACGCACCAGCAGGATCAGCCAGGTGAGGAAGAGAACGGCGCCAATGAGCATGGAAGAACCTCCTTGAGGCCTTCCATGCTAGCAAGAGTGCACATGACCGAGGAGCGAGCTTGCTCGCGAAAGGTTGCCCCTTCGCCAGCAAGCGGGCTCCTACCGGTCAGCGGGCGATGCTGTGCACGGTCGCGGATTGCGGGGCGCGGCCGTAGACGTCGTCCAGACGCTCGATGTCGTCTTCGCCCAGGTAGCTGCCGGACTGCACCTCGATGATTTCCAGCGGGATCTTGCCGGGGTTGGCCAGGCGGTGCACCGAGGCGATCGGGATGTAGGTGGACTGGTTTTCGGTCAGCAGGAACACCTTGTCGTCGCAGGTCACCTGGGCGGTGCCGGAGACCACGATCCAGTGCTCGGCGCGGTGGTGGTGCATCTGCAGCGAAAGCTGCGCGCCGGGTTTCACGGTGATGTGCTTGACCTGGAAGCGGCCGCCCATGTCCACCGAGTCGTACGAGCCCCAGGGACGGTACACGGCGCAATGGTTCTGGGTTTCGCTGCGGCCGTCGGCGTCGAGCTTGTTGACCAGCTTTTTCACGTCCTGCACGCGGTCCTTGTGGGCGATCATCATGGCGTCCTTGGTCTCGACCACCACCACATCGTCCAGGCCGATCACCGAGACCAGCTTGCCGTTGCCATGCACCAGGCAGTTGTGGCTGTCCTGCACCACCACGTCGCCCTTGGTGACGTTGCCGTTGTTGTCCTTCTCGTGCACTTCCCAGATGGAGCTCCAGCTGCCCACGTCGTTCCAGCCGGCGGAAAGCGGTACCACGCAGGCGCGGGAGGTTTTCTCCATCACCGCGTAGTCGATGGAGTTGTCCGGGCAGCAGGCGAAAGTGGCCGAGTCGATACTCACCGCGACGCCGTCGCGCTTGCTGCGCTCCAGGGCCAGCAGGCAGGTGTCGTAGATGTCCACGTCGTGTTGCTTGAGCTCTTCCAGGAAGCGGCTGGCGCGGAACAGGAACATGCCGCTGTTCCAGAAGTAGTCGCCGGATTCCACGTACTCGCGGGCCTTGGCTTCGTTCGGCTTCTCGACGAACTGCGCCACGCGGCTGATGCCTTCCGGCAGAGCGCCGTCGACCTTGCTGCGGATGTAGCCGTAACCGGTTTCCGGACGCTCGGCCGGAACGCCGAAGAGCACCATCTCGCCCTTTTCAGCGGCGCTGCTGGCCAGTGCCAGGGCTTGCTGGAAGGCCTCCTGGTCGCGCAGCACGTGGTCGGCGGGGAGTACCAGCATCAGCTCATCGCGGCCTTCGGCGACCAGTTGCATGGCGGCGATGGCCACTGCCGGCGCGGTGTTGCGGCCGAAGGGCTCCAGCAGCATGGACTGGGGTTGCAGGCCGATGGCATCGAGCTGCTCCTGGACGATGAAGCGGTGATCCTGGTTGGCCACCAGCACGGCTGGCTGCATGCCCTCGAAGCAGAGGCGCTGCAGGGTCTGCTGGAACAGGGTCTGGTCGCCGGCGAGGGCGAGGAACTGCTTGGGATACTGTTTGCGCGAAAGAGGCCAGAGGCGAGAGCCGCTACCGCCAGAGAGGATCACGGGAATCATGGGTGTTTCTCCTAACTCAGTCATGGGTTGTAGGCGCTGCTTCCACAAATCACATTTCTTTCTTTTCCCACCCTCTGCGGGGCAGGTACGTACCGGCGGGGGTTCAGTCCGCGCCGGTTATTTCTGCTGTGCCGCTCAGGATTCAGCCGGGCGCTTCACCCACACCGGGGAGAGCTTGCCGCCGTTGCCGGTGATGTAGAGGCACACCACTTCGCCGCGCTGCAGGGAGACGGGCTTGAGGTCGCTGACCTTCTTGTCGCCGTCGAACAGGGCGAGGCCGACTTTCACCGGGTTGATCTCGCGCTCGCCGCGACCCTGCGGGGCCACGTCGGCGACGACCGGGGTCTTGCCGTCTGCGGTCTTCAGGGTGAGCTTGGCGTCGGACAGGTTCTGCACGCGCAGCAAGGCTTTCTGCTTGTTGCGGAAAGGCGGTTCTTCCACCAGCTGGGGGCCCTTGCCGGTCTGGTTGACCAGGGTGTAGTAGCGGTCGGCCTCGAGTTTCACCGAGAGGTTGCTGCTGCCGACCTGAGCGCTGTAATTGCCGGCCGGGAGGAACTTGAAGTCGCTGGAGCCGAGCGGCGGTACGTCAGTCAGCGCGGTGTTGCCGACATTGACGCTGAGCTCGTTGCTGGCGGCGTTGTAGGCGCGGACGAAGGCGGACCCCTTGGGAGCCTTTGGCCCGTACAGGCCACCCTCGTCGGCCTGGGCGTGCAGGGCACCGAGGCCGAGTACCAGGGCGCAGGCATAAGACGTCCAGCTGCGGTTGTTCTGTCGGTTCATGAGGTGTACCTCCATCTATCTCTCTGGATAGGGCCGTGTCCGGCCCTGTGTTCCCCTCACGGGGTATTCAGTTGCCCGAGCGCGAAGCCAGGCGTTCTTCGGAACCGGCGCCCTTGCGCAGGCTGGCGACCCATTCGGGATCGAAGTCGGACAGATCGCTCTGCATCGGCAGGTAGCGTTCCGGGAACTCCCAGATCACCAGCTGCGGCGGGGCGTCCTTCAGCTCGTCGCTCTTGAGGTACTTGAGCATCGGCAGGATCGGCCCATTGCCGTCCTCGGCGTGGTTCACCAGGTCGCGTTGCAGGGACTGGCGCAGGGCGCCGGCGAAGTTCCACTTGTCGTTGGCGCTGTAGCTGGTGCCCACCAGCACCACCGGCACGTTGCTCTCGGCGAACAGGGCATCGCCGCCGGCGTCGGCTTCGTTCTGGCTGCGGGTGGCGCGCTTCTGGAGCTGATCCGGTGCCGGCATCAGGTTCTCGAACAGCGGGTCCAGCGGCAGGAAACGGGTCAGGTCGCCCTTGTAGTCCTCATTGCCCAGCACCTCGGTGACGTATTGCTGCGGGCTGCCACGCAGGCTCATGGCCTGGCTGACCGACTGGCCCAGGCGACCGGCTACCACTTCGGCACCCAGCGGGGTCCAGTGGGTGTCGGTGCGCAGGAATACCTGGCCCTGGTTCTTGGCGTCTTCCAGCGTGGCGAGCAGGTCCGGGGCAATGATCCCGGCCTTGCGCGCGACGCCACGGAAGCGCTCATAGAGGTCCTGGCGCAGGGCGGTGGGGGTGACCTGGCCGACGTGTTCGGGGTAAAGGCGCGATTTGGCGGGGATGATCGCCAGCGCCAGTTCCACGTTGTGCCGCGCCAGCTCGTCGCGCACGCCCCCGATCAGCGCCAGGTTGTCGCGGACCAGGCGGGTGCCATCGGCTACCGGGTCGAATTCCTCGTCCGAGTAGAGCCAGCCGTCCTGGCCAATGACCACGCCCTGGCGGCCTTCACCGAACAGCTTGTAGTCCACCAGGGCCCAGAGATTGGTCCCCAGCTGCTTGACCGGGAATTCCTCGTCGTAGCGCTTCTCGAAGGCCAGGGCCAGCTTGCCGTCCAGCACGCTGGTTTCCTTGGCCACGGAGAAGCCGAGGATCGCGCGCATGGACCACAGGCTCAGCGCCAGCAGCAGGCCGCAGAAGAGCAGGATGTAGAGCAGGTTCAGGGTTCTGTTCATGGTCGGTTCCACTCAGAACTGGAAGTACAGGAAGGGCGAGAAGCTCTGCGCCGAGAGCTTCAGCACCGAGGCGGCGAACAGCAGGAGTACGGCGGCGTGGAAGGCCAGGGCGCCGATCTGCACGCGAGCACGGGGCAGGGCGGCGCTGCCGTCGGCATTGATGGTGATGCCGTCGTCTTCTTCGCGGGCCTTTGCCTTCGGCGCGCCGGCCAGGGGCTGGGCGTAGAACTGGCGGATACCGCAGATGACCAGCACCACGTAGGCCAGCAGCAGGGTGGCGATCTGCAGGCTGGTGAGTTGCGCGCGGTTGAGCTCGGAAAGCTGCCAGTCACCGAAGCTGAACATGGCGGCGTACATGCGCCAGGCAACGTCCAGGTTCTCGGCACGGAAGATCACCCAGCCGATTACCACCAGCAGGAAGGTGAAGACCCATTTCAGCGGGTTGATCGCTCGTGGCGCGGCGTTCACGCCCAGGGCGCGTTCGATGGCCAGCCAGGCACCGTGCCAGGCGCCCCAGATGATGTAGGTGAAGTTGGCGCCGTGCCACAGGCCACCCAGCAACATGGTGAGGAACAGGTTGCGGTAGGTCTGGAAGGTGGTGCCGCGGTTTCCGCCCAGGCTGATGTACAGGTAGTCGCGCAGCCAGGTGGAGAGGCTGATGTGCCAGCGCCGCCAGAACTCGGTGATGGACTGGCTGATGTAGGGCTGGTTGAAGTTCTCCATGAAGCGGAAGCCCATCATCAGGCCGAGGCCGATGGCCATGTCGCTGTAGCCGGAGAAGTCGAAGTACAGCTGCGCGGTGTAGGCCAGCGCGCCGAGCCAGGCGTCGCCCGTGGTTGGGTCGGAGAGGGCGAAGCAGTGGTCGGCGATGGGCGCGATGCTGTCGGCGATGAAGACCTTCTTGATGAAGCCCTGCATGAAGCGCGTGCAGCCCTCGGCGAACTTGTCCACCGTGTGGGTGCGGTGATTGAACTGGTCCACCAGGTCCTTGAAACGCAGCACCGGGCCGGCGATCAGGTGCGGGAAGATCGCCACGAAGGCCGCGAAATCCACCAGGTTGCGCGTGGCCGGCGTGTCGCCGCGGTACACGTCGATGATGTAGCTGATGGATTCGAAGACGTAGAACGAGATCCCGATCGGCAGCAGGATGTGCGTGAGCACGAAGGGCTCCATGCCGAAGGAGGTGATGATCGCGTTGAGGCTGTCGACGCCGAAGTTGGCGTACTTGAAGTAGCCGAGGACGCAGAGGTCCACCACGACTCCGAGGAGCAGCCATTTCTGCGCCGTTTTCGTGCGCACGCCGGCCGCACCGATGCGCAGGCCGATCCAGTAGTTGAAGACCGTTACGGCGGCGAACAGCGCCAGGAAGTCGATGCGCCACCAGGCGTAGAAAATGTAGCTGGCGACCAGCAACAGCAGGTTTCGATAGCGTGTCCCGACCAGGTAGTACAAGCCGAGGAAGATCGGCAGGAACAGGAACAGGAACACGTTTGAAGAAAAGACCATCCGAGTCTCTCCAGTTAACGTCTAGTAACAAGGCCAGCGCCGGCTTTCCAACCTGACTTCTGGCCCGCCAATCCCTCCCCAGGGTGTGGCGAAATTCTTGGCCTCCGCCCCGTCTATTGCAGGGTCAGAGAACCCTCTCCCCCGGCCCCTCTCCCTGAAGGGAGAGGGGAGGCAAGCGGTCCGCGCGTGATTCGAAAACGGCACGGACAGCCCCCTCTCCCGCTTGCGGGAGAGGGTTGGGGGAGAGGGCGCTTTTGCTAGCTCTCTCCTTTCTTCTTCGGATGGAACACCTGGGTCACATCCCCGCCGAGGCGGAAGGTCTTGTAGGGGCCCATTTCGTCCTTCCAGGCGACCGTCTTGGCCGAGCAGGAATAGAGCGAGCACCAAGGCTCGAGCCAGGAGAACTTGTCGTGCTTCTTCAGCTCGCTCATGTCCTGGTCGTCACCGGTCTTTTCATCGAAGGCGTCCTGGTCATCCACGCCGGCGATCACCTTCTCGCCGAGGCGGCGCAGGGCGCTGTCGTTCGCTGTGCGCAGGTCCACGCCATTGGCCTGGGCGAACGCCGCGATCATCGCCAGCGGCGGCAGGCTGTAGTTGTGGTAGGCGAGGGCGCGTTGCTTGCGCTTGAGTTCGTTGGGCAGGAAACCGTCCCGGTCCACCTGGCCGGCTGCCACGCGGTACTGCGCCACCGACCAGTCGAAGAGGTCCTCGCGGTTGGTCGCCACAGCGGTGGCCATTACCGACCAGGCGGCCCAGTAGGAGTGGTTGTTGATCTGCTTCAGCGGCAGGTCGCTCCAGTCGTGGACGACCTGGTCGGCCAGGCGCGAGAACCAGGATTCGATCACCTGGGTCTGGGCCCGGTAGGGCGCCAGCGGCTGCGACTCGGAGAACTTCAGGCGCAGGTAGGCCGAGGCCATGCTGCCCAGCGCCCATTTGCGCATCGACTTGCCGGTGTGGTTGTACTGCGGGCTCAGCAACGCATTGGCCTGGGCCCAACTGCCCAGCCATTGCAGGGAGCATTCGAGCTGCGTGCGCTGGCCCTTGCGCATGTAGTCCATGACCATCTTGCTGACGCCGCGCTCCATCTCGGTGATGTCGGCGGTCTTCTCGCGAAAGGCCTTTTCCGCGTTCGGGTTGAGGGTGGCGCGGGCCTTGTCGGAGCCCTCGTACTTGCTGCGGAATTCCAACTTGGCGGTGTAGGGCGCGGGCGGCGCCTTGCACGTGCCGGCGGACTTGGCGTCGATATCCACAGGGGCGTAGTAGCCCCTGGGCGGCACCAGGTCTGCGGCGTGGCCCTGTGCGGCGAGCAGGATGCCTGCGAGCAGCGGAGCAATCAGCCAGGGTCGGGTGGTCATGGGTACCTCCTTCCTCACTCGGCCTTCGCCGTGAGGTTGTCCCCACCCTTGCCAGGGCGTGCGCAGACGCTGACCTCGACACTGAGGTCTTGGGGCATCTGCTCGGGGCTGTGGATTTCCAGGGCGAGCATGTTCAGGTCGGCCCAGTCAGTCTCGTTGCGCAGCTCGAAGGCGTAGTGACCACCGGTATCGATACGGTCGCTCTGTTCCAGCTTGAAGTTCTCGCGACGGCCGTTGAGGTACCAGATGGTGGTCTTGAGGTCGTGGATGGACGGATCGCTGAGGCGCAGGTCCACCTGGTAATCGCCTCCGCGCAGGTCACGCAGTGGTGCGCCCTTGCCATTGACCAGCACCTCGTTGGCACCAGGCTTGAGGGTGACCTTGTTCTTCAGCACCGCCGGCCGGCCTTCGCAACCGTTGTTCACCATGGGCACGGCCTGGCGGTAGAAGCTCGCTTCGGCCATGTCGTAGTGGGTGGCGAATTCCCAGACCAGGACCTTGGGCGGGTTCTGGTGGAATTCCGGGCTGCTCATGTACTGCATCAGGGCGCTTTCGAAACCGCCGCCACTGACCGCCATGTTGAGCACTTCGGCACCGCTGTGCTGCTGCAGGAAACCGGCGAAGTTGTAGGCCGGACCGCTGTTACTGGTCCCCACCAGGGTCACCTTGGGGTTGGATTCGTCGCCGAACAGGCTGTCGCCGCCATCGCCCGCCGCTTCGGTTTCGTAGCGGTCGACGTACTGGGTCGCATAGCCGGTGCCGCAGAATTGCGCGGCGGTCTTGTGCAGCGTGCCGGCCTTGGGCAGCAGGCCCACCACCTTGCTCTGATAGTCCTTCTTCGGAATGTCGCTGAAGCCGGGAATCTGGTTCAGGGTCTCGGCGACAAGCTTGGCGGTGCGGTCAGCACCGGCCGGCGTCCAGTGGTGGTCGGCCTTGAAGTAGTAGTCGGTGCCCACGCCCTTCTCATCGAAGAGTGGCGACAAGTCGGTGACCCAGATGCCGGCCTTGCGGAAATGGTCGACGGCAGCCAGGTAGTTCTTCTTCGCCAGCTCGTAGTTGAAGTGGGCCTTCTCTTCGGGCGTGAGCTTCTCGCGGTTCACCAGGCCTCGGGTGGGCTGGTAGACCACCATCAGCTCGACCCCCTTGGCCTTGAGCGCGTCGCGCAGGCGCTTCAGCTGGCTCCAGCCGAAGGGCGTGGTACCGAAATCGGTACGCAGGTCGTATTGGGTCCGGAATAGCCAGTCGCCCTGACCCTGCACCAGGGTGGTGAAGAAGCTCAGGTACTTGGTGTTGTAGTTGGCTGGATTCTGCGCCGCGGCACAGAGCGGCCCCGTGCGTTGCGCGCTGAACTCGGGCGCGGCGTGCGCACCCTGGGCGGAGGCCAGCAGGGCGGCTGCCAGGGCCGAAGGGGTGAACCATTTGCGGGAAATTCTGGGCATGATCGGGTACCTCAATCCTGGAGTTCGGCCTGGGTTTCGACGGGGTCGATCAGTACCGCTTGCTTGCGGCGCACCATCAGGTCGAGGATCTCGTCCTGCTTTTCGCCGAGGATGCCGGCGAAGCTGATACCGGTGGACTTGCTCGGAGCGAGCAGCTCGACGCGGTACAACTCGACCGACAAGGGCGAGTCGATGGACAGGGGGCTGGAGCCGTTGCCTGCGAGCTTTCCGCCGACCAGGATCAGCGAGACCTTGGTGTCGAAGGGGTCGAGCTTGATGTTGCGGTCGGTGTTGGAGAGGTCCTTGATGTGGCCATACACGCCGGTCAGGCCGTTGGCCGCGGAGAGGTTCTCGTACAGGCGGATGTTCACGCTGTTGCGCACGCGGATGCCGTGGCGCTGGTTGCTGAGGATCTTGTTGCCCCAGAGCAGGTTGTTGGAGCTTTCGTAGATGGTGATGCCGTCGGAGTGGTTCTGGTACACCTCGTTCCAGGCCACGAGATTGTTCACCGAGTTACGGTCGATCACGATGCCGGAGAGCTTGTTGTCGTAGCTCTTGTTGTTGATGATCCAGCTGTCGTCCACCTCACGGGAAATGATGATGCCGTGCTTCTTCTTGGTCCCGAAGACGGTGTTGTGGGCGATGATCAGGCCGTTCGAACGGTCGTGCGGGTCGATGCCGTAGACGATGTTGTCGCGGTAGGTATTGCCCTTGATGACCACGTTCTCCGCTTCGAAGCAGTAGAAGCCGTACCAGTGGTCGACGAATTCCGAATCCAGCAGCCAGCCGGTGGGCGCAGAGCGCTTCAGGCGCTTGGCCTGGCCCGGTGTGTACTGGGTGATGGAGACGCCGTAGGACTTGGAGTTGTCGTAGCCGAGGCTGGTGACCTTGCTGCCGACGATGTACAGCTCGCTGCCACCCCAGGACACCAGGAACGGACGGAATTCCTCGGGCTTCTGGAACCAGGCCGGGGACTTGTTCTTTTCGTTCCAGGCGGTGAGCTGGGTGTCGGTGATGAACAGCTTGCCGTCGTTGACCAGGAACGCGCCGCGCTCCTGGGACAGGCGGAATTCCCGGGTCTCCTTGCCGATCTGCAAGCTCGCACCCTGGGCGACCACGATCGGCAGGCGGGCGAGATACACGCCCGGCTCGGTTTCGCTGAACTGGCTGTCGGGCAGTGCCTTGGCCAGGTCCGCCGGGGTCACGTAGCCACCTTCGACGAAGATCGCCTGCGGCATGCTCTGCTGACGTTTCACCCACTCGCGCAGGCGCTCGTCACCGCCGATGAAGTCCTTCAGCGAGTCCTGCTGGAGCATGCGCCTGACCGCCACCTTGCCGCGGATGGAGCGATCGATCTTCGCGTCCACTGCGGCCGCGGTGTAGCCGGACAGGTCTGGCGCCTTGGGTGTATCCAGATGCAATTGCTCCACCGGCGCAGTGGACACCGTGTAGTTCTTGATCGGCTTCAGTTCCTGGGGCAGCTCTGCACCCTGGACCCAGGGTGCGGCGAACTGCAGGGCGCCGAGCACGACGCCGCCTGCCAGCAGCGTGGTTCCCATGCCACGTTTCATGACTGTTCCTCCCTTGCGCCGGATGTCCATCAGAAGCGCCAGATGAAGTCGACGAAGGCGCGATGCATGAGCGAGTCGGTGCCGCTGGCATAGGCATCGCCCGGCTTGAATACGCCGCCACGGAAGCGCACGAGGGCGGAGCGCTCATCCAGGTGCTCGGCCATCGAGGCCGGCAGGAGGCCCTGCTTGAAGTAGCGGGTGACCACCAGGTCCATCTCCTGGCCGATGTCTTTCTCGCCATCTTCCAGGGGCGCGGTGATTCCGCTCTGGCCCACGTCCTGGTTGTCGTCCACGCGCCAGAAGCGGTGGTAGACGACGCTTGCGTCGTAGTCCTCGCCCATCTGCCAGGAGGTGAAGGCGGTGGCCACCTGGAGGTTGCTCAGCTCGCCCCGGAAGGCTTCGCCGAAGCGGTGCATGCGTGCTTCGGTGCCAGTGAAGTTGGAGCGGTTGCTCTCCAGGCCGGTCTGGCGGAACTGCTCGGAGCTGTCGTCGTCGCCACCGCCGCTGCCACGGGCGTAGGCGCCGCCGACCTTCCATTGGTCATCGATGTTCCAGCGCAGGCCGAGGTCCACCGCCCAGGCGTCGACATCGACATTGCGGCTGCCGTTGGCGAAGTTCTGGTTGCCCACGGTCGACTGCTGCAGTTCGTCCACGTCGCCGGTCAGCCAGGTGGCCTGCGCCCAGTAGTTCAGCGGCAAGGTGGAGCGGCGGTCGAAGAAGCCACCGTCGGCTTCCAGGCCCAGCCAGGTCAGGTCGCCGGTGGTGCGCTTGTCGAGTTCATCCACTTCCTCGCCGACGTTGGGCAGGTCGCCGTTGTCGCGACTGTGGTGCAGCTTGGCGCCGACCCAGTGACCCGGGCGCCACTGCGTGGAGATGTCGCCGAAGAAGTGCTGGCGGTCCTCGTCTTCCGGCGCCAGTTCGTCGATGTCGGTGCGGTAATCGCTGAAGCGCTCGGCGACGCCGGCGTGGGCGCGCAGCAGGGTGGTGTCGAAGCTCCAGCGCAAGGCTTCGATGTTGGTGTCCCACCAGGTACCTTCTTCGCTGCGTACACGCTGGCGACCGAAGCGCAGGTGCTCGCCGGGGTAGGCGGTGAGGCCGCCGTAATCGACCCAGAACTCGCGCATGGCGAGGTAGCTCTTGTCCGGTTCGCGCCCGTTGTTGCGCTGGGCGGCATCGGCTTCGATGTCGTTGGATTCCAGGGTGTCGGTTTCGACGATATCGGTGGCGGTGACCGCCTGGCCCATGGCGAAGGCGCTCCATTCGCCGCGCTCGCCGTAGACCCAGGGGCGCAGGTCGAGACCGATGCCGTTGACGTCACCGCCGTCGCGGGTGCCGAGGTCGCGATCGTCTTCGGATTGGGCGGTGATCTTCACGTCCAGGCCGAAGTTCTTGTCGTGGGTCTCTGCGGCGTGGGCGATGCTTGCGGCCAGCAGGGACAGACCAAGGCCAGCCTTGATCCAGGGATTCTTGTTCATGCGTTTCTCATCTCTCTTGTTCCGCGGTCCGTGCTCTCGTAGGTTGTGGCTGAGCTGTGCGAAGCCCAACGTCTGCCGTACTCGCTGTTGGGCTTCGCTGCGCTCTGCCCAACCTACCGGGAGCTGCGGAGGGGGATTCATAGGCTGCTCATCTGCGTGTCGGGCGCTGCTGCGCCACGCGCGGCGCGTTCTTCACGCAGCAGTTGTTCGGCGCGGGGGCGTTCGGCCGGCGGCAACTGCTGCTGGACGCTTTGCGCCAGCTCGAGGGCCTGGGGCGTGTTCTTGGGCAAGGCCAGCTGGCTGAAAACGAACGCGTTGACCAGGTTGCGCTGGATACCCTTGCCCTGGGCGTACATCTGGCCGAGGGCGAAGTCGGCATTGACCTGGCCGCTGCGGGCGGCGCGGAGCAGGTGGTCCAGGGCCTTGTCCGGATCGATGTCGCCCAGATAGCCCCGCAGGTAGATCTGGCCCAGCAGGTAGTTGGCGGTGGGTTCGGTGGCGGCGGCCTTGAGCAGGTGCTCCTCGGCCTTCTTCGGGTCCTGCGGCACCAGCTTGCCTTCGTAGTAGAGTCGGCCTTGCAGCAGCTCGGCGCGGGGCTGGGAGGCGGCGCGGCCTTTCTCCAGGTAGGCCAGCAGCTGCTCGGTATCGCCCTGTTCCGGGTATTCGTAGATCAACTTGGCCAGGCTCACCCAGGCGGCGGGGTAAGCGGGTGCCAGCGCTTCGAGCAGTTCCTTGGCCTTGCCTTCGTCGGGCGTGCCGATATCGGCGTCGGCCAGGACCAGCGCGACCGATTCCACGCGCTGGGCGGGAATACGCCCGGCGCGGTAGCCGGCCATCAGTTGCTCCAGCAGTTTCTGCCTGGCGTCGGCATTGCCTTGCTTCTGGTAGACGGTGGCCAGTTCGACGTAGCAGACGTCGGCCAACGCCAGGTTGCGGGTGCAGATCTGCTCGATCTCGCCTAGGTGCTGATCGTAGGAACCCTGGGTGCGATAGAAGAGGATCTGCGCCAGCTCCGCCTGCGTGTGGCCCTCGGCGCGCCATTTGGCGATGCGTGCCGGAACATTCACGGACGGAAAGTCCTGCGGGTATTGCAGGTAGAGCATCACCAGCGGCAGCAGGCTGCTTTCTTCACCGGCTTCGAAGGACTCCTCCAGCAGCTGCGCGGTTTCCTGGCGTTCGGCCTGGCTCAGCTGGGTCTTTCGCGCCAGCAGCTTGCCCAGGCGAGCCTTGGCACGGGGCGACTGGTCGATGGCCTGGCGATAGGTCTGCTCGGCCTTCTGCAGTTGCGCCGGGTCTCCGCTGGCCACCTGCAGGTCGGCCAGGCCGACCGCGGCGTCGGCATAACCGAGGTCGGCCAGCTGGCGGTAGTTCTGCTCGGCGGTGGAGCTGTCACCGCGTTTCAGGGCTTCGTGGGCGAGGCGTTCGTCCGGCAGGCCGGCACAGCCGGCCAGGGCGACGGCCGCGGCCAGCAGCAGGAGGGGAGTGGCGTGATGGGCCATGGTCGAGCCCTCCTCAGAAGCCCGCGGCCAGGGCGCGGTCGATCAGCCAATCGAGGGACGGGCCACGATCGATGCTGACTTCCACCGGCTGGCCGGCGAAGGTGCTGGGCAGCGGCTCATCAGGCTGAATGGTGGCGCGAATGTCGGCGGACATGGTGCCGTCATGCAGGCTGCTGCTGAGGATCTTGCCGTGGCGCGACTGGTCTTCGCCGGCCACCTGGAAGGTGACGCGGGCACCCGGTTTGGCCTGGCCGATGTGGCGGAAGGGGAAGCGCGCCTGGATGGTGGCCTGGGTGTCCTGGGGCACCAGTTCGAAGATCACGTCGCCCTTGCTGGCGAACTGGCCGTCAGCCACGAGCTGGCGGGCGATCTTGCAGTTGCAGGGGCTGGTGAGGGTGCCCTTCATCTGCTTGCCGAACAGTTCTTCGACGTTCTTCGGGGTGAGCTGGTCGTCGGTCAGGTGACCCTTGAGCATCTCCAGCATGGTGGCGTTGAAGGACGCGATGGGTGCGCCTTTCTCCACGCTGGCGTCTGGGCTCACCAGGCTCTGCACCGTGCCTTCGCGGGGCATGGTGACCTGCATGGAAGGCACCGCGACCATGGCCGAGTCGGCATGGGTGACGAAGTACAGGCCGTACAGCGAATTGAGGATGTAGCCGAAGGCACCGACACCGACGACGAAGATGCCGGCACTCAAGCCGACCGCCTTGAGACGCGCCAGGGGGCCCATGCCGCCGCCCGCGCCGCCTTTGCGCGGCTTGGTGAAGTTCTCGCGCTGCAGGGTGCTGAGCAGGTCGCCGGCGCTGACCAGTTCGCCCGAGAGGTGCGAGCTGATGAGGTAGCGCAGGGTGGCGATGTCACGCGGCTGAAGGCCATGGAAGACACAGCCAATGCGCTCGGTGCGGGTGTCCACGGCGCGCACCTGGAACTCTACGTCCAGGCCCAGGCTGAGGCCGTCGATCTGGAACATCAGGCGGCCCTTGTGGTGGTCGCCGATGCTGGAGCCGGCGCGCCCGGCGGTGAAGGCGAAACCGCCGGCGGAGACGTCCAGCAGCGACGCTTCGAAGCGCTCGCCACGGGCGATGTAGCGGATCTTGCCGGGGATCTTCACCCGCGCGTGCTGGCGCTGGGCTTCGGATTCATGCACCACATTGAGATTGACGGCTGTATTCATGGCTTCGATTCCTGTCAGGTTCCTTGTGCTCACACGATCGCCAGCAGCGTGGCGACGAATACGCTGGTTGCGGAGAAGGTCATGGCGCGTGAGGACCAGGTGTTGAACCAGCGCGAGAAGCTCGCGAGGTCACGGTTGAGCTTGGTGTTCTGGCGGGTCCAGGACTGCTGGTCGAGGCGGAAGAAGACGTAGATCTTCACCAGCGCTCCGACGATCTGGTTGTAATAGAGGATCAAGGGGTAGGCCGGTCCGATCCGGTGCCCTGTAATGCTGAGCAGCAGGGTCAGGACGAAGCGGGTAAGGCCGATCCACAGGAGGTACACCAGCAGGTAGGCGATGCTGTACTTCAGGCTGGCGATGATGGCCACGGCCAGGCCCAGCAGGCAGGTCCACATCGAGGCACGCTGGTCGGCCAGTACGACGGAGGTGAACCAGCCGAGACGACGCGGACCGAGCGCCAGGGCGCGGGAGTTCTGACGCAGGTTGTTGCCGTACCAACGGAACATCAGCTTGCGACTGGCCTTGATGAAACTCTTCTCCGGCGGGTGCTCGACGGTGTTGATCGCGGCATCCGGTACGTAGAAGGTGTCGTAGCCCAGGCGCATCAGGCTGTACCAGCTGGACTTGTCGTCACCGGTGAGGAACTGGAAACGCCCCAGACGCCAGTGGTCCAGGTGGTCGCTTTCCACGTCGGCGATGAAGTCCGGATCGGTCACCACGCTGGCGCGGAACACCGACATCCGCCCGGTCATGGTCAGCACGCGCTTGGACAGGGCCATCGAGCACATGTTGAGGTGGCGCTGGGCGAATCGCAGCTTGTGCCACTCGCTCATGATGTAGCTGCCGCGCACCTCGCAGAACTCGTTGGTGGTCAGGCCGCCGACGTTGGGGAAGAGCTTGAACCAGGGCACGGTCTTCTTGACCACGCCTTCGGCCAGCACTGTGTCGCCGTCGATCACCGCCACGACCGCGTCCGCATCCGGCAGTTGCCGGGAGATGGCGCGGAAGCCGTAGGCCAGACCATCGCGTTTGCCGGTACCGGGAATGCGCACGAAGTCCAGCTTGACCCGCGACGGTGGCGCGAGCTTCGTCCAGAGGTTCTTCACCAGCAGCTCGTCGGACAGCTCGACGATGGAGCAGACGACGGTGGTCGGGTAGCCGCAGGCGATGGCTTCCTCGATCACCGAGCGGTAGACCATGGCGGTGGTCAGGGCCTCGATGCGGAAGCTCGTCACCAGCAGGAACACGTGGGACGGGTCTGCCGCGTTGCCGAGCTTGGCCAGGCGCCGCTTGTACCAGGGATACACGAAGTAGAGGAACAGCGTGCCGCGCACGAAGTGCAGGGCGCCCATGGAATAGCGCCAGATGCCCACAGCCCCGATCAGCAGCAGGAAATGCTTGGAGTCGGGGTCGAAAACGGACCTGGGCAGTGCCAGTGCCAGCAGCATCAGTGCAATGAGGTAGAACAGCCAGCCCGAGGCTTCGAGCAGGCCATGCTTGATCTTGTCCATAGAGTCGTCCTGGGCTCGTTTGGCGGATGCCCCCTTCCCGTTGGGGAAGGGGGCAGGGCGCTTTACCAGCAGATTCCCTCGGCGTTGCCTTGGGAGCCCTTGGGCATGAAGCCCACCAGGTCGATTACCTGCTTGCCGGCCGGGGCTTTCTGGGCCAGCGGGGCGAACAGCTCGTCACGGTTGCCCAGGACGATGATGTCCGCCTTGTCGACCACCGCGTCGAAGTTGCTGTCCAGCAGCGAGGACACGTGGGGGATCTTCGACTCGATGTAGTCCTTGTTGGCACCGTGGACGCGGGCGTACTCGACGTTGCGGTCGTAGATGCTGAGGTCGTAACCCTTGCCGATCAGCATCTCGGCGAGTTCCACCAGCGGGCTTTCACGCAGGTCATCGGTACCGGCCTTGAAGGACAGGCCGAGCAGGGCGACCTTGCGCTTGTCGTGGCCGGAGATGATGTCGAAGGCCTTCTGCACCTGGGCGGCATTGCTGCGCATCAGCGAGCCGATCAGGGGGGATTCCACGTCCAGGGAAGTGGCGCGGTAGTTCAGCGCACGCACGTCCTTGGGCAGGCAGGAACCGCCGAAGGCGAAGCCCGGGCGCATGTAGTACTTGGACAGGTTGAGCTTGTTGTCCTGGCAGACCACGTCCATCACTTCACGACCATCGACACCGACCGCCTTGGCGATGTTGCCGATCTCGTTGGCGAAGGTGACCTTGGCCGCGTGCCACACGTTGCAGGTGTACTTGATCATCTCGGCCACTTCGATGTCCTTGCGGATGATCGGGGCGTCGAGTTCGCGGTACAGGGTTTCCAGTACGTCGCCAGCGGCCGTGTCCAGCTCGCCGATCACGGTCATGGGCGGGTAGTCGTAGTCCTTGATCGCGGTGCTTTCGCGGAGGAACTCAGGGTTCACCGCGACGCCGAAGTCCACGCCGGCCTTCTTGCCTGAGCAGTCTTCGATAATCGGGATCACGACGTTCTTCACGGTGCCTGGCAGCACGGTGCTGCGTACTACCACGGTGTGGCGCTCGGCCTTGTCGCGCAGGGCGAAGCCGATCTCGCGGCAGACGCCTTCGATGTAGTCGAGGGACAGGTCGCCATTCTTCTTGCTCGGAGTACCGACGCAGATGAAGGAAACCTGGGTGTCGCGAACGGCACCGGCGACATCGGTAGTGCCGCGCAGGCGGCCAGTTTTCACGCCTTGCTGTAGAAGTTCTTCCAGACCCGGTTCGACAATGGGCGATTTGCCATTGTTGATCAGGTCGATTTTGGTCTGAGAAACGTCGACACCGACAACTTCATGACCACGAGCAGAGAGGCAGCCGGCGCACACTGCACCAACATAGCCCAAACCGAAGATGCTGATTCGCATCGTATTCACCTCGTCCTTTAAGCACGCTGTTTAATATGTGACGTTAGTGTCACTTCCGTTTGCACCTTTATGTCGCAGTTGCAACTTTAAAGTGCACAGGCATGAGTAGTACCGGACGCCAAAGTTAGGGCGCCTGAACTGGGCATGTCGCATTGCTTGCCCGGGTAGAGTCCTGAGCTGATCGCCGAAACGGCTCTGGCTCGTTGGTTTTGTCCAGTAGGTCGAGTTTGTTGCGCTTCTCCTTAATTAACTTATTTGGCTTTCGCCAGATAAAAACTACCCCTCGGCTGCGCGCCGATAGTTGGTAAAGGCAGTTTGAGATCACACCGAAATATGGTGTGAAGAATTAAGTCACGGGGGTATGAGTGTCCGTCATTTCGGATAGTTCCTACCGTTCGTCCCAGATTTTGCTTATTGCAGTTTTTTGACTACGCCCCGTGTCAAGGTCGTGGCATTCTCAGAGTTGGCGCGCTTTGGAAAAGTTCAATCAGGCAGTTTGCAGGTTTTCGACTATTGCATTTTGCAAGTTGGCCACTATCGAAAAACAACTTGGCCACTATCAAAAAACGAGTTAGCCAGTATCAAAGGCGAACTTGTGCCACCCATATGATCTTGAAGTGATATTGAATCTGCAGTGGCGATTACGTGGCACTCAGGAGAGCCACGTACGTTCAGCGTGGGGCAGTTCGTAGGTTGGGCAGAGCGCCGCGAAGCCCAACAGCGGAGGTGCCAGGCGAGCTCGGAAGGGATAGCGACGGCACAAACGAAAACCCCGCCATTGCGGCGGGGTTCTTTCATCTCACTCCTGCGGCTCGTCGCGCAGGAAGACCAGGCTGTCGGGCTTTGAGTGCTCCGCCGAGTAGCGGTAGCCCTGGTAGTTGAAGTCCTTGAGGCCTTCAGGGTCCTTCAGGCGCTCCTTGATCACATAGCGCGCCATCAGGCCTCGGGCCTTCTTGGCGTAGAAGCTGATGATCTTGTACTGGCCGTTCTTCAGGTCCTTGAACTCGGTGTCGATGATGCGGGCGCTCAGGGCCTTGCGCTTCACCGAACTGAAGTACTCGTTGGAGGCGAGGTTGAGCAGGATGTCGTCGCCCTGGGCGGCCAGGGCCTCGTTCAGCCAGCCACTGATGCGCTCGCCCCAGAAGGCATAAAGATCCTTGCCGCGGGCATTGGCCAGCTTGGTGCCCATTTCCAGGCGGTAGGGCTGCATCAGGTCCAGCGGTCGCAGCAGGCCATAGAGGCCGGAGAGCATGCGCAGATGCTGCTGCGCGAAGTCGAAGTCGGCATCCACGAAGTCTTCGGCGTTGAGGCCCGTGTAGACGTCACCCTTGAAAGCCAGGAGGGCCTGCTTGGCATTGTCTGGGGTGAAATCCGGATGCCAGCTGCCATAGCGCGCGACGTTGAGACCGGCGAGTTTATCGGACAGGTGCATCAGCTCGGCGATCTGCGCGGGGCTGAGTTCGCGCAGTTGCTGGATCAGCTCCTGGGCATGGTCCAGGAACTCCGGCTGGGTAAAGCGCGAAGTGACCGGCGGGGTCTCATAGTCCAGGGTCTTGGCAGGGGAAATCACCAACAGCATCGAATCGTCTCCTTCGGGAACGGGGCGATTCTAGGGATTTGCGTCGGTTGGCTCCACCTATCCCGCCGATAGGCAGGTTGGATACGGCAGCCGGAATGATCCCAAGCGGGGAAAATCGAGGAATTTCGGGGGAGGGGACTTTCGAATTTAACGGGTGCTTTCCTACACGCCAAGGTCTTTTTGTCGTACTGAAAAAAAATCGCGTTCAGGCCAAAAAGTTCTTTTTTCTGTCATCCCGAATGGAGTATTAACAAATCAGACCGCCGAACCCTGCAGACAGGTGGCGGCCATCGGCCCTCACCTTGTTGGCTCCATCCCTTAACCGGCATGACCCGGAGCGGGGAGGTCGGCGGCCCTCCGCGGCGGAGAGCCTCCCGGGCATTCCGTCGCCTGGCCCTATAAGAAGGTGACCGAGTATGGATGACCACGGACGCTCCCGCCCTACCGCTCCAACCTTGTACGCGCTCGACACCAACGTCCTGATCCACGATCCCAACGCCTTGTTCAACTTCCAGGAACACCACGTGGCCATTCCGATGACCGTGCTGGAGGAGTTGGACAAGCTGAAGACTGGCAAGCAGGGCGTTGCCGCTGAATGCAGGCAGGCCATCCGTAACATCGACAAGATCCTCAGTGGCGCAACCCCCGAGGAAGTGGAGCACGGAGTACCCATCCAGCGAGAGAAAAGCGGCCCTTGCGGCTTCCTCTCGATTCTCATGAGCAAACGCGCAGCCCCCATCACCTGGCTGCCTGAAGACCTCAACGACAACAAGATCATCAACCAGCTGGTGGAGCTGAAGAGCCGCAGGCCGGGCATGTCCGTGGTGCTGGTGACCAAGGACATCAACATGCGCCTGAAGGCGCGCGCCTGCGGGATCGATTCCGAGGACTACCACACCGACCAGTTGGTCGACGATGTGTCCCTGCTGTCCCGCGGCTACCACGATATGCCCGGGTCGTTCTGGGACCGTGTGAGCAAGGTGGAGACGCGTCAGGACCATGGACGTACCTGGCATCGCGTGCAGCTCACCGACAACCTTCCAGCCGTGCACGTCAACGAGTTCATCGTCGACGAGCAGGGTTTCGTGGGCTGGATCAAAGGCATCAAGGCCGATGAGCTGTTGATCCTCGATCTGCATCAGGAACCGCTGCTGCATCAGGAAGCCTGGGGCCTGCGTCCGCGCGATGTGTATCAGGCGCTGGCGCTCTACGCGCTGCTTGACCCGGATATCCACCTGGTCAACCTCAGCGGTGCGGCGGGTTCGGGCAAGACCATCCTGGCGCTGGCGGCAGCTATCGAGCAGACCATGGTCAGCAAGCGCTACCGGCGCATCATCGCCACCCGCAGCGTGCAGGGCCTGGACCAGGAAATCGGCTTCCTGCCCGGTACCGAGGCGGAGAAGATGGAGCCCTGGCTGGGTGCGATCACCGACAACCTCGAAGCCCTGCACATGGACGACGAGAACACCCACGGCAGCGTGGATTACATCCTCAGCAAGGTGCCGCTGCAGTTCAAATCCCTGAACTACATCCGCGGCCGCAGCTTCCAGCAGAGCCTGATCATCATCGACGAGTGCCAGAACCTGACGCCGCACCAGATGAAAACCATCATCACCCGTGCCGGTACTGGCTCCAAGGTGATCTGCCTGGGCAACCTGGCGCAGATCGACACCCCTTACCTTTCCGCCCCCAGCTCGGGCCTGACCTACCTGACCGAACGCTTCAAGGACTTCCCCCACGGCGTGCACATCACCCTCCAGGGCGTGCCGCGCTCCGTGCTGGCCGAGTACGCCGAAGCGCATATGTGACCCTCGACTCCCGCTGGGCGGCAGCTGCCGCCCAGCGGGGATTTCTGTATACAATCTGTCTCCTGTCCAAGGAGACTCGCAGTGCTTACCCATCTCGATGCCCAGGGTCGCGCCAACATGGTCGACGTCACCGACAAGGCGGTGACGTCCCGTGAAGCGACGGCCGAAGCCCGCGTGCGCATGCGCCCGGAAACCCTCGCCATGATCCAGTCCGGCGGCCACCCCAAGGGCGACGTGTTCGCCGTGGCGCGCATCGCCGGTATCCAGGCGGCGAAAAAGACCTCTGATCTCATTCCGTTGTGTCACCCGCTGATGCTCACCAGCGTCAAGGTGGAGCTGACAGCGGAAGGGGACGACTGCGTGCATATCGTCGCCCGCTGCAAACTGGCCGGGCAGACCGGCGTGGAAATGGAAGCGCTGACCGCCGCCAGCGTGGCCGCCCTGACGATCTATGACATGTGCAAGGCGGTCGATCGCGGCATGACCATTGAAAACGTACGCCTGCTGGAAAAGCTGGGCGGCAAGAGCGGCCATTACCAGGCCGGGGAGTAATGATGATTCGCGTGCAGTATTTCGCCCGTTACCGTGAAGCGCTCGGCATCGAAGGCGAGCAGCTCAACTGTGACCCGGCGTTCGCGAAGCTGGATGATCTGCGCCGGCATCTGCTGGCCCGTGGCGGCGTCTGGGAAGTTCTCGCCGAACAGAACCTGATGTGCGCCCGCAACCAGGAGCTGTGCAGCCTGGACGAAGCCCTCAGCGACGGTGACGAAGTCGCCTTCTTCCCCACCGTGACCGGAGGCTGAGATGGCCATTCGCGTGCAGGAAACCGCTTTCGATCCCGGTGTTGAACTCAACGCGCTGCACGCGGCCAATGTGGGAATTGGCGCGGTGGTCGGCTTCGTCGGCTATGTGCGCGACTTCAACGACGGACAGGATGTGGCCGGCATGTTCCTCGAGCACTATCCGGGCATGACCGAGAAGGCCCTGGAGAAGATCGCGGCCGAAGCACGGGAACGCTGGCCGCTGCTCAACGTGGATATCCTCCACCGCATCGGGCGCCTGGAACCGGGCGAGCCCATCGTCTTCGTCGGTACTGCCAGCGCCCATCGCCAGGCAGCGTTCGACGCGTGCAACTTCATCATGGACTTCCTCAAGACCCGCGCGCCGTTCTGGAAGAAGGAAGACACCGCCGAAGGCCCACGCTGGGTGGAAGGGCGGTGCAGCGACAAGACCGCCGCCGAGCGCTGGGAATGAACCGATTGGGACTGCTTTTCCTGTGGGGGCGAATTCATTCGCGAAGGGCTGCGTAGCTGCCCCCGGGGACTCCCGATGGCAGGCCTTCGGCCCGCTTGGCGAATGAATTCGCCCCCACAAGGTTCCTACAAGATTCCGAACAAGCCTGGCCAATGCCGGGCTTTTTCATGGGTGATTGACGATCTGTACATTTGAGTCCAGTATGGACTCACAAGTACAAGTTAGCGGCGTCCATCATGATCCCCAGCCAGCTACCCATTCCATTCCCATGCCGGCCAGCCCTGGCGGCGTCTTCTTCTGCCTCGAAAATCCATTCCGAACCGGCACGCCCTGCAATGCGGCGGGCCTCCATCCGTAATGCGGGAGTCGCACCATGAAGAAACTCGTTCTGCTGGGCAGCCTTGCCCTTAGCCTGCTGGCCTCCAGCGTTTTCGCGGCTGACAAGCCCCTGCGCATTGGCATCGAAGCGGCCTATCCCCCCTTCGCCTTCAAGACGCCGGAAGGGCAGATCGCCGGCTTCGACTACGACATCGGCAATGCCATGTGCGAGGAAATGAAGGTCAAGTGCCAGTGGATCGAGCAGGAGTTCGATGGCCTGATCCCCTCCCTCAAGGTGAAGAAGGTGGACGCCGTGCTGTCCTCCATGACCATCACCGATGAGCGCAAGAAGTCCGTCGACTTCACCAGCAAGTACTACTACAGCCCGGCGCGCCTGGTGATGAAGAAGGGCAACGTGGTCGACCCGGAATTCAAGAGCCTGGTGGGCAAGACCATCGGTACCCAGCGCTCCACCACCACCGACCGCTTCGCCACCGAGGTCCTGGAGCCCAAGGGCATCAAGATCGTGCGCTACAGCACCCAGAACGAGATCTACCTGGACGTGCTGTCCGGTCGCCTGGACGGCGCGCTGGCCGACGTCTTCCCGCTCAATGAAGGCTTCCTCAAGACCGATAACGGCAAGGGCTACGAGTTCGTCGGCCCGGTGCTGAACGATCCGAAGTACTTCGGTGAAGGTGCCGGCATCGCTGTGCGCAAGGGCGATAACGAACTGCGCGAGAAGTTCAACAACGCCATCAAGACCCTGAGGGCGAATGGCAAGTACCAGGCGATCCAGGCCAAGTACTTCGACTTCGATATCTACGGCGATTGATCGATCTGCCGCTGGGAAGAAGCCGCGCGAATGCGCGGCTTTTTCGTTTGGACGAAAGCAGTCAGAGCGCTGCACGAACTGCCCCCTCTCCCGCTTGCGGGAGAGGGTTGGGGTGAGGGTTGCTTCCGGTAGGCTCGGTGCCAGTCCCTTCGCGAATGAATTCGCTCCTACAAAGGCAGGCAGGGCTGTGCCCTGCTTGGCGATTGAAATCGCCCCCACAGGATTATGCGGGCGCCGAGGGTGAGCCGAGAGTCACCCCTCTCCACTTTAGGGAGAGGGGCCGGGGGAGAGGGTTGCTTCGGGCTGGCTCGGTGCCAGTCCCTTCGCGAATGAGTTCGCTCCTACAAAGGCAGGCAGGGCTGTGCCCTGCTTGGCGATTGAAATCGCCCCCACAGGA